>MUNG01000210.1 GCA_002154585.1 Streptomyces pseudogriseolus
TCGGAGGCCTCCGGGCCGTCCGGGCCTCCAGGACCGTCCGCGGCGGGCGCGTCGTCGTCGGAGGAGGGCTCCGAGGGCCCCTCGGAGGGCTCGGCGGGGGCCTGGGCGTCCGCGGGGCCGCCGTCGGCGTCGGACGCCCCGGAGGCGGGCTCCTCGCCGCCCTGCGGGGCGTGCGGGTGCTCGCGGCCCCCGGCGTTCTCGGTGTCCGCGTCGGCGGCACCGTCCGCGCCGGCCGCGCCGTTCCCGCCCTCCGTACCGTCGCCGGACTGCCAGGGCTGCTCGGCCCCGGACGCCCCGGGGTGCTCCGGGTGTTCCTCGGCGGGCAGCGGCTGGGACGCGTGCGGGGCGTCGTGCGCGGAGGCGTCCTCGGCGGCGGGCGCGCCCGTGTGCTGGTGGGCGGCGGGGTCCTGCGTCTCGGGCGCGGGGCCGTGTTCGCCGGCCTCGTGGCCGTACGCGCCGCCCTGGCCCGGGTGGGCGCCGCCCTGCGGCCCGTACGCGCCGCCCTGCTGCTCGTGGTCCTGCGGCACGCCCGGTACGCCGGGGCCCCACGGGGTGCCGATGGACTGGGACTCGGCCCAGGGGGCGGCGGCGCCGCCCGGGAGGGTCGCCGGAGGGGGGCCGCCCCACTGCTCGGCCAGGGCGGACGTGGTGAACTCGCCGGACTCGTCCGGCAGGTCGCCGCCCGCCACGGGGATCGACCACTGCCCGGTGACGTCCTGCCCGGGCGCCTGGCCGTGCCCGTGGTGCTGCGCCGCGGGGTCCTGGCCGTGCGCGTGGTGCTGTCCCTGCGCGTGCTGCTGTCCGGCCGCGTTCGGGTCGTAGGCCCACTGCCCGCTCGCGCCGGGGTCGTAGGCGAACCGGTCGCCCGCCGTCGCGTCGGGCTCCGCCGTCCCCTGGTCGTGCCAGCCGGCCCCGTCGACCGGGGCGCCGGGCGTGGCCCAGCTGCCGGTGGCCGCCGGGTCGGTGCCCGCGGAGGTGGCCGGCGTGACCGTGATCTGCGGCGGCACGTAGCCGTGGCCGGGCGCGGCCAGCGGGCTCTCCATGGCGTCCAGCAGGGCGTCGATGCCGCCCTCGGGGAGGTTCACGAAGGCCGTGGCGCCGTCGTCGTAGTCGCCCTGCGGCAGCGGGTCCCAGCGGCTGCCGCCCGGGGGCGTGCCGCCCTGTCCGTGCTGGTCGTCGGTCACGACAACGCCCTCCCCAGTGCTCGTCGGGCCAGCGCGGCGACGGTGCGCCGCAGGTGCAGTACCGCGGGCGGCAGCGGCGGAACGGTGCCGTCCTCGCCGGGCGCGGCGTCGGGGATGCAGGCCGCGGCGACGTACTCCCCGAACGCGCTGAGCGCCTCGGGCACGATCGCGCGGTTGTTGTCCCAGTCGATGAGCTGCGCGACCCACTGCTCGGCCTCCAGGGGCCGCAGCGGCATCGGCGCGATGGCGCCCACCGCGCAGCGCACCCCGCGCCGGGCGGGGTCGAGCACGAGGGCGACGGAGGCGACGGCGCGGCCGGGTCCGGTGCGGCCGGTCGCCTTCAGGAAGACCTGGGGGGCGTGCAGCAGCGGTACGCGCACATAGCCGATGAGTTCGCCGGGGCGCAGCACGTCCATGCCGGCCAGCAGGTGCGACACCGGGACCTCGCGGCGGGCGCCGCCCGGGCCCGCGACGATCAGCGTCGCCTCCAGGGCGGCCAGCACGGGCAGCGCGTCGCCGGTGGGGGCGGCGGAGGCGATGTTGCCGCCGAGGGTGCCGGCGTTGCGGATGTGCGGGGGTCCGGCGGCCCGCGCGGCGGCGGCGAGCGCCGGGATGAGCGCGGCGAAGTCGGGGCGCCCCATGCGCGCGTGGGTGAGTCCGGCGCCGAGCAGCGCGTGTCCGTCCAGGTACTGCCAGCCGCGGATCTCGCTGATCCTGCCGAGGCCGACCAGCGCGGCGGGCCTGAGCTGCCCGGAGTTGACGGCGGCCATCAGGTCGGTGCCGCCCGCGACGGGCACGGCGGCGGGCATGGCGGTGAGGGCCGCCACGGCCTCGTCCAGCGTCGTGGGCAGCGTCACGGCCTGCGCCGCCTGCGGTGCGTGCGTGCTCAAAACCGGCTGCCCCTTCCCGCTGCCCCACCTGGTCCCGCCCGTGCGCCGTACGGTACGTGCTGACAGGGCGGACGTGGCAACTCTGGCACATCTTGGCAGGTGCCGAAGACGGGGGTCCGCTAGGAGGCATTCGCCCGCCTGGGCCCGGACCTGGCCGATTCCGTTCCCGAATCACCGTGGCACCGCGGAATCAGGGCCTTCGGAAGCCCTTGTTCCGTTATGACCCGGCTCGTTCGGCCCGCAGCGAACGCGGGTGGCAGGGGTCGTCCCCCGGGGCGGAGGAGCACCGGGGGACGAGCGGGGTACGCGGCTGACGACCGGGGTACGCGGCTACACGGCGGGCGGCGGTCCGTCGACCGGGCGGCCCAGGACGCCCGGGCGGCGCTGCCACGGGCGGGGCCCTGTGGGCGGGCGGTAGGCGACGCCGAGGGCGTCCAGGCGCCGGTAGTGCTCGGTCATGCGCCGCTCGAAGCCGGGGAAGTCCCGGTCGGCGGGGGCCGGCAGCTCGCTCCAGGCGACCTCGGACAGCGCCACGAGCCGGGGGAACGTCTGGTAGTCCACGCGCCCCTGGTCCTCCATCACCTCGGTCCACACGTTGGCCTGCGTGCCCAGCACCCGCGCCCGCTCCTCACGCGTCAGCTCCGCCGGGACCGGCTCGAAGCGGTAGACGTCCTCCAGGGTGCGCACGTACCCGATCGGCACCGGCTCGTCGGGGCCCGCGTCCTGACGGTGGTCCAGGTAGACCTGCTGCTCGGGGCACATCACCACGTCGTGCCCGGCGCGGGCCGCGGTGACCCCGCCCGCGTAGCCGCGCCAGGACGACACCGCGGCGCCCGGCGCGAGCCCGCCCTGGAGGATCTCGTCCCAGCCGATGAGCCGCCGCCCGCGCTCGGCCAGCCAGCGGTCGAAGTGTCCGATGAACCAGGACTGGAGGGCGTCCTCGTCGGCGAGCCCCAGCTTCGCGATCTGTTCCCGCGCCGTCCTCGACGCCCGCCACTGGTCCTTGACGCATTCGTCGCCGCCGATGTGCACGAACGGCGAGAACGGCCCGGCGTCGGCGGGGAAGAGTTCCAGAAGTTCCTCCAGCACCCCTTCGTAGAAGCGCAGGGTGTCCTCGGTGGGGGCGAGGACGTTCGGATTGATGCCCCAGGTGTCCCAGACGGTCAGTGCGGCGGTGTCGACGACATCGGAGTTGCCGAGTTCCGGATACGCGGCGATGGCGGCCTGCGAGTGCCCCGGCACGTCGATTTCCGGGACCACACTGATATGCCGTTCGGCGGCGTAGGCGACGATCTCGCGGAGGTCGTCCTGGGTGTAGTGGCCGCCGTGCGGCCTCTCGTCCCACAGCGGCGAGGCACGGTGGCCGATTTTGGTACGGGCGCGCCACGATCCGACCTCGGTGAGACGCGGATACCGCCGGATCTCCACGCGCCAGCCCTGGTCGTCCGTCAGGTGCAGATGCAGCACGTTGAGTTTGTGCGCGGACATCAGATCGAGATAACGCAGCACGCCTTCCTTCGGCATGAAGTGGCGTGCCACGTCCAGCATCAGCCCGCGCCAGCGGAAGCGGGGCGCGTCCTCGACGGTCGTGTGCGGCACGGTCCACGCCCGGTCGCGGCGCACCGGCGCCCGGCGGAACGCGTCGGGGCCGAGGAGCTGCCGCAGCGTCTGCGCCCCGTGCAGCACGCCGGCCGCGTCACCGCCCTCGACGAGGACGCCCGTACGGTCGCTGACGAGCCGGTACGCCTCCGCGCCGAGCGCCGGCGCGAGGGCGAGCCGGACGCCGCCCCCGGCCTCCGCGGGCTCCCGCGCCTCCCGCCAGGGCAGTCCGGTGGCGGCCCGCAGCGCGGCGCCGAGCCACCGCCCCACACCCTCCGTGCCGGGGCCGGCGTGCAGCGCGGAGTGCGCCGTCAGGGGCGTCTCCCCGGCGCCGGGGACGACGTGCCGGGGCGCCGGGATCAGTGAAGTCGTCACCATGTCAGTCCTTTACCGCGCCGCCCAGTCCGGAGACCAGACGCCGCTGCACGAGTACGAAGAAGACCAGCACCGGAATGGTCATCACGGTGGACACCGCCATCACCCCGCCCCAGTCGGGGTCGTCGGGTTTGTAGAACACCAGCAGCGCCATCGGCAGGGTCGACCGGGAGATGTCGCTGATGATGAACGACTTGGCGAACAGGAAGTCGTTCCAGGCGGAGATGAACGAGAACACACTGGTGGCCACGAGGCCCGGCAGGACGAGCGGGAAAAGGATCTGCCAAAGGAACCGCGCGCGGCTCGCGCCGTCGATGTACGCGGCCTCCTCCAGCGCCTCCGGAACGCCCTTCACGAACCCCCTGAGCATCCAGATCGCGAACGGCAGCGAGAACGCGATGTGCGGCAGGATCAGCGACCACAGCGTGTTCAGCTGGCCGAGATCCCGCATCACGAAGAACAGGGGGATCGTGAGCGCCTCGACGGGCACCATCTGGGCCACCAGGAACATGATCAACAGGGTGGTCCGCAAACGGAACCGGAATCGCGTCACGGCGGTCGCGGCGAGAAACGCGATGAACGCGGAGGCGATCACCACGGCGACCGCGACAACGACGCTGTTGAGAAAGTAACGGCCGAAATCCTGCTGCCCGAACACCCGCCGGAACGAGTCCAGCGTGGGCGCCGCCGTCCACGGCCGCGGCTCGCTCGACTCGATCTCCCCGGCCGGCTTGAAGGCGCTCAGCACCATCCAGTACAGCGGGAAGGCCACCACGGCGGCGACCAGCAGGGCGGTCACCTCGGCCGCCGTACGCCCCGGGCGCCGGACGAGCCGCCGCAGAAGATTCACCCGGGGTTCCGCGTCTTGGCTCACGAGGCTCACAGTTCCTCCCCCTGGCGGCGCAGCAGCCGCAGGTACACCAGCGTCACGGCGAGCAGGATCAGCAGCATCACCACGCCGATCGCGGCGCCCAGGCTGTACTGCGAGGACGCGAACGCCTTCTGGTAGGCGTAGACGTTGAGCACCAGGTTCTGTCCCGCGATGCCCCCGCCGCCCGTCATGACGTAGATCTGCGTGAAGACCTTGAAGTCCCAGATGACCGACTGGATGGTGACGACGACCAGGATCGGGCGGAGCATCGGCGCGAGCACCGACCGCCAGATCCGCCACTGCGACGCCCCGTCCAGCGCGGCCGCCTCCAGCACCTCGGCGGGCACGGCGCGGATGCCGGCGTAGACGGTGACCATCACGAACGGGAAGGAGCACCACACCACTTCGAGCAGCACCAGGAAGAACGCGCTGAACCGCCCGTACGTCCACGAGTGGTCACCGAGTCCCAGCACCCGGTTGACGGGTCCGAAGTCGGCGTCGAAGAGGAACAGCCACACCGTGGACCCGGTGATCGCGGGCGTCGCCCACGCCCCGAGCGCGGCCAGCATCAGCGCCAGCCGGGGCACCGCCCGCACCCGGGTGAGCAGCACGGCGAGCGCACACCCCACGGCCAGCGTGGAGACGACACAGGCCGCCGCGAACACCACGGTGGCCAGCAGCACCTCCCAGAACTGCCCGTCCGAGAACAACGCGGAGTAGTTCCCGAACCCTTCGAAGGTGGTCGGCTCCCCACCGCTGACCTGAGCCTGGGTGTAGTGGAACACCGAGATGAGCCCGAGCTGGTAGATGGGATAGGCGAGGAACCCCCCGAGCACCACAAGCGCCGGCGCGAGATACAACCAGGGCGTGCGCGAACGCCCTGCTCGGGGGCGCGGGGCTGTACCGAATGTGCGGCTACCGCCGCGTGGGCGCGCCGAGCCCCCACTCGCCCGCACCCGCGAACGCTCCAGAACCCCCGCCCCCGTAGGCCCCTTCACCCGACCGACCCGAACGCGTCGTTCATCTTCTTCGCCGCATCCGCCGACGCAGTAGCCACGTCCTTCTTGCCGGACACCACTTCCTGGAACATCGTCGGCAACACCTGCCCCGCATCGATCTGCGCCCACGCCGGCGACGCCGGCACGAACTTCGTGTCAGCCGCGAGCGTCTCGACGAACGGCTTCACGAACGCCTCCTTCGCGGCGACCTGCTGCCGCACGTCGGAGAAGGTCGGGAGGAAGCCCATCGCCTCGAACAGCTCGCCCTGCGCCTTCTTGGACGCGAGCCGCTTCATCAGGTCGACGGCGAGGGTGCGGTGCGTGGTGGACCTGAGCACGCCGAGGTTGTTGCCGCCGGCGAACGCGGGCGCGATCGACCCGGGCTTCAGACCCGGCAGCGGCACGACGGCGTACGCGCCCTTGACCTTGCCGGCCTCCACGGCGGCGTGGCTGAAGTCGCCGCCGATCGCCATGGCCGCCTTGCCCGCGGCGAACGCGGTGATCGTGTCGTTGCCGGTCATCGCGGCGCACTTGGCGGCCGGGCAGTTGTCGTCGCCGAACAGCGAGGTGTACGCCTCGATGCCCTTGCGCGCGGCGGCGCTGTCGATGGCGGCGGCGTACGAACCGCCCGTGCCGGTGGCGAGTTCGCCGCCGTGGGCCCAGATGAAGGGCATCGCGCCGTAGGTGTAGGCGCCGCCGACGGCGATCCCGTACAGCTCGGGCTTCGCGGCGCGGATCTCCTTGGCGGTGGAGATCAGCTCGGCCTGTGTCTTCGGCACGTCGAGGCCGAGTTCCTCGAAGACGTCGGTGCGGTAGTACAGCGCGCGGACGCCGACGAAGTAGGGGACGCCGTAGATCTTGCCGCCGACGGTGACGGACTGGCGGGCGGTGGGGTCGGTGTCCTTGGCCTCGTCCCAGGCGGCGAACTCCTCGGTGACGTCGGCGAGTCCGCCGTCCTTCACATAGCCCGCGGTGTCGGTGTTGCCGTACTCGACGAGGTCGGGCGCGGACTTCGGGTCGTTGAAGGCGGCCTTGATGCGCTGGGCGCGGGTCTCGACGGGTATGTACTCGACGGTGACGTCGGTGCCCTCGTGCGCTGTCTCGAACTCGGCGAGGACGGAGTCGACGACCTCTTCCTTGGGCTTGTTGTTGACCTCCTGGAAAAGCCAGACGCGCAGGGTGCCGGTCTTCTCGTCCTTGTCGGAGGAGGAGTTGCCGGAGGTCTGGGGGGCGCAGGCGGCGGTGGCGAGGACGGCCGCCACGGCGACCATGCGGACGGACAGCTTCATGGAGTGCTCCTCCGAGTGCGTTGCAGCATACGCAATGGCGATTTCGCTGTGCACAACAACACCGGAGGCTAGGGACTGGGTGAACCACGCCACAAGAGGTCTCAACCACTCTGTGACCGGCCGGCGCACCCTGCGCAACGGGCAAGCAGCACAAAGGCCCCCGCGGGCACGCAAAGCGCACCCCGGGGGCCTCGGAGGACTCGGTCCGGCCGCCGTCAGGAGGGGAGGAGGACTACTTGTCGCCCTTGCCCTTGTCGTCGCCGCCGTCGCCCATGGACTCGTAGATCTCCTTGCACATGGGGCACACCGGGTACTTCTTCGGGTCGCGGCCGGGCACCCACACCTTGCCGCACAGCGCCACGACGGGCGTGCCGTCGAGGGCGCTCGCCATGATCTTGTCCTTCTGGACGTAGTGGGCGAAGCGCTCGTGGTCACCGTCGCCGTGGGAGGTCTGCGGCGTCGGCTCGACGAGGGTCCCCGTACCAGTCCCGCGCTCGGGCTCAAGAGTGCTCATAACAGCCAAGGGTACTGAAGCCCGCGCGGCTCAGTTGAGCGAAGGGTCGTCCGGATACGTGGCGACCATCGCCAGCTCGTTGCGCTGCCGGCGCAGCACCTCGCGCCACAGCCGCTCGGGCGCCGGGCAGGACACGTCACCGGGCTCGGACTCCACCACGTACCAGGCGCCGTCGACCAGCTCGTCCTCCAGCTGGCCGGGGCCCCAGCCCGCGTAGCCGGCGAAGATCCGCAGCGAGCCGAGGACGGAGGCGAGCAGCTCCGGCGGGGCCTCGAGGTCGACCAGGCCGATCGCGCCGTGCACCCGGCGCCAGCCCAGCGGCGGCTCCTCCCCCGCCGCCCCGCCCGGGACGACGGCGACGCCGAGGGCCGAGTCCAGCGACACCGGGCCGCCCTGGAACACCACGCCGGGCTCGCCGGCCAGGTCCGCCCAGCCCTCCAGGATGTCGCCCACGTCCACCGGGGTCGGCCGGTTGAGGACGACACCGAGGGAGCCCTCCTCGTCGTGGTCGAGAAGGAGCACCACCGCGCGGTCGAAGTTCGGGTCCGCCAAGGCGGGAGTGGCCACGAGCAGCCGCCCTGTGAGCGAGGACACCTCGGTCATGCCTGACATGATCCCGCATCTTCCCGCCGCGCGGGGAGGCAATGCGGGTGACGGAGTGAACACGCCCGCCGCGCGCGAGAGCTTCCAGGTCGGGCGTCGTCCGGCCGAGGTGAAGGGGTGCGGACGGGCGTCCGGGAGCGCGCCCGGCGCACAGCCCCGCGCGGTGACCCCGCGTGGCCGCCGTTGAACGGTTCGTGTTGTGACAGACCCATGACGTTCCCAGGGCCTCCTCGGGCTTACAGAAGGGGGGTGAAGGGCGATTACCCTTTCCCTTCTGACCCTCTGCCCCACTCCACGGAACGCGAGATTCATGACCGTCAACGACGTCGATGACGTACTGCTTGTCCACGGCGGAACCCCGCTGGAGGGCGAGATCCGGGTCCGCGGTGCGAAGAACCTCGTACCGAAGGCCATGGTCGCCGCGCTGCTGGGCAGCTCACCGAGCCGGCTGCGCAACGTTCCGGACATCCGCGACGTCCGGGTCGTGCGGGGTCTGCTCCAGCTGCACGGCGTGACGGTCCGTCCGGGCGACGAGCCCGGCGAACTGGTGCTCGACCCCACGTACGTGGAGAGCGCCAACGTCGCTGACATCGATGCCCACGCCGGTTCCTCGCGGATCCCGATCCTGTTCTGCGGCCCGCTGCTGCACCGTCTCGGGCACGCGTTCATCCCGGGTCTCGGCGGCTGCGACATCGGCGGACGCCCCATCGACTTCCACTTCGACGTGCTGCGGCAGTTCGGCGCGACGATCGAGAAGCGCGCGGACGGCCAGTACCTGGAGGCGCCGCAGCGGCTGCGCGGCACCAAGATCCGGCTGCCGTACCCGTCCGTCGGCGCCACCGAGCAGGTGCTGCTCACGGCGGTCCTCGCGGAGGGCGTCACGGAACTGTCCAACGCGGCCGTGGAGCCGGAGATCGAGGACCTGATCTGCGTCCTCCAGAAAATGGGCGCCATCATCGCGATGGACACCGACCGGACGATCCGCATCACCGGTGTGGACAAGCTCGGCGGCTACACCCACCGCGCCCTGCCGGACCGTCTGGAGGCCGCCTCCTGGGCGTCCGCGGCGCTCGCCACCGAGGGCGACATCTACGTCCACGGCGCCCAGCAGCGCTCGATGATGACGTTCCTCAACACCTACCGCAAGGTCGGCGGCGCCTTCGAGATCGACGACGAGGGCATCCGTTTCTGGCACCCGGGCGGGCAGTTGAAGTCCATCGCCCTGGAGACCGACGTGCACCCCGGCTTCCAGACCGACTGGCAGCAGCCCCTGGTGGTCGCCCTGACGCAGGCCACGGGCCTGTCCATCATCCACGAGACGGTCTACGAGTCCCGCCTGGGCTTCACGTCCGCGCTCAACCAGATGGGCGCCCACATCCAGCTCTACCGCGAGTGCCTCGGCGGCTCCGACTGCCGCTTCGGCCAGCGCAACTTCCTGCACTCCGCGGTCGTCTCCGGCCCGACGAAGCTCCAGGGCGCGGACCTCGTGATCCCCGACCTGCGCGGCGGCTTCTCGTACCTGATCGCCGCCCTGGCCGCCCAGGGCACGTCCCGCGTCCACGGCATCGGCCTGATCAACCGCGGCTACGAGAACTTCATGGAGAAGCTCTCCGCCCTGGGCGCCAAGGTGGAACTCCCGGGCAAGGCCCTCGGCTAGACACCCGGCGCGGACACCGATGGGGCGGTCACCCAGTGTGGGTGACCGCCCCATCGGCGTTCACTGCAACGCCCCTCCAGGGGCGCGGGGCTGTATTCGATCTGCGGCTACCGCCGCGTGGGCGCGACAAGCCACAACGACGCCGCACCCGCCCACGGGCACCCGGCCGAACGGCGTTGAACCGCTCAGGCGTGAGGCGCCCGCAGGGCGCCTTACTTACCCTTGGCCGCTTCCTTGAGCTTCGACCCCGCCGACACCTTCACGCTGTACCCCGCGGGGATCTGGATCGGCTCACCGGTCTGCGGGTTGCGCGCGGTGCGCGCAGCGCGGTGGGTGCGCTCGAAGGTCAGGAAGCCGGGGATGGTGACCTTCTCGTCGCCCTTGGAGACGATGTCGCCGACGACGTCGGCGAACGCGGCCAGCACGGCGTCGGCGTCCTTGCGGGTCACCTCGGCGCGGTCGGCCAGCGCGGCCACCAGCTCACTGCGGTTCATGTTGTTACTCCCGTGTTCTTCTTGCCGTTGAGGCGTGCCACGCGGCGGAGCCGCATGTCGGGCACGGCGAAAGCCGATGCTGCCAGGTTCCTCGGTGAGTCCCCGGACCCGGGTCCTTCGTCGGACCCTCGCGCCCAGGGACGCATCCTGCCTCTACCTGCGGCGGTAATGCCAATCCGGCACCCGCAGGAGTCGTGAGAACACCCGAGGGAGTCACACGAAGAGCGCCACGGCCTCCGCACGGTGACGCTCCGTCCGCTTCCGGCAGCGGACAGACAGGGGGCCGGAGCCCAGGTCCGGCCGCCACCCTAGAGGGCGGCCAGGACTACGGGTTCCGCGACGCGCCGGTTCAAACCCCGTGGCGATCCTCACAGCGTGCGGATCGCCGCGTACGTCACGCGCCGGCGGCCTTGGCGGCCTCGCGGACGGCGTCGGCGACCGCGCCGGCGACCTTCTCGTTGAAGACGCTGGGGATGATGTAGTTCGGGTTCAGCTCGTCCTCGGTGACGACGTCGGCCAGGGCCTGCGCGGCGGCCAGCATCATCTCGGTGTTGACGGTGCGGGACTGGGCGTCCAGCAGGCCGCGGAAGACGCCCGGGAACACCAGCACGTTGTTGATCTGGTTGGGGAAGTCGGAGCGGCCGGTGGCCACAACCGCCGCCGTCTGACGGGCGATTGCCGGGTCCACCTCGGGGTCGGGGTTCGCGAGCGCGAACACGATCGCGCCCTCGGCCATCGCGGAGACGTCCTCGGCGCCCAGCACGTTGGGGGCGGAGACGCCGATGAAGACGTCCGCGCCGCGCACGGCCTCCTTCAGCGTGCCGGTGAGGTTCTCCGGGTTGGTGTTGTCGGCGATCCAGCGCAGCGCGGAGCCGGGGGCGGCGTCGACCAGGTCCTCGCGGCCGGCGTGCACGACGCCCTGGATGTCGGCGACCACGGCGTTCTTCACACCGGCGGCCAGCAGCAGCTTGAGGATGGCGGTGCCGGCCGCGCCGGCGCCGGACATGACGACCCGGATGCTCTCGATGGACTTGCCGGTGACCCGCAGCGCGTTGGTCAGCGCGGCGAGCACCACGATCGCGGTGCCGTGCTGGTCGTCGTGGAAGACGGGGATGTCCAGGGCCTCGCGCAGCCGGGCCTCGATCTCGAAGCAGCGGGGCGCGGAGATGTCCTCCAGGTTGATGCCGGCGAAGCCGGGGGCGATCGCCTTGACGATCTCCACGATCGCGTCGGTGTCCTGGGTGTCCAGGCACAGCGGCCAGGCGTCGATGCCGGCGAACCGCTTGAAGAGGGCGGCCTTGCCCTCCATGACGGGCAGCGCGGCCTTGGGGCCGATGTTGCCGAGGCCCAGCACGGCGGAGCCGTCCGTCACGACCGCAACGGAGTTGCGCTTGATGGTGAGGCGGCGGGCGTCCTCGGGGTTCTCGGCGATCGCCATGCAGACCCGGGCCACGCCGGGCGTGTAGATCATGGACAGGTCGTCACGGGTGCGGATGGGGTGCTTCGACGCCATCTCGATCTTGCCGCCGAGGTGCATGAGGAACGTACGGTCGGAGACCTTGCCGAGGGTGACGCCCTCGATGCCGCGCAGCTGTTCGACGATCTCGTCGGCGTGGGCGGTGGAGGTGGCCGCGATGGTGACGTCGATCCGGAGCCGCTCGTGGCCCGACGCGGTCACGTCGAGGCCGGTCACCAGGCCTCCGTGGGACTCGACTGCCCCGGTGAGCTGGGACACCGCGGTTCCTCCCGCGGGCACCTCCAGCCGGATGGTCATCGAGTAGGAGACGCTGGGCGCCGTTGCCATGGCCGACTTCCTCTGCTTTTCAACCGTGTCGCGAATCGTGCCGTCCGATCGTCGCACCTACCACCGAGTACGTGGTAGCCGCCCTGGATTGCGGACGTTGTGTTCATCGCCATCTGCCGTCAGGCGGAAAACCGGTTCCACCATACGAGAGGCGTAGGGACGGCAGAAGGGCCCCCGTCACATCTCGTGACGAGGGCCCTTCGAACGCTTGGTGACACCGACCCGCCATGCTCGCCTCGCGGCAAGTGGTCGCTCGAAGCGACTAAGGTTGGGCCCGGGGGCTTGGATCGAGCCGGTGCCACGTCCAGGCTAACAAACGGATCGCCCGGGGCCATTCCCATGACCCGGGGATATTTCCCGCATCCCCCCGCCGGACCGTCCCGCCCGCCGTCCGCTCAGTCCCGCAGCAGGTCGGGCACCCCCGCGGCGTCCGGTTCGTCCCGCTCCGCGGACACCACGGTGAGCTGCTGCGTGGCCCGCGTCAGAGCGACGTAGAGCACCCTGAGGCCGGCCGGCGACTCGTCGGCGATCTCCGCGGGCGAGACGACCACCGTGGCGTCGTACTCCAGGCCCTTGGCCTCCAGGCTGCCCAGCGCCACCACCCGGTCGCCGAGCCCGTCGAGCCAGCGCCGCGCCTCCTCGCGCCGCCGCATCGCCACGACCACGCCCACCGTGCCGTCCACCCGTTCCAGCAGCCGGGCGGCCTCGGTGCGCACGGTGTCGCCCAGCGCCCCCGGGGCCACCGCGAAGCGCGGCTCGACGCCGGTGGAGCGCACCGCGCGCGGCGACTCGGATCCCGGCATGGCGAGAGCCAGGACCTTCGACGCCAGCTCGGCGATCTCCGCGGGGTTGCGGTAGTTCACGGTCAGCTCGAAGCGGCGGCGCGGACGGGTGCCGAGGGCCTCGTCGCGGGCCTGGGCGGCCTCGTCCGGGTCGGACCAGGAGGACTGGGCGGGGTCGCCGACGACCGTCCAGGTGGCGTGGCGTCCGCGGCGGCCGACCATGCGCCACTGCATCGGCGTGAGGTCCTGCGCCTCGTCGACGATGACATGGGCGTACTCGACGCGCTCCTGGGCCAGCCGCTCGGCCCGCTCGCGCTGGGTCTCCTCGCGCACCGGCATCAGTTCCTCCAGGCCGGTGAGCTGGTCCAGCGGGTCGATCTCGCGCTTCTTGCGGGGCCGGGCCGGGGCGCCCAGGATCGCCTGGAGCTCGTCCAGCAGCGCGATGTCGTGCACGGAGCGCCCGTCCCGCTGGAGGGAGCGCGCCAGCTTGCGCACCTCCCCCGGGTTGAGGACGCGCCGGGCCCAGCGACCGAGGCGCCGCTCGTCGGCCATGGCGTCCAGGACGGCGGCGGGGGTGAGCTCCGGCCACCAGGCGTCGAGGAAGGCGGTGAAGTCGTCCTCGGAGGTGATGTCCTCGTCGAAGGAGGAGCGCAGCTCGGCGGCGAGTTCGGGGTCGGTGTGCCGGTTGCCGGCGCCGGAGCGCTCCCACAGGGCGTCCAGGAGGAGCTTGCGGGCGCGGGGGCGCAGCAGGTTGACCGGGGCGGTGCCGCCCAGGGCGGTGCGGCGGACGTCCGCCAGTTCCTCCGCCTCCAGCTCCAGGCGCCGCCCGAAGGCGACGACCCGTAGCCGCTGCGGCGAATCGTTCAGCTCCAGGGCGCCGCGCGCGGCCTTCCTGAGCAGCCGGAGCATGCGGTACGAGCCCTTGATCCGGGCCACGGCCGGGGAGTCGTACACGGTGGCCTCGGCGCCGTCCACGAGGGAGCCGATGGCGCGGATGGCGACCTGGCCCTCCTCGCCGAGCGACGGCAGCACGCCCTCGGTGTAGGCGACGAGCAGCGGGGTCGGGGAGACGATGAGGATGCCGCCCGCGTACCGGCGGCGGTCCTGGTAGAGCAGGTAGGCGGCGCGGTGCAGGGCGACGGCGGTCTTGCCGGTGCCGGGGCCGCCCTCGACGTAGGTGACGGAGGCGGCGGGCGCGCGGATCACCAGGTCCTGCTCGGCCTGGATGGACGCGACGATGTCCCGCATGGTGTGCGTACGGGCCTGGCCGAGCGCCGCCATCAGGGCGCCGTCGCCGATCACGGCCAGCTCGCGGCCGTCGAGGCTGGCCGTCAGCTCCGGGCGCATCAGGTCGTCCTCGACGCTCTGCACCCGGCGTCCCTTGGAGCGGATCACCCGGCGCCGCACGACCCGGCCGGGGTCGACCGGGGTGGAGCGGTAGAAGGGGGCCGCGGCCGGGGCCCGCCAGTCGATGACCAGCGGGGCGTAGTCCTCGTCGAGGACGCCGATGCGGCCGATGTGCAGGGTCTCGGCGATGTCGGCGGTGTTGTCGGGGCGTACGGCGCCCTCGGCGGGCTCGACGGCGGTGTACGCGCCGTCCGGGCCCTTCTTGCCGTCCTTGCCGGGCAGCAGGTCGATCCGGCCGAAGAGGAAGTCCTCGTACTCGTTGTGCAGCCGGTTGAGGTGGACGCCGGCCCGGAAGACCTGGGCGTCCCGCTCGGCGAGGGCGCCGGGCGTGCCGACATGGCCGCGCTGGGCGGCGTCGCGCATGAGGAACTCGGCCTCGGAGATCTTCTCCTCGAGGCGCCGGTACACCCGGTCCAGGTGTTCCTGTTCCACACGGATCTCCCGGTCGCGAACGGAGTCGTGAACCGGGACGACCGCGGATTCCTGTTGAGCCTGAGCGGCCACCGGGCCCCCTTCTGACGTGCTGGGCAGCCGTCAACCGTACGCGAAGGGGGCCCCGTGCGGCTACGCGTCGACCTCGACGAGCGTCTTGCCGTCGAAGGTGGCGATCACGAAGTGGTCGATCTGGTTGCGCTCGAAGGCGGCGCCGCCCTGGACGTACAGCGGCTGCTTGCCCTTGTCGGTCGTGGCGTCGGGCAGTCCGTAGCCCTCGCCCGTGACCGCCCAGGAGTTCACCGTCTCGCGCTCGCCGTTCTTGCCGACGGCGATGAGCGAGCACTTCTGTCCGCCCTTGACGTTCTTCAGCTCGGTGACGATCTCGGTGCCCCAGAGCTTGTCCGCCAGCGCCACCGTGGCGGTCACCCCGGTGCCCGGGTCGGTCGCCGTGACCTTCTCGGAGCTCTTGTCGAAGGCGTCCTTCGCCGGGTTGGCCGCGAGCGTCCTGCTGGTGTTTCCACCGCCGCCGCTGCCGCCGTCCCCGCCGCTCGCGGCGACGGCCACGAACGGGCCGCTGACGATCAGCGCGCCGGCCGCGGCGACCATGTAGAAGTTCCGGCGGCGCTTGCGCGCCCGGCGCTCGGCGACCTCGTCGACCAGCTTCTCCACCACGCGCGGCGACGGCTTCGCGGACAGCGACTCGCCGATCGCGGGCGATCCGGCGGCGTCCGGCAGGTCCGCGAGCGCGGCCAGCATCGGTTCCATCCCGGCGAGTTCGTCGAGCTGCTGGGCGCACCACTCACAGGTGGCCAGATGCGCCTCGAAGGCGGTCGCTTCGGCGTCGTCGAGAATGCCGAGGGCGTAGGCACCGACGGTCTCGTGTTCGTTCGGCACCGGTGATCCCTCCATGGCACCAGACATACCCGTCCCGCCCGTGCCGAATCCCTGGTTTCCCCCGTACACACTCATCACGCCGTCACCCCCCGCTCCTCCAGAGCCAGCTTCATCGACCGCAGGGCGTAGAACACCCGCGAGCGTACGGTGCCGCTCGGTATGCCGAGTGTCTGGGCCGCCTCATTGACGGTACGCCCCTTGAAATAGGTCTCGACGAGGACTTCCCGGTGCGCCGGGGTCAGGTCGTCGAGTGCGTCCGACAGCGTCATCAGCCACAGCGCCTTGTCGATCTCGTCCTCCGCGGGGATGACCTCCAGCGGCGACGGATCGACCTCCTGCGGCCGGGCCTGCCGGCTGCGGTGGCCGTCGATGACGATGCGGCGTGCGACCGTCACCAGCCAGGGGCGTACCGAACCGGTCGCCCGATTGAGCTGACCGGCGTTCTTCCAGGCACGGATGAGCGTTTCCTGGACGACGTCCTCGGCGCGCTGCCGGTCTCCTGCGACCAGCCTGAGGACGTACGCCAGAAGGGGTCCTGCGTGCTCGCGGTACAGCGCACGCATCAGCTCCTCGTCAGGTTCCGAGGGCTGTGAAGACATGCGATGTCGGGCCCTCGTTCCACGTTCATTGGCCACGGCCGCATCCTTGCGCACGCCCACCTCCGGTGTCCGGGGGATCCCCCAGTCGGTCGCTCGACAACCGGTACGCACGGGGGGCGTTGGGTGTTCAAAGAGAGACGGCAGTTTTCTCGCGGGGATCACGACGACCGGGACATGCACCCACATTCCCCCCGCCCCTCCTTCACATTTCCGACACAGCACGGGCGGGTCGGTCCCGGCGGGACACCGGGAGGATCCAAGGGGGGCGTGACGGAGATCACTTGAGTGGTTTTCGGGATTCCGGGCGCGCGAAAACCGCGAAGGGGATAAGGGAGTTCAATCGGACGTCCGAGCGTGCCGACGGCCGGCGCGGGTGTTCAGGCACGGGTGTGCGGGTGTTCAGGCACGGGTGAGGGCTGCCGTACGGCGGCGGTGCCGGGCCACGCGTTCGCGGTTGCCGCACACCTCGCTGGAGCACCAGCGGCGCCGCCGGCCCCGGGAGGTGTCGACGTACACGATGGTGCAGTTGTCGCCCTCGCACTGACGCAGGCTCGCGCGGGCGGCCGGGTCGGTGAGCAGGTCCACCGCGTCCCGCGCCACCGCGCCGAGCAGCGCGTCGCGTCCGGGCGGGCCGTCGAGCCGGCGCACCAGCGTCCCGTCCGCGCCGGGGACCGCGCGGGGCGCCGGGGGCGCGGAGCGGGCGAGGTCGTTGACCCGGGCGAGCGCGCGGCCGTACGACGGGGAGCCGGGCGCGCGCACCAACGGGACCAGATCCGCGCGCAGTTCGCGGAAGGCGTCCAGCCAGGACGGGTCGGCGTGGGTGAGCGGGGTGCCCTCGGGGACGAGTCCGGCGCCGGTGATCCAGGCCCGCAGCGCGTCGACGGAGCCCAGCCGTTCCCCCGGATGGGTGGTCGCGAGCAGATCCAGGCAGACCCGCCCGGTGTCGAACCTCAGCTCGTAGGACGCCGTGACCGTGCCCAGTGCCATGTCCTGCCACCGCCTAGGTGGGCCCCGCGCGCGTGGGGGGCCCACCTAGGCGGTGGC
>MUNG01000211.1 GCA_002154585.1 Streptomyces pseudogriseolus
CTGCTGGGCGGGCCCGCCGCGGTGCGCGCGCCGTACGTCGCCCCGGTGGTGCTGACCGGCGTGCCGGAGGACGCGCCGGCGATGACGGAGGAGACGTTCGGGCCGGTGGTGACGATCAACGCGGTGGCGGGCGTGGACGAGGCCGTGAAACGCGCCAACGCCTCCCGTTACGCCCTCGGCGCGGCGGTGTTCTGCGGGAGCGGGCGCACCGGCGCGGCGATCGCGGCGCGGCTGCGCGCGGGCGCGGTGTCGGTGAACTCGGTGCTGGGCTTCGCGGCGGTGCCCGCGCTGCCGTTCGGCGGTTCGAAGGACTCCGGGTTCGGGCGGATCCACGGCGAGGAAGGGTTGCGGGCGTTCACCTCCGTGCAGTCGGTGACGGTGCAGCGGTTCGCCCCGGCGATCGCGCTGACCTCCTTCGCGGTCCCGGCGGCCACGCGTGAGCGCGCGGTACGGCTGGCGCGTGCCCTGCACCGGCGGCGCTGAACGCCACACGGACGCCGGCCCGCCAGGACCCTCCGAGGCGGGTCAGGCCTCCAGCAGCGGGGCCAGATAGCGCCGGGCGAAGGCCCGCGCCTGCTCCGCGTCCTCCATCTCGATGCAGCTGGACGGGTTGAGCAGGAAGGACACGGCGACCCGCACCATCAGCTCGGCGACCGGACGCGGGTCCTCGCCGGGCCGTCCCTCGACCTGCTGCGCCCGGCGCAGATGGCCCGTCAGGTACTCGACGGTGGCGGACAGCGAGGAGCCGCCCTGCACGGTCAGGTACGGCAGCACCACCTCGGGTTCGAGCCGCAGCATGCCGCCGAACAGGGGGTGGGCGCGGGTGTGGCGCAGGGCGACGACGAAGCCCTCGACGACGCGCTCCTTCATGGTCGGCAGACCGGCCACCGCGGCGTCGAGCCGGGCGAAGAAGCGGCTCAGCTCGCGCAGAAGGGTCTCCTCGACCAGGCGGTCCTTGGTCTGGAAGCGCCGGTAGACGGTCACCCGGGAGACACCGGCACGCTTGGCGACGTCGTCGACGGAGGAGCGGCGCACGCCGAGGAGGGTGAACTGCTCCAGGGCCGCGTCGAGGATGCGCCGCGCCGTGTCGTCCTCGGGCTCCGGGCGGGCGAGGGCCCGGGCGAGCCACGAGTCGTTCGTGTCAGTTCTCATGGTGCTCCTCACGATACCGGCGAACGACTGCCCCAGATACGCTGAAACAACTAGCATAACTTTGTAACTACGCAACGCGCCCCACCGTACCGAACCGCCGACCGGCACCGGATCCCGGAGGACTTGATGGGCAGTCGACTCACCGAGGAACAGGCCGCGTTCGCGGCGGCCGTACGCGACTTCGCCAAGCGCGAGTGCGGTACCCGGGAGCAGCGTGACGCGCTGACGGACGGGGGCCGCGAGGCGCACCATCCGGAGCTGTACCACCGGCTCGCCGACCTGGGCTGGCTGGGGGTGTGCCTGCCCGAGGAGCACGGCGGCTCCGGCGGCGGGACATCCGACGCGTGTCTGTTCCTGGAGGAGACGTCGTACGGGATGGTGCCGTGCGGCGGCTTCATCACCACGGTGATCACGGCGAAGGCGTACGAGCGGTTCGGCTCCGAGCGGCAGCGGCGGGAGGTGCTGTCCGGCGTGGCGCGCGGGGACGTACTGGCCGTCGCGATGTCGGAGCCGGGGGCCGGCTCCGACGTGGGGGCGCTGCGCTGCCGGGCCCGGCAGGAGCGGGACGGCACCTGGGTGATCGACGGCCAGAAGACGTGGATCTCCAACGCGCACTGCGCCGAGAGCATCTTGCTGGTGGCCCGCACCGGCGAGGACAAGCACGGCGGGCTGACCATGTTCCATCTGCCCGCCGTCACCCCGGGCGTGGAGATCCGGGGCATCGAGACGATGCGCGGCCGGGAGGTCAACGACGTCTACCTCACGGACGTACAGCTGCCCGCGGACTCCGTGGTGGGTGAGGTGAACGGCGGCTGGAGGCAGCTGATGGCAGGCCTCGACCATGAGCGGCTCTTCCTCGCCGCGAACATGCTGGGCCTGGCCCGCCGCGCCTTCGACGACGCGGTCGCCTACGTCCGTGAGCGGGAGCAGTTCGGGCGGCCCGTCGGCTCGTTCCAGGCGCTGCGGCACCGGGTCGCGGACCTCGCCACGGAAATCGAGTGCACGCGGCTGCTGGTGCGCGAGGTGGCGTCGGACTGCGACGCGTACCCGGAGAAGCTGTTCCCGCGTGAGGCGTCGATGGCCAAGCTGAAGGCCACCGAGCTCGCCAAGCGGGTCACGCTGGAGGGCATGCAGATGATGGGCGGCTACGGCTACACCACGGAGTTCGACATGGAGCGCCATCTGCGGGCCGCGGTCGTCTCCACGGTGTACGGCGGGACGAGCGAGATCCAGCGGGACGTCATCGGCAAGACGTACGGGCTCTGAGCCCGGGCGCACGAGAAGGCCGCCCGTCCCCTGACCAGGGGGCGGGCGTCCCTCGTCGTGGGGGTGACGGTCAGTCGTAGAGCGCCGTCAGGGCGTCGGCGTACTTGTCGCGGATGACGCGGCGCCGCATCTTCAGCGACGGCGTCAGCTCACCGGTCGCGGGGCCCCATTCCTCTGCGAGCAGCTCGTACCGCTTGACCTGCTCGGTGCGGTTGAGGCGGGTGTTGGCGGCGGCGACCGCGCGGTCCACCTCGGCGCGGACCTCGGGGTGCCGGACGAGCGCGGCCAGGCCGCCCTCCGTGTCGACGCCGTGCTTGGCGGCCCAGGCGGGCGCGGACTCCGGGTCGAGGACCAGCAGGGCGACCAGGTAGGAGCGGTTGTCGCCGTGGACCATCGCCTGGCCGATCAGAGGGTGCTCCTTCAAGGCGTTCTCCACCAGGGCCGGCGAGACGTTCTTGCCGGTCGAGGTGATGATCATCTCC
Organism: Streptomyces pseudogriseolus; assembly: GCA_002154585.1. Classification (GTDB taxonomy): domain Bacteria; phylum Actinomycetota; class Actinomycetes; order Streptomycetales; family Streptomycetaceae; genus Streptomyces; species Streptomyces pseudogriseolus. The sequence continues at coordinate 2,901 of MUNG01000211.1, forward strand.
TTCTTGCGGTCGGTGAGCCACAGATAGCCGTCCTCGTCGAGACGGCCGATGTCACCGGTGGCGAGCCAGCCGTCGGCGTCTAGCGCGGACCGCACGGAGCCGTCCGGTTGAAGGTAGCCGTCGAACACGGACGTGCCGCGCACCAGGATCTCGCCGTCGTCGGCGATGCGGATCTCCACGGACTCCACGGGGCGGCCCACCGAGCCCAGCCGGAAGCCGAGCTTCGGGCTGTTGCTGGTGGCGACCCCGGTGGTCTCGGTCAGCCCCCAGGCGTCCATGATGACGATGCCGAACCCGGCCCAGAAATTCACCACGTCGACCGGCATCGGCGCGGACGCGCTGGCCGACCAGGTCACCCGGTCCAGACCGCCGGCCGCCAGCATGGGCAGCAGCACCTCCTTGCGGACCCGCTGGTAGCGCTCCTCGAGCTCGGGCGGCGGGGTCTCGCCGCGCTCGCGGTACCGGACGTGCGTGCGGCCCACCTCGAACGCCTCGTCGATGACCGCCCGTTGGTCGTCCGGCATCAGCGAGAGCACGGCCCGCACGGCGGCGGACAGCTTCTCCCAGATGCGCGGCACGCCGAAGAACTGCGCGGGACGCACCTTGCGCACCACCTCGCCGACCTTCGTCGGGTCGGCGCACAGGTAGACGTGCGAGGCACGGTGACAAGGCAGGTAGATGCCCAGCATGCGTTCGGCGATGTGCGCGAACGGCAGGTAGCAGATGTGCTCCACGTGCGGCGGGAGCTCCACCACGGCGTCCAGGGCCAGCGCGTTGGACAGCACCACCCGGTGGGTGAGGACGACGCCCTTGGGCTCACCGGTGGTGCCCGAGGTGTAGACGACGGTGAGCGGGTCCTCGGGCCGGACGGTGTCGAGTTCCTTGTCGAACTCGTCCGGCACCGGGCCGTCCTGCAGCGACGCGTACGGAACGTGCGTCGCCTCCGTTCCGGTGCCGGCCACCACCAGCCGTTCCAGCGGGGTGTCGGTGTCGGCCAGCAGCGGCTCCCACACCGGGAGGTGCTCCGCCCCGCTCACGACGGCGAGGCGGGCACGGCAGTTGCGGGCGATGTGGGTGATCTGCTCGGGGGCGGCGGTGCCGTAGACGCTGACCGGGATCGCGCCCAGGCGGACCAGCGCCAGGTCGGACAGCCAGTGCTCGGGCCGGTTGGCCATCAGCAGCAGCACATGGTCGCCGCGGCCGACGCCGAGGGCCCGGTAGCCGGCGGCGAGGGTGCGGGTGTGCTCGTGGACCTCGCCCCAGGTGAGCGTGGTCCACTCGGCGTCCGGGTCCTCCGGCTGCCAGGACAGGCCCGGCAGTTCGGGGTAGGCGTGCGCGTTGTGCGCCAGCAGCTGGGGCAGGGTGCGGTCGGCGGGGTCGGCGGGAAGGGCGCCTGCGGTGGGAGGTGGTGACGTCATCGGGGCCTCCTTGCGTCGCGGATCGGGGAGAGAACGTCCGGGGAGACCGGGGCGTGGGGGAATGCCTCTGCGGGCGTACCCGGTGCCGGAGGGGACGGGCGGCGCTCAGGCGTCGGTGAAGGTCTCGCCACGCCCGGACCTGCTCAGCAGCAGCTCGGGCGGCGTGAAGCGGTCGCCGTACCGGGCGGCGAGCGCGCGGGCGCGGGCGACGAAGCCGGGCAGGCCGCCGTCGTATCCGTTGACGTACTGCAGGACGCCGCCCGTCCACGGCGGGAAGCCGATGCCGAGCAGCGAGCCGACGTTGGCGTCGGCCACCGACTCAAGGACGCCCTCCTCCAGGCAGCGGACCGCGTCCAGCGCCTCGACGAAGAGCATCCGTTCCTTCAGCTCGGTGAGGTCGGCGGGCTGTTCGGCGGGGGAGGTGAAGTGCTCGCGCAACCCGGGCCAGAGACCGGCGCGCCTGCCCTGCTCGTCGTAGTCGTAGAAGCCCGCGCCGCCGGACCGGCCGGGGCGGCCGAATTCGTCGATCATGCGGTCGACGACCGCGTCCGCGGGATGCGGCCGCCAGGCGCCGCCGTCCGCCTCGACCGCGCGGCGGTTCTCCTCACGGATCCTGCGGGGCAGCGTGAGGGTGAGGTCGTCCATCAGGGCGAGGACCTTGGCGGGGTACCCGGCCTGGGCCGCGGCCTGCTCGACCGACGCCGGCTCGATGCCCTCGCCGACCATCGCCACGCCCTCGTCGATGAAGCGGCCGATGACGCGGGAGGTGAAGAAGCCACGGGAGTCGTTGACCACGATGGGCGTCTTCCGGAGCTGCCGGACGAGGTCGAACGCCCGGGCCAGCGCCTCCTCCCCCGTCTTCTCGCCCTTGACGATCTCGACCAGCGGCATCTTGTCGACGGGCGAGAAGAAGTGCAGGCCGACGAAGTCGCGGGGACGCTCGACTCCCTTGGCGAGCACGGTGATGGGGAGGGTGGAGGTGTTGGAGCACAGCAGGGCGTCGGGGGCGACCACGTGCTGGATCTCCTGGAACACCTGGTGTTTGAGGGCGGTGTCCTCGAAGACGGCTTCGATCACCGCGTCGCAGCCGGCCAGGTCGCCGGTGTCCGCGGCCGGGGTGATGCGGGCGAGCAGCGCGTCCGCCTCCGCCTGGGTCGTACGGCCGCGGGCGACGGCCTTGGCGCAGAGCTTCTCGGAGTAGCCCATGCCCTTGAGCGCCGATCCCAGGGTGACGTCCTTGAGGACGACGTCGATGCCCGCGCGGGCGCAGGAGTAGGCGATGCCGGCGCCCATCATGCCCGCGCCGATCACCGCGACCTTGGTGACCTCGCGGGCAGGGATGTCCTTCGGGCGCCCGGCGCCGGAGTTGACCGCCTGGAGGTCGAAGAAGAACCCCTGGATCATGTTCTTGGTGATCTGCCCGGTGACGAGCTCGGTCAGGTACCGCGCCTCGATCTCGAACGCCGTGTCCACGTCGACCTGGGCGGTCTCCACGGCCGCCGCGAGGATGTTGCGTGGGGCGGGGTACGGGGCGCCGCCGGTCTTCTTGCGCAACAGGGCGGGCAGGGCGGGGAGCTGCGCGGCGAGCTCGGGGTGCGACGGGGTGCCGCCCGGGATGCGGTGGCCGGGGACGTCCCAGAGTTGCGCGTACTCGGGGTGGGCGTCGATGAACGCCCGCGCGCGGGTGAGGAGTTCGTCCGGGCTGGAGACGACCTCGTCGACCAGACCCTCCTCCATGGCGCGGGTGGCGCCGTACCGGGTGCCCTCCAGGAGCACCTTCCGCAGCGCCTCCGTCACGCCGAACATGCGGACCGTGCGGGTGACCCCGCCGCCTCCGGGCAGCAGGCCCAGGGTGACCTCGGGGCAGCCGACCTTGGTGCCGGGGGCGTCCAGGGCGATGCGGTGGTGGCAGGCCAGGGCGATCTCGTAGCCCCCGCCCAGCGCCGCCCCGTTGATCGCGGCGACGACCGGCTTGCCCAGGGTCTCCATGACCCGCAGCGCCCGCTTGACGCGCATCCCGGCCTCGTACGAGGCGCCGGCCGTCCCGGGAGTGACGGAGATCAGGTCGTGCAGGTCGCCGCCGGCGAAGAAGCTCTTCTTGGCGGAGGCGACGATCACGCCCCGCACGCTGTCGCGCTGCTCGGCGAGCCTCGCGGTGACGGCGTCCAGCGAGTCGACGAACGCCGCGTTCATGGTGTTCACCGACTGGTCGGGGTCGTCGAGGACGAGGGTGACGACGCCGGTGTCGTCCTGCTCCCAGCGGATGGTGGTGGACTCGATGCTCATGGGGATGCGCTCCTGGTGATCCGTGTGATCCAAGTGATCCGGGGAGAGGTTCAGAGGCGTTCGACGACCGTGGCGACGCCCATGCCGCCGCCGACGCAGAGGGTCACGAGCCCGTAGCGCTTGTCCTGGCGCTCCAGTTCGTCGATCAGCGTGCCGAGGATCATCGCGCCGGTGGCGCCGAGGGGATGGCCGAGCGCGATGGCGCCACCGTTGACGTTCACCTTGTCCAGCGAGAAGCCCAGGTCCTTCACGAACCGCAGCACGACCGCGGCAAACGCCTCGTTGATCTCCACGAGGTCGATGTCGTCGACGGTCAGTCCGGCCTTGGCGAGCGCCTTGTGGGAGGCCGGCGCCGGTCCCGTCAGCATGATCGTGGGATCGGAGCCGGACACGGCGGCGGAGACGATCCGGGCGCGCGGGGTGAGCCCGTACCGCTCGCCGGCCTCCTTGGAACCGACCGCGACCAGCGCGGCGCCGTCGACGATCCCGGAGGAGTTCCCGGCGTGGTGGACGTGCTCGATGCGCTCCACCCAGTGGTACTTCTGCAGGGCCACCGCGTCGAAGCCGCCCAGTTCGCCGATGTCCGCGAAGGACGGCTTGAGCGCCGCGAGCGACTCGGCGGTGGTGCCCGGGCGCATGTGCTCGTCGTGGTCGAGGACGACGAGACCACTGCGGTCCCGCACGGGGATCACGGAGCGCTCGAAACGGCCCTCCTTCCACGCCGTGGCCGCCCGCTCCTGGGAGAGCGCCGCGTAGGAGTCCACGTCGTGGCGGGAGAAGCCCTCCATGGTCGCGATGAGGTCGGCGCCGACGCCCTGCGGGACGAAACCCGTGTCGTGGTTGGTGCGCGGGTCCGCCGCCCAGGCGCCTCCGTCGCTGCCCATCGGCACGCGGGACATGGACTCCACTCCGCCCGCCAGGACCAGGTCCTCCCAGCCGGAACGGACTTTCATCGCCGCCATGTTGACCGCTTCGAGGCCGGAGGCACAGAAGCGGTTCTCCTGCACGCCGGCCACCGTGTCCGGCAGCCCGGCGAGGACGGCGGCGGTGCGGGCGATGTCCGCGCCCTGGTCACCCAGCGGACTGACCACGCCGAGGACGATGTCGTCGACGGCGGCCGGGTCGAGTCCGGGGAAGCGGGCGCGGATCTCGTGGATCAGGCCGACGACCAGGTCGACGGGTTTGATGCCGTGCAGGGCGCCGTTCGCCTTGCCGCGCCCGCGCGGGGTGCGGATCGCGTCGTACACGTACGCTTCGGTGCTCACCTCGGTTGCCCTTCCAGGTCGGTTCACAGGGGGTGCGGAGCCGGGCCGGCGCTCAGCGCAGCAGGGAGCGGCCGATGATCTCCTTCATGATCTCGGTGGTGCCGCCGTAGATCGTCTGGATGCGGCTGTCGAGGAACGCGCGGGCGACCTTGTACTCGCTCATGTAGCCGTAGCCGCCGTGGAGTTGGAGGCACCGGTCGACGACGCGCTTGTTGAGTTCGGTGGCCCACCACTTGGCCATCGAGGAGTGCACGGCGTCGAGCCGGCCGTCGCTGTGGTCGGCGACGCAGCGGTCCACGAAGGCGCGGGTGACGGCGTTCTCGGTGGCCATCTCGGCGATCTCGAAGCGGATGTGCTGGAGCCGGGCGAGCGGCTTGCCGAACGCCTCGCGTTCCCTCACGTAGCGGGTGGTGACGTCGAGGATCTCCTCGGCCGCGGCGGCGGCGCCGACGGCGATGGCCAGCCGCTCCTGGGCGAGGTTGCCCATCAGGTAGGCGAAGGCCTGGTTCTCCTCACCCAGCAGGTTCCCCTTGGGGACGCGCACGTCGGTGAAGAACAGCTCGGCGGTGTCCTGCGCCTTCTGGCCGATCTTGTCGAGGTTGCGACCGCGCTCGAAGCCGTCCATGCCGCGCTCGACGACGAGCAGGCTCTGTCCGCCACTGCCGCCCTCGGGGGTGGTGCGGGCGACCACGACGACGAGGTCGGCGAGGACGCCGTTGGAGATGAACGTCTTGGCGCCGTTGAGCAGGTAGTGGTCGCCCCGGTCGGTGGCGGTGGTGCGGATGCCCTGGAGGTCGGACCCAGCGCCGGGTTCGGTCATGGCGATGGCGGTGACGAGGTCGCCGGAGGTGAAGCCGGGCAGCCAGCGGCGCTTCTGCTCGTCGCTCGCGAGGCGGGTGAGGTAGGGGCCGACGATGTCGTTGTGCAGGCTGATCGCGACACCGGAGGCTCCGGCGCGGGCGAACTCCTCGATGAGGACGGCGCTGTGACGGAAGTCGTCGATGCCCCCGCCGCCGTACTCCTCGTCGACAGCCATGCCCAGCAGTCCCTGGCGGCCTGCCGCGCGCCACACCTCGCGGTCCACCACCCCGTCCCTCTCCCAGCGTTCGTGGTGCGGCAGCACCTCCTTGGTGAGGAAGGCCCGCACCGTCTCGCGGAACGCCTCGTGGTCAGGTCCGTACAGGGGGCGGTCCGGGGTGCGTTGCGGCAGGGTCACAGCCAGCTCCTCACAAGCTCGATCAGTCGGGCGGGGTCGGGGCCGACGGGGGTGACGTTGAGCATGGTCACGCCCGCCTCGCGGAACACCTCGACGCGGTCGCGGACGTGACCCTCGGGGCCGGCCAGGCACAGCTGCTCCAGCAGTTCGGCCGGTACGGCGGCCTCCGCGTCCTTCTTGCGTCCGGCGAGGTAGTGCTCCTGGATCGCGGTCGCGGCGGCCTCGTAGCCGTAGGAGCTGACGAGGTCGAAGTAGAAGTTGCGGCCGGGGGCGCCCATGCCGCCGACGTAGAGGGCGACGGTGGGGCGCATCAGGTCGCGTACGGCCGCGGCGTCGCCGCCGATCGCGAGCAGTCCGCCGGCGACGACCTGGAGCGGGCCGAGCGCGGGGTCACGTTTCGCCGTGCCCTCGGCGAGGGCGAGGCCCCACACCTTCTCCGCGTGCTCGGGGGCGTAGAGGAACGGCAGCCAGCCGTCGGCGATCTCGGCGGCCGTGCGCACGCTGGCCGGGCCGAGGGCGGCGAGGTACACCGGGATGGTGTCGCGGACCGGGTGGTTGAGCAGCTTGAGGGGTTTGCCGAGGGTGCCGCCCTTCTCGGGCGGGACGGGCAGGTCGGTGATGCCGTGGTGCTCGATCACCTCGCGCCGCCAGATCCGCCGGGAGAGCTGGATCACCTCGCGGGCGCGGCCGAGCGGACGGTCGTAGAGGCGGCCGTGCCAGCCCTCGACGACCTGTGGTCCCGAGGCGCCGACGCCGAGGAGGGCGCGACCGCCGCTGATCGCGTCGAGTCCGGCGGCGGTCTGGGCGATCAGGGCGGGAGTGCGGGAGTAGACGTTGAGGATGGCGGAGCCGATGCGCATCCGCTCGGTCCGCGCGGCGAGGTAGCCCATGATCGTCGGGGAGTCGAAGCCGTAGGCCTCGGCGACCCACACGGCGTCGAGCCCGGCGGACTCCAGGGCGGCGGCACGGTCTGCGGCTGTGCGCGGGTCCTCCGCGTAGGCCAGGGGTGAGGACAGTTCCATCAGCAGTGGTCCTTCAGCAGGTCGGGCACGTCCCAGTCGCGGGCCACGTCGAGGGTGTGGGCGCCGGGGACGGCCGGCGGACGCCGGAGCGTGCCGGGCGTGCCGGAGAAGCGGGGTGCGGGGGCGGGCTGGGTGACGCCGTGTGCCTCGGTGTATGTGCCGCGCGCGGTGAGGTGCTTGTGCTCCGCCGCCTCGGTCAGGGTCAGCACGGGGGCGACACAGGCGTCGGTGCCTTCGAAGACGGCCGTCCAGCGGGCACGGGTCGCGGTTGTGAAGCGGGCGGTGAACATGGCGCGCAGGGCGGGCCAGTTGCGCGGGTCGGTGCGGTCGGGAAGCTGGTCGGCGTCCAGGCCGAGCAGGGAGACGAACACGGCGTAGAAGTGGGGTTCGAGGGCGCCGACCGCCATCCAGCCGCCGTCGGAGGTCCCGTAGACGGCGTAGTAGGGGCAGCCGCCGTCGAGCAGGTTGCGGCCGCGTGCGTCGCGCCAGGTGCCCTCGGCGAGCATGCCCCAGAACAGGCTGGTCAGGTGGGCGGTGCCGTCGACGATGGCGGCGTCCACCACCTGGCCGTGGCCGGTGGTGCGGGCGGTGAGCAGCGCGGCGAGGACGCCGGTGGTGAGGTAGAGGGAGCCGCCCGCGTAGTCGCCGAGCAGGTTGGCGGGGAAGACGGGCGGGCCGTCGGCCGGCCCCATCATGGACAGGGCGCCGGCGGTGGCGATGTAGCCGATGTCGTGGCCGGCCAGCGGGGCGAGCGGGCCGTCCTGTCCCCAGCCGGTCATCCGGCCGTACACCAGCGCGGGGTTGGCGGCCATGCAGTCCTCGGGGCCGACGCCGAGCCGCTCCGCGACGCCCGGCCGGTACCCCTCCAGCAGGATGTCCGCGCGCGCCGCCAACGCCCGCACGGTCGCGGGCCCTTGGGACGTCTTGAGGTCGACGACGACGGACCGCTTGTTGCGGTTGGTCAGGTCGCGGGCGGGGTCGCCGCCGAGCGGGGCGCGGCCGGGGCGGTCCACCCGCACCACGTCGGCGCCCAGGTCGGCGAGCAGCATCGCGGCGAACGGTCCCGGCCCGATGCCGGCCAGTTCGACCACGCGCACACCGTCCAGCGGGCCCGCGACCGTGCGGCGGGGACGGTGGGTGACAGTGGGGCTCATGGGTTCCTCTCTCGGTGCGCGGCGGAACCGCCACGGCGACCGGGGACTTACTGAGCGTTCGCTCAACGTAGGAGTGGTACGCGGGACGGTCAACTCCTCGTGCAGGACTTGTTTTTCCGGATGCGGAGGGGGACAGTGGCTGCGAGTCGGCCGTCGCGTACCGCGATCTCCTGAACGATCGCTAAGTGAGAAGGAGGGACGGGCCGGACGCACCGCCCTACGATGACGCCGACCGCCGCAGCCCCGGAGGAGAGCCGTTGAACACCGTGCCCAGCCAGGAGACCACCCCGTCGGCGGGACACTGGCGCTCCTACGCCCCGCTCGACCTGCACCCGATCCTGATGCACGCCATGCGGGCCTTCAACGAGCAGGGCTATCACGGCACTTCGGTCCGGGACATCGCCGGCCGGGTCGGGGTCACCGTGCCCGCGCTGTACTACCACTACGAGAACAAGCAGGCGCTGCTGGCGACGCTTTTGGAGACGTCCATCAAGGACGTCCTGGACCGCTGCCGCGCCGCGGCCCGGGAGGCCGGGGACGATCCGCTGGCCCGCTTCTGCGGCATGGTCGAGTCGATCGTCCTGTACATGGCCCACCGTCGCCAACTGGCTTTTCTGGACACGGAGATACGCAGCCTGGAGCCGCAGAACCGGGCCCGTTACGTCGCCCTGCGCGACTATCTGGAGCACATGCTGCTCGACACGGTCGAGGAGGGCCGCGCCCAGGGCGTGTTCACCACGCCCATCCCGGCCGACGCGGTGCGCTCGGTCCTCGTGATGTGCCAAGGCGTCGCCAACTGGTTCCGCGAGGACGGCCCGCTCACCGCCGAGGAGGTCGCGGAACGGCATGTGCTGCTGAGTCTGGGCACGGTGGGCCACCCGGCCGCGGTCGCCGGCGACGTCGTCCTGCCGTTCCCGCGGCGGACCCCGGCGGGGCGGGGAGCGGCGTCCCGCGCGTCGTCGGGCTGAGGCACTCCGGGTCCTGACCGCGCCGGCCCTGAAGGCGACGGCCGCGTGGCCGCACCGAGCGACGAGAGGACACCTGAGATGGACGTGCACGAGGCTCGATCCCTGTTCCGTGAGCTCGCGGGGCGGGACGGCCGGGTCGATCCCGGCGAGCTGGACGCGATCTGGGACGTGCTGCCGACGGTCCGCCCCGAGGAGATCCTCGGGGTGTGGAAGGGCGGCGAGTTCGACACCGGCCACCCGCTCAACGGCATGCTGGAGAAGGCCGGCTGGTACGGCAAGACGTTCCACTCGCTGCACGACGCCAAGCCGTTGATGTGCCGGAACGAAGCGGGCGAGCTGTATTCGAACTCCGAGCTGGGGCAGGGCGAGGCGAGCCTGTGGACGGTGGAGTTCCGGGGCGAGTCCACGGCGACGATGGTGTACGACGGGCGGCCGGTGTTCGACCACTTCAAGTGGGTGGACGACAGGACGCTGCTGGGGATCATGAACGGGAAGGGTGTGCCGGCCGAGGGGCCGTACTACTACTTCTACCTGGAGCGCGTTCCCGGCTCCGGAGCCGGTCGCACGGGAGACGGCGCGTGAGACGGATCCGCGCGGCGGTCGCCGACGCGCCGGGCGCGCCGTTCACCGTGCGGGACCTCGACCTCGGCGCGCCACGGCCGGACGAGGTGCTGGTGCGGATGACCGCGGCCGGCGTCTGCCACACCGATCTGGGCATGCGGGACACCTGGCCGGAGCGGCTCACCCCGATGGTCTTCGGTCACGAGGGCGCGGGACGGGTCGAGGCGGTCGGCACGCAGGTGAGGGGCGTGGCGCCCGGCGACCGGGTCTGCCTCACCTTCGCGAGCTGCGGCGCGTGCGAGCAGTGCGCGACGGGCCATCCCGCGTACTGTCTGCACGCGCGGACTCTGAACTTCTCCGGCGGGCGCGCCGACGGCACCACTCCCCTCGCCCGCGACGGCTCTCCCGTGCACGGCGGCTTCTTCGGCCAGTCCAGCTTCGCCACGTACGCGGTGGTGCGGGAGCGGGGTGTGGTCCCGGTGCCGGCGGACCTGCCCGACGAGGTCGCCGCGCCGCTCGGGTGCAGCGGGCAGACAGGCGCGGGCACGGTGCTCAACCGGCTGCGGCCCGAACCCGGCGCGTCCCTGGTCGTGACGGGGGCGGGCGGTGTCGGGCTGAGCGCGGTGATGGCGGCGGTGGCGGTGGGCTGTGACCCGGTGGTGGCGGTCGACCCCGTCGCCGCGCGCCGGGCCCTGGCGGTCGAGCTGGGCGCGAAGGCGGCGCTCCCTCCCGGGGACGGTCTGGTGGAGACGCTGCGGGACCTCACGGGCGGCGGCGCGCACCATGTGGTGGAGACGACGGGACGCCCGGAGGTGGCCCGTCAGGCCGTCGCCGCGCTGCGCCCCCGCGGCGAGCTGGCGCTGGTCGGCCTGGGCGGCGAGGTGACGTTCGACGTGATGCCGCTCCTGGCGAAGGGGGTGCGGGTGCACGGGGTGATCGAGGGCGACTCCCGTCCCTCCCGCTTCCTGCCGGACCTGATCGGCCTGTGGCGCCGGGGGCTGTTCCCGCTGGAGACGCTGGTGACGACGTTCCCGTTCGAGGACATCGGGGCGGCGGTGGAGGCGATGGAGGAGGGCGGGGTGGTGAAGCCGGTGCTCGTGTTCGACTGAGGGGCGCCGGCACCCACGGGAGGACGTCCGGTCCCCCGTCGGTGCGGGAAACGGAGGGCACCCGGCCGCCTCACCCCGTGTGATTGACTGAACGCCATGGCTCCCGCCTCCTCGTCCGCCCGCTCGACCGCGCCCGCCGAGCCCGCTCCGGGCACGCGGCCTCGTAACCGCAGACAGCTGATCGTCGAGGCGGCCGGGCGGGTCTTCAGCGAGCGCGGCTACCACACGGCCTCCATGGAGGAGGTCGCCGCGCAGGTGGGCATCTCGGCGGCGGCGCTGTACCGGCACTTCCCCAACAAGTACGCCCTGTTCGCGGAGTGCGCGGACGTCATGGTGGACGGGCTGGTCGAGGCGCTCGACGAGGTGCCGCCCGGGGCGAGCCTCACGGACGTGCTGACGGCGCTCACCCGGATCACGGTGGCGCACCGCGCGTCGGGCGGTGTGTACCGCTGGGAGGCGCGCTACCTCAACCGGGAGGACCGCCGGCGGCTGCGGGTGAAGTTCGGGCGTCTGGTCGAGCGGGTCGAGGAGGCGGTGCGGCGCGAGCACCCGCTGCCGGACGAGCGGCTGCGGGCGGTGGCGGCGCTCGGCGCGATCGGGTCGGTCACGATGCACCACACCTCCATCGCCCAACGGCGTGCGGAGGACCTGCTCTTGACGGCCGCGCTCGGGGCGGCGGCGAGCGACTCCGCGGAGGTGCCGGCCGGGGCACACCCGGTGGAGCTGCCCGCCCGGCCCGTCCCGCGCACCCGGCGTGCGGAGATCCTCGCCGCGTCCGTGCCGCTGTTCGCGCGCAACGGCTTCGCCAGCGTCACCAACGGGCAGATCGCGCGGGCGGTGGGTCTGACCCCGTCTGCGTTGTACCGTCACTACCCCGGGAAGATCGACATTCTGGCGGCGGCCTGCCTCCAGGCGGCGGCGCTGCTGTCGCAGGGGGTGGAGCGGAGCCTGCAGGGGGTGGCCGACCCGCGCGAGGCGCTGGTCGCGCTGGCCTCGACGTACGTGGCGTACAGCTTCGAGCACACCGAGCTGAACAGCGTGGCTGAGGCCGAACTCGGCGGACTGCCCGATGCGTTGAGACGGCCGGTGGTGCAGGCTCAGCGGGAGCACATCGCCGTGTGGGAGCAGCAGCTGCGGCAGGTCCGTCCGGGGCTGGACCCCCGGCAGACCCGGGTGCTGGTGCACGCGGGTTTCGGCGTGGTGGTCGAGGCGGGGCGGACCCTGCGCTGGCAGGACACCCCGGAGCACCGCGAGGCGGTCACGGCGCTGGTCCTGGGCGCCCTGGGCGTGTGACCCCGCCCCCTCTCGACGCGGTTGACGTGGAGCGGGGTCGTGCCGGTGTTCTGCCGGTTCTGTCGGCTCAGCCCGCCCGGTTTCCGGTGGGGATGGTGATGGGCGTGGTCCTGCCGGACTCCCCCTTGTTGAGGAACAGCATGGCCAGGGCCCGGACGAACTGGTCGAACATGTAGAACGTGCCGGGCATCACGGGCGACAGACCCTCACGGAAGAGGATGAACGCCGGCCAGGCCGTGCGCACCAGGGCGGCGGCCGCGTAGTCGCGGCGCAGGCCGAGCCAGTCGCCGACCTGGTCGCTGAGGACGTAGCGCACGAACTCGTTGAGGAAGCCGCGGGTGACGCCGAGATCGATCTGGGCGGTCAGTCCGAGGAGGTCCTCCGCGAGCTTGATGCCCTCGGTCGACGGGGTGAGGATCGGCGTGAGGACCCGCTGCGACTGCGCGATCGCCTCGGCCCAGGTCTTCGGAATGTGCTCGTGGGGGACGCCGAGCAGGTGGATGGCGACCTGCCACATGTGCAGGAAGGCCTCCTGGTCGGCGGCCGGGTAGGGGATCCTCCACTCGATCAGCTTCTGGTGCACGTAGGTGCCGAGGCTGTGGAAGGTGACGAGGATGTCCGCGGCGCTGATCGGGACGGACTCGTCGGCGACGGCCTTCCAGTGCGGCGACTGCGGCAGCAGGTGCCGTACGGCGGCGTGCACCACGCGGGTCTTGTTCGCGGTGACGACGAACTGCCCGGTCGGCTTGAAGGCGCCGAGCTCGGAGAGGTCGTAGCCGAAGGTGAACGTCTTGGCCGCGCGGTCCTGCATGTCGGCGCCGCCCGCCGACCAGTAGACGCTCTTGGCCTCGCGTGGGATGACGGTGCTCATGATGCCGCTGCCGAGGCCGTACAGCATGAACAGGTACGTGTCACGGCGCCGGTTGAAGTCGGCGGCGCGGTCGAGTTTGGCCTGGTCGGCCCAGGAGGGCAGCCGGTTGGCCTGCGCCAGGTAGGCGGCGAAGTCGGAGGGGAGGCCGCCGGGGATCGGGTCGTTGTTGTTCACCCAGGACTCCCATGCCCGGTTGATCGCCGGGACGTGGCCGCCCTCGATCATCCGGACCATCAGCGGGTCCGCCGCGTCGTCCCAGATCCACTCCGGTCCGGGCCCTGCGGCGGCCCCGGCGGCGGTTCCGGCTGCTCCGGCGGCCGAGCCGGCCGACGCCCAGGCGGGCACGGGCGCGGCGGCGCCGACGAGGCCCAGCGCGACGCCGAGGGTCAACGCCCTTCTCCTGCTGAGGTTCTCCATTGACTTACCTGCTTCCCTGAGATGAGGGACGGTTCGGGATGCCCTTGCAGACTTGCCAGTTGCGCGACAGATGCAGTGTCGAACCTCGTCGCACGGATGTGATTCCTGATTAACATAGCGAGGGTCGGCGGGGGTGGGCAATGGGCATGACGGAGGTGCCTGGCCGGGGCGAGGCGGGCGACCGGAGGGTCAGGCGCGGGCGGCGCGGCGGGCGGCGTGGGCGGAGGGCAGGTAGCGGAGCCGTTCCGGCAGGCGCGGTACCACGGTGCGGACGACACGGCCGAGCAGTCGCAGCCGCCGCTCGTCACGCGGCGTCCAGGGAACGTCCAGCCGTTCACGCGCGACGGGAGGCAACAGCCCCTTCGTGACGAAGACCTGGAGCCGCAGCAGGGCGGGCCGCAGCACGGGCCAGAGCAGCCGCAGCACCGCCGCCGCCCCGTCCGGGGGCGGCACGGACCGGCGCGGGTCGAGCAACTCCTCCACGATGACGGTCCGTTCGAGCTCGTCGTGGACGACCGTGTCGAAGTAGGTCCAGAACTCCTCGACGGAGCCCGGCATGTCGCGCTCCCGGATGCCGAGGATGCGCCCGAGCCTGCGCGCCTCCGCGTGCAGCCGCCGCTCCCCCGCCTCGTCGAACGGGTGGAAGAGGTACTCGGCGGCGCGCAGGAAGACAGGGAAGCCGGTGGCGTGCACCCAGGCGTAGGGGGCGGGGTTCAGCGCGTGGTACGCGCGCCCCCGGGTGTCGGTCCCCTTGATGTCCCGGTGCAGCCGGCGCAACCGGCGCCCCTCCTCGACGGCGCCATCGCCGCCGTATACCCACAGCTGCAGCGAGTCCAGCGAGCGGCGGGCGCGGCCCCAGGGGTCGGTGCGGAAGACGCTGTGCTCGTCGACCCCGGCGCCGACGGCCGGGTGCGCGACCTGGAGGACGAGGGCGGCGGGGAGGTAGAGCAGGACGCGGATGTCGCCGGCCATGTCCCAGAGGAGGGTGTCGGGGGTGAAGGGCACGGGGTCGGTGCGCTCGGCAGGGAACGTGCGGTCGCCGCCCGCCACCGGTCCCGGTATCGCCTCGCCGGCGGAGTGCGCCGCCCGTCCCGTGTCCATACCTCCAGCCTCCCACGCCCCTCCCGTAGCGGTACGGGCGCGTCCGCAGCGGCGTCAGGGCAGGTCGGGACCTACCAGCGCCTTCGCGATCGGCTCTCCCGTACGCCGGGCGTACGCCATCCGCTCGCGCACCTCGCGGAGCGTGCGCGGACGGTACCCCGGCCCGCAGCAGCAGCTCTTGTGGAAGCGGACACCGGCGTGCAACAGCACGGACAACACCCTCCAGCCCTCGGTGTCCCTGCGCGGCGGCGGGGCGAAGGCGGAGCCGACGTGGATCAGCGTGCCGGTACAGCGCGGGCAGACCCGCCGCTCGGTCTCGCCGTCCCGCGTCCGCGCCGGATGCGGCTGCTTGTAGGAGGCCCGGCACGGCAGGCAGACGAAGGAGGTCTTGGCGGGAGGCATGGGGGTCAAGATAAGGGAAGACAGCGCCTCCCCTCCACGCCTTTGGATGCCCGCCGTGACGAGCGCTCTGCGACGTTCACGCGGGTCACGGTCGTGTTTCCGCCACCACGGTTGATCAGAAGCCATTCGATCCCGTGCATCCTGGCTCTTCCCGCTGCACACAGCGGCCGAGCCTGCTGTAATCGGCGCGAACGACCGCCGATCAAGGGGGGCCACCATGCAGGCCAAGGAGACGTTGTTCGCCGATCTGATGCAGGGCCGAACTCAGCAGTTCCAGGTGCCGCTGTACCAGCGGACGTATTCCTGGACCGAGAAACAACTCAAGCAGCTGTGGAACGACATCGCGGAACAGGCCGGGTTAGTGGAGTCGGCGGAGGACAAGGGCAGCACGCACTTCCTGGGCTCGGTGGTACTCGCCCCCTCACCCCAGAACGACGCGACCTTCCCGCGCTGGCTCGTCGTCGACGGCCAGCAGCGGCTGACCACGCTGTCCCTGGCCCTGGCCGCGATTCGCGACCACGTCGCAGAAGCCGCACCGAGCGAGGCGGACCGTATCAACGAGCAATATCTGATCAACAAATGGAAGACCGGTGACGACCGTCTCCGTCTGTTGCCCACCCAGGCGGACCGGGCACAGTTCACCGCGCACATCCACGGCACCGTCACCGGCCAGGGGGCCGGCAGCGGAGTCGCCACCGCCTACGCCTTCTTCCGGAAGAAGCTGGTCGAGGCGGAGGCCCCGGCCGCACCACAGGACGTGTTCCGGATCGAGCAGGCGATCACGTCACGGCTGGCCCTGGTGGCGGTGACCGCCGAACGCCGCGACAACGTGCACCGCATCTTCGAGTCGCTCAACAACACCGGTCTCAAGCTGAGTCAGGCCGACCTGCTCCGCAACTACCTCTTCATGAAACTCGAAGCGCGCGGCGAGCACATCTACACGACCTACTGGCTGCCCCTGCAGAACAGCCTGAGCAATGACGAGCTCGAACAGCTCATGTGGCTGCAGCTCGTACTCGACGGGGACGACCGGGTTCGCCGCCAGGACCTGTACGCCGCCCAGCAGAGGCGCTTCGAGGAAAAGAAGGCCGGCGACGAGGAGATAGAGGCCTACATCAGGAAGCTGCACCGCCGCAGCGCGCACTTCCGCCGGCTGCTGCACCCCGAGGAGGAGCCCGACCCGTCGGTCCGGGAGGCGCTGCGTCGCCTGGACGCATGGCAGGCCTCGGCCACCTACCCCGCGCTGATGCTGCTGTTCGACCGGCGTGAGCGGGGGGAGCTGGACTCCGCCGGCATGGTCCGCGCCCTGGCGTACATCGAAAGCTTCCTCGTCCGCCGGATGATCTGCCGGGTCCCGACGAACAACCTCAACCGCATCTTCCAGGCCGTTCCCGGGCAGCTTCCGGGCGATGTGCCGGTCGCCGAAGGGCTGCACCGGCTCCTCTCCTCCGAGAATCGCTTCTGGCCCGACGACGCGGAACTGCGCCAAAAGATCAGGACCGCGCCGTTCTACCAGTACGGCCGGTGGCAGCAGCGCAAGCTGGTGCTGCAACGGCTGGAGGAGAGCTACGGGCATCCCGAACCGGTCGACTTCGCCGCCGCGCAGCTCACCGTCGAGCACGTCATGCCGCAGTCTCCCGGCGACGAGTGGCTGCGCGCGCTGAGCGAGGAGGCCGACGATGCGGAGACCCCTGAGGAACTGCACGCCCGGTTCCAGCACACCCTCGGCAACCTGACCCTGACCGCCGTCAATGCCGAGCTGTCCAACCACCCCTTCGAGCGCAAGCAGACCCTGCTGCGGGGCAGCCACCTGGAGATGAACCGCCGCATCGCCGCCACCGAGCGCTGGGGCGTGCGCGAGATCCTCACCCGCGCCGACGAACTCGCCAACCGCGCCATCACGCTGTGGCCCGCGCCGTTGCGCGGAGTGGGCAGGGCGGAGCGCAACC
This sequence comes from Streptomyces pseudogriseolus, assembly GCA_002154585.1. GTDB lineage: Bacteria > Actinomycetota > Actinomycetes > Streptomycetales > Streptomycetaceae > Streptomyces > Streptomyces pseudogriseolus. The sequence continues at coordinate 19,933 of MUNG01000211.1, forward strand.
GTGACTGGCAGCTGGCCCACGAGGTCCTCGCCGCACTCCCCCACGGCACGTGGACCTCGTACGGCGATCTCGCCGCTTTCCTCGGCTCCGGGGCCCAGGCCGTGGGCAACCATCTGGCCAACACGCCTGGGGTGATCAATGCGTACCGCGTCCTGACCTCCGAAGGCAGGGTCTCCGACGGCTTCCGGTGGGCGACGCCCCAGGACGAGGGGCACGCCGACGTCCGGGCCCGGCTGACCGCCGACGGCATCCGCTTCACGGCGTCGGGCGCGGCCGACCCGGTTCAGCGGCTCACCGCCGACGAGCTCGCCTCCCTGCTCGCCGGCACGGACGACGACCGTGCGGACGGCGAGGACACCGCCCAGCACGAGACCGCGGCCGCACCGGAAGCGGAGACCCGTGCCGAACGATTCTTCCGCCAGCTCGCTGCGGATGACTCCGCCGAGACCGTTGAAGCGGTCCGTGCCGTCTTCACCCACTGGGAGTCGTTGGGCGGCTGGATCGGCCACGGCGCCGGTCACGTCACCACCAGCGCGTATCTCATGCTCGGGGAGGCGGGGGCTCCCGGTCGGGGCATCTGGCCCATGACCTTGTATCCGGGGGCCGGCCGAGGGGGTACCGCGGAGGTGGTGTTCCAGTACATGGCTGCCCGGGAGCCGTTCACCGACCGTGCGCTGCGCGCCGAGTTCCTCACACGTCTCAACGCCCTGGACGGTGTCGACATCCCGGACGGCAAGCTGGAGCTGCGTCCCAACATCCGCCTCTCCCTCTTCGAGAAGGACAGCAACCGAACGCTGCTGCTCGAAGCGCTGACATGGTTCCGGGACCGCTGGGACAGCAGGAACTCATCATGAGCACCGCCCGCCGGGTGCTCCTGGCACCCGGCGGGCGGTGCTCA
>MUNG01000212.1 GCA_002154585.1 Streptomyces pseudogriseolus
CTGACCGTCGGCCTCGCCGCGCTCGTGTGCGGCGGACTGCTCGGCTGGGGCGTGTACGCGGCCACGGGCGGCACGGACGACAAGGGCGCGCAGGCCGAGGGCTCCCCCTCGGCCGCGCCCCGTACGCCGTCGCCCGCCGCCTCCTCCCCCGAAGGCGGCGGCGCCTCGCCGTCCCCCGGGGGCGAGGGGTCCCCCGCCTCGCGGACGCCCTCCGCGTCCGCGCCCGCCGCGGGCGGGCCGCTCAAGGGCAAGGTGGTCGTCATCGACCCCGGGCACAACCCGACGAACGTCGAGCACACCGCCGAGATCAACCGGCAGGTGGACGTCGGCACGCACCGCAAGGAGTGCGACACCACCGGCACGTCCACCAACGACGGGTACGCGGAGGCGGAGTTCACCCTGGACGTCGCCCACCGGATGCGCGCCGTCCTGGAGAAGCAGGGCGCGACGGTGAAGCTGACGCAGGACGGCGACCGCCCGTTCGGGCCGTGCGTGGACGAGCGGGCCCGGATCGGCAACGCGGCGAAGGCCGACGCGGTCGTCTCGATCCACGCGGACGGCTCCGGCGCCGGCAACCGCGGCTTCCACGTGATCCTGCCCGGCTCGGTGAACGCCGGTGAGGCGGACACCCGTGCCATCGTCGCGCCCTCGCGTGAACTCGGGGAGCGCATCGCGGGCAACTTCGTACGCGTCACGGGCAGCGCGCCGTCCAACTACACCGGCGGCGGCACCGGTCTCGTCACGCGGAAGGACCTGGGCGGTCTCAATCTGTCAACGGTTCCGAAGGTGTTCATCGAGTGCGGGAACATGCGCGATAGCAAGGACGCGGCGCTGCTGACCAGCGGCGCCTGGCGGCAGAAAGCGGCGCAAGGGATTTCCGAGGGAATCGTGAGTTTCCTGCGCGGGTAGGGATCAGCGCGCTGATCCGGGCGGACAGCCCGATCCGGCGGACGATAGTGTCGTCCGTACGATCAGGGGCCACCCCCGCGCTTCGCACCGGACCCCACGGGGGCCGACACGGTGACAGCGACGCCTCTTCCGACGACGAGACGACCTACGAAGGACCTGAAGTGAATATCCGCTCCCTCACTCGAGGCGACGGCGTGGTGATCGGAGCAGCGGTATTGCTGTTCATCGCGTCGTTCCTCGATCTGTACTCGATCGAAGGCGCCCCGGACAGCGCGGAGATTCCCAGCCTGTGGGCAAGCGGTCCGGTGCTGCTGGGCGTCGTTCTCGCGGGCCTCGTCGCCGCCGCTCTCATCGTGGTCGCCCGGGGTCTGCCGCAGGCGCCGAAGGTCGCGGGTCTGGAACTGGCGCCGTTCGGTGTGGCGTTCGCGGTGTTCGCCGCGTGGAGCGCGCTGGGCAACGTCTTCGACCCGGCGGGCGGCGCCGACAACTTCGACGGCGCCGGTGACGGCCCCGACGCGGGCCTCGGTCTGATTCTCGCCCTCGTCGCCACGCTGGTGATGGCGGCGGCCGCCGTGGCCACGCCGCTGGTGCCGGCGCTCAAGGGCGGGCTGATCCCGGCCGCCCGTCCCGCCGCCCCGCAGCAGCCGTACGGCGCGCAGCCGCCCGCCGGTTACGGCTACCCGGGCGCCCAGCAGGCGTCCTTCGGCGGCGGCCAGCCGGGCCAGCCGTACGGCGGTCAGCCGCAGCAGGGCCAGCCGGCCGCGCCGCCCGCGCCGGACTTCTCGCCGTTCTGGTTCGCGGTGCCGGTGCCGCGTCCGCTGTTCCCGGAGGACGGCTCGCCGACGCCGATCGCCGAACTCGCCCCGGGCACCTGGTACCTGGCGGTGGAGCAGCGCGGTCAGGCGCTGGTCGCGCAGACGCAGGACGGCCGCCGCGGCGTCCTCCAGGACACGTCGGGCATCCAGCGCGGCTGAGCCACGGCCCCGTCGTCGACGGCCCCTCGCCCCTCCCGGGCGGGGGGCCGTTCGCGTGCGGCCCGCGAACGCGGCTGGTTTCAAGCGGGTTTTCGGGGCCAGACGGACACCATGTCCCCTCGATATCGCTCTGGTTCCACCTCCGCGGGGACGGTCATCGCGGTGATCGCGGACGTCATGGCCGTCATCCTCGGACTGTGGATCGTGATGTACCTGCTGGACGCCAACCGGGCCAACGACCTGGTGCGGTTCGTCCATGACGCGGCCAACTGGCTGGCCGCGTGGTCCCGTGATCTGTTCACCTTCGACGAGGAGTGGGCGCGGGTCGTCTTCGGCTACGGACTCGCCGCCGTCGTCTACCTCTTCATCGGCCACGCCGTAGCCGGCCGCCTCCGCCGCCACTGACCCGCCCCCGGACACGTGATCCGGGGGTTCGGGCCGGTCAGGCGTCCGGGCAGCAGGCCGGGTCCATGCCCTTCGGGAGCTGCTCGCCGCCGAAGACCGCGCAGGTCGGCTCGTGGCCGCCGAGGGCGGCTACGGCCAGCAGGAGCGAACCGGCCGTCCAGGTGGTCAGTTCGCGCGGCCATACGGCGTCGTCGTCGAAGACGTAACCCGTCCAGTACAGGCCGCTCTCCGCGTCGCGCAGGTGCTGGATGGACTGGAGCACCTCCAGCGCGCGGTCGGACTCGCCCGTCGCCCAGAGCGCCAGGGCGAGTTCGGCGGACTCGCCGCCGGTCACCCACGGGTTGGGCACCACGCAGCGCACCCCGAGGCCGGGCACCACGAACCGCTCCCAGCCCGCGTCGATGCGCTCCCTGGCCTCGGCGCCGGTCAGCGCGCCGCCGAGCACCGGGTAGTACCAGTCCATGGAGTAGCGGTCCTTGTCCAGGAACCGCTCGGGGTGACGGCGGATGGCGTGCCGCAGCGCGCCCACGGCCAGCTCCCAGCCGGGCTGGGGCTCCTCCCGCTGCTCGGCGATGGCGAGCGCGCAGCGCAGGGCGTGGTGCACGGAGGAGGAGCCGGTGAGCAGCGCGTCCGTGGCGGGCGTGCCGTCGTCGTCGCGCCGCCAGCCGATCTGGCCGCCGGGCTGCTGGAGTTCGAGGACGAACTCCACGGCCGCGCACACGGCGGGCCACATGCGGTCCAGGAAGGTGTCGTCGCCGGTGGCCAGGTAGTGGTGCCAGACGCCGACCGCGATGTAGGCGACGAAGTTGGTCTCCCGGCCCCGGTCGGTGACGTCGTCCGGGTCCCCGTCGGCGTAGGCCGCGTACCAGGAGCCGTCGGGGAGCTGGTGCCGGGCCAGCCACAGGTAGGCCCGCTCGGCGGCCTCGTGCTCGCCCGCCGTGTCCAGCGCCATCGCGGCCTCGACGTGGTCCCACGGGTCGAGGTGGTGGCCCCGGAACCAGGGGATGGCGCCGTCCTCCCGCTGCACGGCCAGGATGCCGGCGACGGTCCGCGCCGCCTCCTCGGCCGTCAGCACGCCCGTGAGGACGAGGTGTTCGGAGCGGGGGATGCGGGGGTCGCCGGCCGGCCGGGCGGTCGTCACGTGGCGTCCGCCTGGGCGCGCGGCAGGTGCGGCTTGGTCGCGTAGGCCACGAAGCTCTTGCCGATCACCGGGTTCAGCGCCCGCTCGGCGACCCGGGTGGCCAGCGGCTTCTTCATGATGTCCCAGACCAGCAGCTTGTGGTACGCCCGCACGGGCAGCGCCTTGTCGTTGTCGACGCCGAACGCGCACTTGAGCCACCAGTACGGCGAGTGCAGGGCGTGGGCGTGGTGGGTGCCGTAGGGGCGCAGGCCCGCCTCGCGGATCCGGGCGAGGAGTTCGTCCGCCTTGTAGATGCGGATGTGGCCGCCCTCGACCTCGTGGTAGGCGTCGGACAGCGTCCAGCACACCTTCTCCGGGCCGTAGCGCGGCACGGTGATGGCGATCCGGCCGCCGGGCTTGAGGACGCGCACCATCTCGGCGAGGACGCCCTTGTCGTCGGGGATGTGTTCCATCACCTCGGAGATGATGACGACGTCGAAGGACTCGTCGGGGAAGGGCAGGGCGAGGGCGTCGCCCTCCATGGCGGTGGCGGTGGCCCCGGCGGGCGCCTCCCCGGCCTCCTTCATCGCCGCGAACCACTTGGCGACCTCGCGGATCTCCTCGCCGTTCCGGTCCAGCGCGACGACCTGGGCGCCGCGCCGGTAGCACTCGAAGGCGTGCCGTCCGGCGCCGCAGCCGAGGTCCAGGACGCGGTCGCCCGGGGCGAGCGGGAACCGGGAGAAGTCGACGGTCAGCACGTGGCCCTGCTTTCACGGTCGGAGGTGTCGGCGGCGGGCACGGACACGGCGGCGGCCGGGTCCGTGGGGGTGTCGGAAGCGGCGGGGGCCGCGGGCGCCGAGGGACCGACGGCCCCGGTCGCGGCCCGCACACCGGTGCGGGCGGCGGCGCCCGTGTCCCGGCCCGCGCCCGCCCTGGCCATCGCCTCGCGGTAGCGGGCCACCGTGCCCTGCGCCGCACGCGCCCAGGTGAAGCGGGCCAGCACCCGCTCCCGTCCGGCCGCCCCGAGCCGGGCGCGCAGTTCCGCGTCGCCGAGCAGCCGGGTCAGCGCGGCGGCCAGGGCGCCCGCGTCGCCGGGCGGTACGGCGAGACACGTCTCGCCGTCCGGGCCGGCCACCTCGGGGATCGCCCCGCCGGTGGTGGCGACCAGCGGGGTGCCCGTGGCCATGGCCTCGGCGGCCGGGAGGGAGAAGCCCTCGTAGAGCGACGGCACGCAGGCGACCTGCGCGGAGCGCACCAGGTCGACGAGTTCGGCGTCGGAGATGCCCTTGACGAACTCGACGGCGCCTTCGAGGCCGTAGCGCTCGATCGCCTGGGCGACGGGCCCCTCGGCCGGGCGCTTGCCGACCACGACGAGGTGGGCGTCGGGCTGTTCGGCGCGCACCTTGGCGAGCGCCTCGACGAGGTGGACCAGGCCCTTCAGCGGCACGTCGGCGCTGGAGGTGGTGACGATCCGGCCCGGGACGACGGCGACGGACGGGTCCGGGGAGAACAGGTCGGTGTCGGCGCCGATGTGGACGACGTGGATGCGGTCGGGCCGTACGCCGAGGTCCTCGACGATCTCCGCGCGGGAGCTGCCGGAGACGGTGAGCACGGACGGCAGCCGGCGGGCGACGCGCTTCTGCATGCGGGTGAAGGCGTACCAGCGGCGCACCGACATGCGGCGCTGCCAGTCGGCGGCGGCGTCCAGTTCGAGGCGGCGGTCGACGGTGATGGGGTGGTGGATCGTGGTCACCAGGGGCGCGCCGAGGTCGCCGAGCAGGCCGTAGCCGAGGGTCTGGTTGTCGTGGACGACGTCGAAGTCGCCGCGGCGGGCGCGCAGATGGCGGCGGGCGCGCAGCGAGAAGGTCAGCGGCTCGGGGAAGCCGCCGGTCCACATGGTGCCGACCTCGAGGGCGTCGATCCAGTCGCGGTACTCGTCGCGCTTCGGGGTGCGGAAGGGGTCCGGCTGACGGTAGAGGTCCAGGCTCGGCAGCTCGGTGAGGACCGGTCCGTCGTGGATCTCGTCGAGCACCGGGTAGGGCTGGGCGCCGATGACCTCGACGCGGTGGCCGAGCCGGGCCAGTTCGCGGGAGAGGTGGCGCACGTAGACGCCCTGGCCGCCGCAGAACGGGTTTCCCTTGTAGGTGAGGAGCGCGATGCGGAGCGGTCGCGAGCCGTCGGATGCGGGGCCTGCCGAGGGCCCGGCCTGACTGGCCTCAGCGGTCACTCTGGGACCCCCTTCTGCCTGCACTGTCCCGCGACAGTACGTCGGGACGCCGATCTAGAACAAGTTGCAGAGTTGATCGTTCGGAGGATCCGAATCTACCGGCAGGTAAGAACGTCGGCAGCGGTGGATCAGGTGATTCACGCCACGGCGGACGCCGTGCCATGCTGTCCGATCATCGCCCCTCACCGACTGTCACGGACGGGACCCATGCCCGCGGATGCCCACAGGACCAAGGCGGCGCCGGACGCCGGGCGCGCCGAGCCGGCCTCCCCGCTCACCGAGCGGCAGGAGGCCCGCCGGCGGCGCATCCTCCAGGCGTGCGCGCGGCTGGCGTCGCGGGGGGGTTTCGACGCGGTGCAGATGCGCGAGGTCGCGGAGTCCTCGCAGGTGGCGCTGGGCACGCTGTACCGGTACTTCCCGTCGAAGATCCACCTTCTGGTCGCCACGATGCAGGACCAGCTGGAGCATCTGCACGCGACGCTGCGGAAGAAGCCGCCGGCCGGCGAGACGGCGGCGGAGCGGGTCGCCGGGACGCTGATGCGGGCGTTCCGCGCGCTCCAGCGCGACCCGCTGCTGGCCGATGCGATGATGCGGGCGCTGACCTTCGCGGACCGCGGGGTGAGCGCGGAGGTGGAGCAGGTGTTCCGGCGCACGACGGCGATCATCCTGGACGCGACGGACCTGGCGGACCCGACGCCCGAGCAGCTGTCGGCGGTGCGGGTGATCGGGCACACCTGGCACTCGACGCTGATCACCTGGCTGTCCGGACGTGCCTCGATCGAGCAGGTCGGCGAGGACATCGACACGGTGTGCCGGCTGATCGACCTGACGGTGCCGCCGCCCGGGCGGGACTGACGGAGCGTTCACGGAACCGTCCGGGTGACCCCGGTCACCTCCCGCGTCCGTGCCGCTCCCCGCGCAGGTGACCGCCCCGGACGCCCGTTCTACGGGCGGGTACAGTGGCCGGGTCGTATCACAGTCGTACGGGGGGAAGCCGGTGCGAATCCGGCGCTGACCCGCAACCGTGAGCCGTCGGGGAGACGGTGAGCCGGACTGCCCCGTACGGATCGTGACCGGCTCACGTGCCCGGCATCCCGCCGGCGCACGGGCACCGTCGAGGTATACGGAGCCGAGCCGCCGGGGTGTCCCGCGCTGCCCGGCCCTCTTCAGGGAGAGGCACCCGCCCGTCATGAACGTCCGCCGCAGCGCAGCGGTGCTGGCCGCCGTCGCCGTCCTCGGCGCCGCCGCACCGGCCGCAGCCGACCCGTCCCCGTCGCCGACCCCGCAGGCACTGCCGTCCGCGCTGTACGGGGACGCCGACCCGCAGTACGACGGGGTGTGGCGCCAGTCGCTCGCCCTGCTCGCCCAGCACGCCGCCGGCGTCGAGCCGCCGAAGGCCGCCGTCGGCTGGCTGGCCGGCCAGCAGTGCGCCGACGGCTCCTTCGCGCCGTTCCGCGCCGACCCGTCCGCCGCGTGCGACGCGAAGACCATGGTGGACACCAACCAGACCGCCGCCGCCGTGCAGGCGCTCGCCGCGCTCGGCGGGCACGACGCCGTCACGGAGAAGGCCGTCGGCTGGCTGAAGTCCGTGCAGAACAGGGACGGCGGCTGGGGTTACACCGCGGGCGGCGCCAGCGACACCAACTCCACGTCCGTGGTCGTCGGCGCGCTCGCCGCCGCCGGTGAGCGGCCGGGCGAGGTGAGGAAGGGCGGCAAGTCCCCCTACGACGCGCTGCTCGGCCTGGAGCTGCCCTGCACCGGCAAGGGCGCGGGCGCGTTCGCGTTCCAGCCGGAGAAGGACGGCTCGCTGACCGCCAACGCGGACGCGACCGCGGCGGGCGTGCTCGGCGCGCTCGGCCAGGGTCTGCTGGCCGAGCCCGGCAAGGGCGAGGGCGGCGCGGCCAACTCCTGCGTCAAGGCGACCACCCCGGAGCAGGCCGCCGCCAACGGCGCCGCCCACCTGGCCGGCGCGCTCGCCGCGACGGGGCACCTGCTCGCCGCCACGCCCGGCGGCGAGGAGCAGCCCGACGTCGGCAACACCGCCGACGCGGTGGTCGCGCTCGCCGCGCAGGGAGATGTGACGCAGGCGAAGAAGTCGTACGCATGGCTGGAGAAGAACGCCGCCGGCTGGGCCGCGCAGAGCGGGCCCGCCGCCTACGCGCAGCTGATCCTCGCCGCGCACGCGACCGGCGCGGACCCGCGCGACTTCGGCGGCACGGACCTGGTGAAGCAGCTCCAGGCCGCCGGCCCGGCCGCCCCGGAGAAGACCACGAAGGCGGCGGAGAGCGCCGAGGAGGAGAAGGACGAGTCCTCGCCGTTCGGCGTGTGGTGGTTCGTCGGCGTGTGCCTGGTCGCGGGCATCGGCATCGGCTTCCTGATCAGCAACCGCACCAAGAGGCAGCAGCCGTGATCCGCCGCGCCGCCGTGCTGTTCCTGGCCGCGCTGCTGCCCGTGCTGGCGGGCGCCGGCCAGGCGGGAGCCGCCGGGTACCGCTACTGGTCCTTCTGGGAGCGGGACGGCTCGGCGTGGACGTACGCCACCGTGGGTCCGTCGCTGGCGCGGCCCGCGGACGGCGACGTCCAGGGCTTCCGCTTCTCGGTCAGCGAGGACTCCGGCGACGCCGCCAAGCCACGCGGCACCGCCGACTTCGACGCGATCTGCGCGGACACGCCCGCGAAGGACGGCACGAAGCGGGTGGCGCTGGTGCTCGACTTCGGCACGCCCGCCGACGCCCCGTCCGGGGAGCGGCCCCCGGCCGGCCGCACGGCCTGCGCGCGGGTGGCCGAGGACGCCACGACGGCGGAGGCCCTCGCCTCGGTCGCCAAGCCGCTGCGCTACGACAGCAACGCCCTGCTGTGCGCCATCGCGGGCTATCCGGCGAAGGGCTGCGGCGAGCAGGTGGCCACCGGCGGCAGGACATCGGACGGAGAGACGTCCGCGTCCGGCACGGAGCGGACCGGCACGGAGACCGGCGCGCAGGACGACGGCGGCTCCGGGCCGTCCGTGGGGCTGATCGGGGGCGCGGCGGTGATCGTCGTGCTGGGCGCCGCCGCCCTCTGGCAGGTCCGCCGCCGTGCGTGAGTCCCGCGGCTCCGGGCGTCCGGGCCTCGCCCCGCCGCGCCCGGAGCGGGGGACACCGCCCGCCGGCGGCCCCGTGCCGTATGCGCGCCGCGCCGCCCGGCTGCACCCCGGGGCCTGGTGGCTGTGGGCGCTCGCGCTGGGCACCGCGGCCACCCGCACCACCAACCCGCTGCTGCTCGCCCTGCTGATCACCGTCTCCGGGTACGTGGTGGCCGTCCGCCGCCCGCACACGCCGTGGGCCCTCTCCTACGGCGCGTTCGTGAAGCTCGCCGCCGCCGTGCTGCTGCTGCGCCTCGCCTTCGCGGTGGTCCTCGGCTCCCCCATCCCCGGCACCCACACCCTGTTCACGCTGCCCGAGGTGCCGCTGCCCGACTGGGCGCAGGGCATCCGCCTGGGCGGCCGGGTCACCGCCGAGGGCCTGGCCTTCGCCCTGTACGACGCGCTGCGGCTGGCCGCGCTGCTGATCTGCGTGGGCGCCGCGAACGCCCTGGCCAGCCCGTCCCGCCTGCTGAAGTCGCTGCCCGGCGCCCTGTACGAGCTGGGAGTGGCCGTGGTGGTGGCGCTGACCTTCGCGCCGAACCTCATCGCCGACGTGCGCAGGCTGCGCGCCGCCCGCCGGCTGCGCGGGCGCCCCGACAAGGGCGTGCGCGGTCTGGTGCAGGTCGGGCTTCCGGTCCTCGAAGGCGCACTGGAGCGCTCGGTGTCCCTGGCCGCCGCGATGGACGCACGCGGGTACGGCCGTACCGCCGAGGTGCCGCCCGCCGTGCGGCGCACCACGGCCGCCCTCACGCTCGGCGGGCTGCTGGGCGTGTGCGCGGGCACGTACGGGCTGCTCACCGCCGCGGGCGGCGGTTACGGACTGCCCGTGCTGCTCGCCGGGGTGGCGTCGGCGCTGGCCGGCCTGTGGCTGGGCGGGCGGCGCACCCTGCGCACCCGCTACCGCCCGGACCCGTGGGACGCCCGCGCCTGGCTGGTCACCGCGTCCGGCGTGGCCGTGGCGGCGCTCCTGACCCTGGCCGGCTCGCTGGACCCCGGGGCGCTGCGTCCCGGTGTGGTCCCGCTGGAGCCGCCCACCCTGCCCCTGTGGCCGGCGGCGGCCGTGCTGATCGGCCTGTTGCCCGCCTTCGTCACCCCCGCCCCCGAGGCGGTCCGCGACACCCGCGAGGAGCCGACGCCGTGATCCGCTTCGAGAACGTGTCGGTGACCTACGACGGCGCGGCCGAACCCGCCGTGCGGGAGGTCGACTTCGAGGTCCCTGAGGGTGAACTGGTGCTGCTGGTGGGCCCGTCCGGCGTCGGCAAGTCGACGGTGCTGGGCGCGGTGAGCGGGCTGGTCCCGCACTTCACCGGCGGCACCCTGCACGGCAGGGTCACCGTCGCGGGCCGCGACACCCGCACCCACAAGCCGCGCGAACTCGCCGACGTGGTGGGGACGGTGGGCCAGGACCCGCTGTCGCACTTCGTGACGGACACCGTGGAGGACGAACTCGCCTACGGCATGGAGTCGCTGGGCCTCGCGCCCGAGGTGATGCGCCGCCGGGTGGAGGAGACCCTGGACCTGCTGGGCCTGGCCGGCCTGCGGGACCGGCACATCTCCACGCTGTCCGGCGGGCAGCGGCAGCGGGTGGCCATCGGCTCGGTGCTCACCCCGCACCCGAAGGTGCTGGTCCTGGACGAGCCGACGTCCGCCCTGGACCCCGCGGCAGCCGAGGAGGTGCTGGCCGTCCTCCAGCGCCTGGTCCACGACCTCGGTACGACGGTCCTGATGGCCGAGCACCGCCTGGAGCGGGTCGTGCAGTACGCCGACCAGGTCGCGCTGCTGCCGGGCGCCGGCGAGCGCCTCCGGCTGGGGAGCCCGGCGGAGGTGATGGCGGTGTCCCCCGTCTGCCCGCCGGTGGTCGGGCTGGGCCGCCTGGCCGGCTGGTCCCCGCTGCCCCTGACGGTGCGCGACGCCCGCCGCCGGGCGGCCCCGCTGCGGGAACGCCTGGAGGGCCGGCGCCCCGGGCGGGACACCGCGCCGCCGCCGGCCGCTCCCCCGGTCAAACGCCGCTTCGGGCGGGTGAAGAAGGAGAACGCCGGCACGCCTGAGCCGGTGGCGGAGGTGCGCTCCCTCGCCGTCCGCCGTGACCGCGTGCGGGCGCTGACCCATGTGGACCTCACCGTCCTCCCCGGGGAGACGGTCGCGCTCATGGGCCGCAACGGCGCCGGCAAGTCGACGCTGCTCTCCGCGCTGGTCGGTCTCGTCGCCCCGTCCTCCGGGTCGGTCCGCACCGGCGGCGCCGTCCCGCACCGCACCCGCCCCCGCGACCTGGTCCGCAAGGCCGGCCTGGTCCCGCAGGAGCCCCGGGACCTGCTGTACGCGGACACGGTCGCGGCGGAGTGCGCGGCGGCCGACCGGGACGCGGAGGCGGAGCCCGGCACGTGCCGCGCGCTGCTCGACCAGCTGCTGCCGTCCGTGGCCGACGACACGCACCCCCGCGACCTGTCCGAGGGACAGCGGCTCACCCTCGCCCTCGCGGTGGTGCTGACCGCCCGGCCGCCCCTGCTGCTGCTCGACGAGCCGACCCGCGGCCTGGACTACGCGGCGAAGGCCCGGCTGACGGCGATCCTGCGCGGGCTGGCCGCCGAGGGCCACGCCATCGTCATGGCCACGCACGACGTGGAGCTGGCGGCGGAGCTGGCGCACCGGGTGGTGCTTCTCGCCGAGGGCGAGGTGATCGCGGACGGCCCGTCGGCGGAGGTGGTGGTGGCGTCCCCCTCGTTCGCCCCGCAGGTGGCGAAGATCCTCGCGCCGCAGCCCTGGCTCACGGTCGCCCAGGTGAAGGAGGCGCTGGAGCGATGAGCGCGCCGACCCCCGCACGGCCCGCGGACCGCCAGGCCCGCGCCCTGCGTCTGGGCCCCCGTACCTGGCTGGCGCTCGCCCTGGTGAGCGCGGTGGGCGCGGCCGGTTTCGGCTGGCCGTTCCTCGCCCCGCCCGACGCGGCGGTGAACGCGCACGAGGGCGACGCCCCCTGGCTGTTCGCCGGACTGCTGGTGCTGCTGGTCGCCGTGGTGGCGGCGGCCCTGTCGGAGTCGGCCCTGGGCGCGAAGGCCGTGGCGATGCTCGGTGTGCTCGCGGCGGCGGGCGCGGCCCTGCGGCCCGTCGGCGCGGGCACGGCAGGACTGGAGCCCATGTTCTTCCTGATGGTGCTCAGCGGCCGGGTCCTCGGCCCGGGTTTCGGCTTCGCCCTGGGCTCGGTCACGATGTTCGCGTCCGCGCTGCTCACCGGCGGGGTGGGCCCGTGGCTGCCGTTCCAGATGCTGGCGATGGGCTGGTTCACGATGGGCGCGGGCTTCCTGCCCGGCCCGGACCGGCTGCGGGGCCGTCTCGAGGTGGGGATGCTCGCCGTGTACGGCTTCCTGGCGGCCTTCGCCTACGGCACAGTGATGAACCTGGCGGGCTGGACCTTCATGAGCTCGCTGGCCTCGAACATCGCCTTCGACGGCGACGACCCGGTCTCCGCCAACCTGGCCCGCTTCGTCGCGTACTGCCTGGCCACCTCCCTGGGCTGGGACCTGGGGCGGGCCGTGATCACGGTGGTGCTGACGCTCACCGTCGGCACGACCGTGCTGCGGGCGCTGCGCCGCGCCACGCGCAGGGCGGCCTTCGAGGCCCCGGTCACATTCGGCGACGCCCCTCGGTAGGCGCGCGTATGCGTGCTGTGGGCGAGGTGGTGAAGCACCCCACATGACCCGGGTCACATACGAAGAAGGGTCGTACGCGGGCCCCTCCACCACTTCCCACGAACATCCACCAAACCGGATGTTACGGACATGAGGCGACAGGCACCTCCGACCATCGGTAGTAAAAGGGACCTTTGCGGGCAATCCCGGGATTTGTTTCTGTGGAGCAGTCGCCAGGCGCCGACGTCCCCCACGGGTCGCGGCGCCGCCGTATGCCCCGCCTCACGGCAGGGCGCGCGACTCCCCTGCTTCCGACCGAAAGGCCGCCTGTGTCCGCCGTTTCCCTCCTCCGCTCCGTCGCCACCCCGAAGAAGGCCCTCGCCGGTGCCGCGCTGACGGCCGCCACGTGCGGCACGCTGATCGCCGCCGCGCCCGCGCAGGCCGCGACCACGGCGGCCCCCACGTCCGCCTCCTCGGCCCAGGCGACCGCGAAGAAGATGATCGGCAACTCGGCCGAGTTCCAGTGCTTCTCGAACATCGTGTCGCACGAGAGCGGCTGGAACCCGCAGGCCACCAACGCCTCCAGCGGCGCCTACGGCCTGGTCCAGGCGCTGCCGGCCTCCAAGATGGCCTCGGCGGGATCCGACTGGAAGACCAACCCGGCCACTCAGATCAAGTGGGGCCTGGACTACATGAAGGACCGCTACGGCAGCGCCTGTGACGCCTGGTCCTTCTGGCAGGCCAACAACTGGTACTGAGCGTCACCCCTGATACCGAAGGCGGCGGCCCCCCGATCCCCGGGGCCGCCGCTTTCGCCTGTCCCCGCCCGGACGATGTCAGCCCAGGATCAGCGGCAGCCGCGCGGTGAGGCCGCCCAGCGCGGCCGTCTCGTCGGCGGTGGGCGTGCGCCGGCCCGTGCCGAGCAGCAGGGCGTCCGTGTCGGACAGTTCCGCGGGGAACGGGGCGCCCGCGATCCGCTCCAGCGCGGTGCGGGCGGAGGCCAGCGTCCCGGCCGGGGGCCTCGGGGCGGACGGCAGACGGGCGACGAGGTCCAGGTGGTGCAGCGTCCATTCGAGGACGTACGCCGTGAGGTAGTCGCCGGCGGTCAGCACCTTGTCCTTGGTGCTCACGAGGGCGGCGGGGTCGGCGAGTCCGGCCGCCCGCCCGGCCGCGGAACCCACGTCGTCCAGGTGGAACTTCAGCAGCGCGGGGTCCCCGTAGGCGGCGGCCAGCCGCGGGACGAGCGCGTCCAGCGGGTCGTCGCCGGTGGGCGGACCGACGAGGTCCCAGTACGTCGTCGCGTCCGCCGTGGGCGCGGTGTCTGCGGGTGTGACGAGCGTGATGAGGACGTCCTGCGCGTCGACGACGAGATGGCAGACGAGGTCCCGCACCAGCCAGCCCCGGCAGCCGGACGGCCGGTCGAAGTCCTCGCCGGGAGTTGCGGCCACGGCGGCGAGCAGCGCGTTCCAGCTGCGGGTGAAGTCACCGGTCGTGATGTCGCGTGCCATGCCCCGGATCCTAGGTGTTTCAGATCTCCCCCGCGGCTCGCAGCCACGCCGTGAAGTCCTCGATCAGCGCGGGCGGGTTGGCGGCCCGGGTGGCGTGCGCCTCCCAGCCGGGGCGGGCCATGTCGAAGACGACGACCGGCAGCGGGCGGCCGAGGACGCGCTCGATCACCCCGTCGGCGTGCAGATGCCGGGATAGGTCGATCACGGCGTCGCAGAAGTGCGCGCGCAGCAGTGCGGCGCGGGCGGCCACGTCCTCGTCGTCCAGCAGCCGGTCCAGGTCGAACTCCCCGTCGTACCAGACGCCGAGGCTCCGCACCTCCTCCTCGTACACCCGGCTGCCGACCGGGTCCTCGGGGACGTTGCCGAGCGTCTCGAAGCCTTCGAGCAGCCAGTAGGCGTAGTTCCAGCGGGCCTCGCCGTCGTCGTCCGGGTCGCGCTCCCGCTCGTACTGCGTCTCGGTGTTGTAGCCGACGGCCACGTACGGGCGGCGGTCGTCGTCGTCCACCCGCCAGACGCGGAAGGACAAGGCGTAGATCTCGGGCCTGAGTTCGGCGGGGAAGCGTTCGAGGACGCCGACGGCCGCGCTGCGCAGATGGGCGAGGAAGGTCTCCGGTCGTTCCGTCATCCGGGGAGCATCCCATCCGTCAACGACAGACGACGGGCCCCCCTTGAGGAGTGAACGCCGGGACCGAGTATGACGTCCTCATGATCGTGCCCTCTGCCGACCTCACCCTGCTCCGGCGGCCCGGCCCGGCCCCGGAACGCGGGCGGACCGTCCGTTCCTTCTGCCGGCGTCGTCGCGTGCCGCTCCTGGCCGTGTCGGCCGTGCTGCCGCTGTACGCGCTGTGGTGGGCGGTGCTGGCCACCGGCGGCGGCGACCTCGCCGCCCAGGACGCGTGGGCGGATTTCGCGGGGCGGCACGGCTCGTCGGCGTACAACCTGTTCTGGTACGGCGGCATGCACACCGCCAACTACAGCCTGATATCCCCGTACCTGATGGCGGCCGTCGGGGTGCGGGCGCTCACCGTGGCGTCCGGGCTGGCCGCCACCTGGATCGCGGCGGTGCTGGTCGAGCGGGCGCTGCCGCGCCGGCCGGTCGCGCCCGCGCTGCTCGCCGCGCTCGGCCTGTGGGGCAACGTGGCCTCGGGGCGCACCACGTTCGCCCTGGGGATCGCCTTCGGGCTCGCCGCGTGTCTGTACCTCACCGATCCGCGCCTCACCGAGCAGAAACGTCTCGTCCTCACCGGCGCCTACGCCGCCCTCGCCACCATGGCGTCCCCGGTCGCGGGGCTGTTCCTCGCGGTCGTCGGGGCGGGCCACGTCCTGGTGCGGCGGCCGGGTCCCGCGGTCGCCCTGCTGCTGCCGCCCGCGCTGGTGGTCGGGGCGACCAGTCTCCTCTTCCCCTTCCACGGGGAGCAGTTGATGCCGGCGGGCCGGATATGGACTCCCGCGGTCCTCGGGATCGCTGTCGCGGTGCTGTCCCCGCCGTCCTGGCGGGTGGCGCGGTGGAGCGGCGCCTTGTACGCGGCCGGGACCGTGCTGGTGTTCCTGATCCCCTCCCCCATCGGCACGAACCTCGAGCGGTTCGCCGAGTACGCCGCCCCCGTCGCCCTGCTGGTGGCCCTGCTCGCGCAGCCGCGGCTGCGGGCGGTGCGGCGCGGCCTGCTGGTGGCCGCGCTGGTGTTCTCGGTGGGGTGGACCGGCAAGAAGACCGTCGACGACCTGAAGGTGTCGACGACCGTCCCGGCCTGGGCGGCGCAGACGGAGGGGGTCGTACGCGCCCTGGAGTCGTTGGGCGCCGGCCGGACGCGGGTGGAGGCGGTGCCCGCCCGCAACCACCGGGAGGCGGTGGCGCTCGCCCCGCACGTCCACCTCGCGCGGGGCTGGAACCGACAGCTCGACATGGAGCGGGCCCGGCTGTTCTACGACGGGTCGTTCTCCGCCGCGACGTACCGGGCGTGGCTGGACCGGTGGGCGGTCGGGTTCGTGGTGCTGCACGACGGGAAGCCCGACGGGTACGCCGAGGAGGAGGCGCGGCTGGTGCGGGAGCGGCGGCCCGACTGGCTGGTGCCGGTGTGGCGGGACGCGCACTGGGAGGTGTTCCGGGTCCGGGACGCGGTGCCGCTGGTGTCCGCGCCGGGGTCGGTGGTGCGGACCTCCGGCGCGGAGCTGGTGCTGCGGGTGGCGCGGCCCGGGACGGTGACCGTGCGGATCGCGTACTCGCCGTGGCTGCGGGTGGACGGCGGCGGGTGCCTGTCCCGCGCGGGCGAGTTCACCCGGCTCACCGTGTCCGCGCCCGGCGAGTACCGGATCAGCTCGGAGTACGGTCCTTCTCCGGCGCGGGCGGAGAGCTGCTGACCCCCTTCGCGTCCTTGCCGTCCTTCGTGTCATTCGCGTCAGCCGCGTCCTTCGCGTCCCGCTCCCTGTCCTCGGCCGCCGCCGTGACCGTGCGGGCGCGGGGGCCCTGGAGCAGGTAGGTCAGGCCGAACCCGGCGCCGACGACGACCGCGCCGCCGACCGCGTCCAGGATCCAGTGGTTGCCGGTCGCGACGATCGCGGCGGCCGTGAACAGCGGGTGCAGCAGCCCGAGGGCCTTCATCCACATCCGGGGCGCGATGATCGCGATGACCAGGCCGCACCACAGGGACCAGCCGAAGTGCAGCGAGGGCATCGCCGCGTACTGGTTGGTGAGCGCGGTCAGCGTGCCGTAGTCGGGCTTGGAGAAGTCCTGCACGCCGTGGACGGTGTCGATGATGCCGAGGCCCGGCATCAGGCGCGGCGGGGCCAACGGGTACAGCCAGAAGCCGACCAGGGCGAGCAGGGTGGCGAAGCCGAGGGCGGAGCGCGCCCAGCGGTAGTGGACGGGGCGGCGCCAGTAGAGCAGGCCGAGCACGGTCAGCGGCACCACGAAGTGGAACGACGTGTAGTAGAAGTCGAAGAACTGCCGCAGCCAGTCCACCTTCACCACGGCGTGGTTGACCGCGTGCTCGATGTCCAGGTGGAGGACGCGCTCCAGGTCGAGGATCTGCTCGCCGTGCTCCTCGGCGCGGGCGCGGCCCGCCGAGTTGCTGCCGCCGGTCGCGGCGAGGCGCACCTTGGCGTATCCGGCGTAGGTGACGCGGATGAGCAGCAGCTCCAGCAGCAGGTTCGGCCGGATCAGCACCCGCCGCAGGAACGGCAGCAGCGGCACGAACGCGAACCGGGCCGGCACGGGCGGGGCGTACGGCGTGGGCACCGGGTCGCGGAAGTACGGCGAGGTACGGCCGAGGAACGGCACGGCGGTGGCGGCGGCCAGCGCGGCGAGCAGCACCACGTTGTCGCGCAGCGGGTGCAGGAACGCCATGTTGGGCAGCATCATCTTGGCCGGCAGCGTCATCACCAGGACGACGGCGACGGGCCACACCAGCCGGTCGCGGGCGCGGGTGCCGACCCGGCCGACGACGGTGAGCAGCACCCACAGCAGCTGGTGCTGCCAGGCGGTCGGGGACACCGCTATGGCGGCGCACCCGGTGATGCCGACGGCGAGGAGCAGCTGGCCGTCGCGCGCGTAATGGACGGCGCGCCGCAGCCCGAGGGTGACCACGGCGGCGCCCAGCAGCAGGAACAGGGCGATCTCCAGCGGCCCCGCGAGGCCGAGCCGGAGCAGCGCGCCGTGCAGGGACTGGTTGGCGAGGGCGTCGGCGGGGCCGCCCAGGCCGACGCCCGCCAGGTGGTGCACCCAGTAGGCGGCGGAGTCCTGCGGCATGGCGGCCCAGGCGAGCGCGGTGGCCGAGGCGAAGGTGACGGCCGTCGCGGTGGCGGCCTGGCGGCGGCCGGTGAGCCACAGCAGCGGCGCGAAGAGCAGCAGGGTCGGCTGGAGGGCCGCCGCGACCCCGACGAGGACGCCGCCGGCCCGCTGTCCGTGGACGACGAAACAGCCGAGCAGGACGAGCAGCACCGGGATGACACTGGTCTGGCCGAGCCAGAGGGTGTTGCGCACCGGCAGGGACACCATGAGCAGGCTGACCGCGACGGGAGCAGCGAGCAGCGCGGTGCGCCGGCCGACCGGCTGGGGCAGCGCGCGGGCGGCGATCAGCGCCAGCGCCACCACCAGCAGCAGGGTGCCGAAGGTCCAGCCCCAGCCGAGGGTCTGTTCGGCCGACCGGGTCAGGGGTTTGAGGACCAGCCCGCCGAACGGCGTGCCGGTGAACTCGGTGGAGTCGTAGAGGGAGCCGCTGACGTGCAGCACGCCCTCGGGGCCCACCCAGGTCTCCAGGTCGGTCAGGCGTTCACCGCTCGGGGTGGTGAGGACGAGGGCGACCTGGCGCACCGCGAGGACGGCGGCGAGCAGCCACAGTCCGAGGCGGGCCGCCCGCAGCCGCGCCCGGGTGCCGCCCACCGCCGTCGCGCCGAACGTCTCGGCCGGTCGCCCACTGTGTTCCGCATTCGCCACGCCTCGTCGGCCTCCCGCCCCGTTTTCGCCCCGCGCGTCCCGTGCGGGGGTGGTGCCGTGCGCGGCCCGGCGGGCGCGCACCCCTCGGTCAGGACGCAGGACACCGCCGCTTCACCTGACGGCCCTCTCTCTTTTGTCCGGATGACGATAGTCCGGACGGGATGCGGTTGCCTCAGGGCGACGCGAGAAGGATCACAACCGGCCACCCCCGGCGGAGATCGCCGGGGCCGCGACATGCCTGCGCACACCGCATTTCCGTGCCGTATGCATCGATCCCCGTACCGTACGTAACGGGGGAAACGCCGCCTATCGTCGCTGGCTTGGCCCGCCCGACAGCGCCGCCGCGCGGACCCGTCCCTGTTCCCGACGAAAGGCAGGCGAGCGAAGTCTTGTCGACTGCTCAGGTCGCCCCTCACTCCGTCGCCCCCGGTCCCGCCGGCGCTCCCGCTCCCGGCACGGCCGGCGCGGCACAGGCACCCGACCCCGCCCTCGGTCCCCCGACGGTCACCGACCCCGCGCTGGTCAGGCGCGCCGTGAAGGCGGCCGCGCTCGGCAACGCCATGGAATGGTTCGACTTCGGTGTCTACAGCTACATCGCCGTCACCCTGGGCAAGGTCTTCTTCCCCACGGGCAACGCCACCGCCCAGCTGCTGTCCACGTTCGGCGCCTTCGCCGCGGCCTTCCTGGTCCGCCCGCTCGGCGGCATGGTCTTCGGCCCGCTCGGCGACCGCGTGGGCCGGCAGAAGGTCCTCGCCCTCACGATGATCATGATGGCCGCGGGCACCTTCGCCATCGGCCTGATCCCCTCCTACGCCGCGATCGGCGTCGGAGCCCCGATCCTGCTGCTGGCGGCGCGCCTGGTGCAGGGCTTCTCCACCGGCGGCGAGTACGCCGGCGCGTCCACCTTCATCGCCGAGTACGCCCCCGACAAGCGGCGCGGCTTCCTCGGCAGCTGGCTGGAGTTCGGCACCCTCGCCGGCTACATCGGCGGCGCGGGCCTGGTCACCCTGATGACGGCGCTGCTGTCCACGGACGACCTGCTCTCCTGGGGCTGGCGCGTCCCGTTCCTGATCGCGGGCCCGATGGGCATCATCGGCCTCTACCTGCGGATGCGGCTGGAGGAGACCCCCGCCTTCGCCGCCGAGGTCGCCAAGGCCGAGACCGAGCGCCCGAAGGTGCCGCTGCGCGAGATGGTCACCGGCCAGTGGCGCGCCCTGCTGCTGTGCGTGGGCCTGGTGCTGGTCTTCAACGTCACCGACTACATGCTGCTGTCGTACATGCCGAGCTACCTCACCAGCGAGCTGGGCTACGACGCCACGCACGGCCTGGTCGTCGTGCTCGGCGTGATGGTGCTGATGATGGTCGTGCAGCCGTTCGCGGGCGCGCTGACCGACCGGGTGGGCCGCCGCCCGGTGATGGCGGCCGGCTGCGCCGGCTTCCTCGCGCTGTCCGTGCCGGCGCTGCTGCTGATCCGCGACGGCGGGCTGCTCGCGGTCGCCGCCGGCATGGGCGCGCTCGGCCTGCTGCTGGTGTGCTTCACCGCCGCCATGCCGGCCGCGCTGCCCGCGCTGTTCCCCACCCGGGTCCGCTACGGCTCGCTGTCGATCGGCTTCAACGTCTCGGTGTCCCTGTTCGGCGGCACCACCCCGCTGGTGGTCACCGCCCTGATCGGCGTGACCGGCAACGTGATGATGCCCGCCTACTACATGATGGCGGCCGCCGTGATCGGCGGGTTCGCGGTGTGGCGCATGGCCGAGTCGGCGGGCCGCCCGCTGCCCGGCTCGCCCCCGTCGCTGGAGCCCGGGACGCACGGCGCCCACCCCGGGACACGCCCCGGGACACGCCCCGGGGCACGCCTGGAAAAGGTCTGACGGCCCCGGGCCGCGCCCCGTACCTTCGAGCCGATCCGGCCGGGCAGGTCCGGCCGGCCCGGCGGAAGGCACACCCGTATGAGCGAGGCGCGGCTCTGGCACACGGTGGACGACTACTTCACCGAGCGGCTCCTGGGCGACGACGAGGCCCTGGCGGCGGCGCTGCGCGAGAGCGAGGCCGCCGGACTCCCGCCCATCGCCGTCTCGCCCCTCCAGGGCAAGCTGCTCCAGCTCCTCGCCCGGCTCCAGGGCGCCCGGCGCGTCCTGGAGATCGGCACGCTCGGCGGCTACAGCACCATCTGGCTGGGCCGCGCGCTGCCCGCCGACGGGCGGCTGGTCACCCTGGAGTACGACCCCCGGCACGCCGAGGTCGCGGTCCGCAACCTCGCCCGCGCCGGTCTCGCCGAGCGGGTGGAGGTGCGGGTCGGCCCGGCGCTGGAGTCGCTGCCGAAGCTCGCGGACGAGCAGCCGCCGCCGTTCGACCTGGTGTTCATCGACGCCGACAAGGCGAACAACCCGCACTACGTCGAGTGGGCGCTGCGCCTGACGGCCGCGGGCAGTCTGATCGTCCTCGACAACGTGGTGCGCGGCGGCCGGGTCGCCGACTCCGGGAACACCGACCCGGACGTGGTGGGCACCCGCACCGCCCTGGAGATGTTCGGCACCCACCCGCGGCTCGACGCCACGGCGGTCCAGACGGTCGGGGCGAAGGACCACGACGGGTTCGCGCTGGCGCGCGTGGTGTCCTGAGCGGACGGGCGGGCGCGAGGGGCCCCGGGAGGGCTCACACCTCGTGGTAGAAGCCCACGTTGACGCTGCGCGGGGCGGTGCGGTCCTGGATCACGATCTCGCCGCTGCCGCCCCGGGGCAGCGGCACGGTCCCGCCGTACGCGAGCGGCTGGGCGTACTCCCCGACGGTCAGCCGCACCTCCGACGACGGCTCCGGCAGCGAGCCGCGCAGCCAGGTCAGATGCCAGCCGCCGTCCTGCGCGCACTGGAACTCCAGATGCACCCGGGACACGAACAGCCAGTCGTCCGGCGTCACCAGACGGCACAGGGACGTGTCCCGGCCCACCCGCAGCACGGTGCCCGGCTCGCTGGGCGCGTCGGCCATGAGCATCCCGGCCGTGGCGCCCGCTTCCGCCGCGGACACCGCGGCCATGGTGAGTTCGAGCACGTGCGCTCCTCCTGAAGAGGTCCTGGGGGCGGAACGGCCGGATCGGCCGCCCGCCGCCAGATGATAAAACGCCCGGCCGTACCGCGTCCGGCACAATGGGGTCATGACCGAGCGGAAGCCACCCGGCGTCGACTTCGAGAGCTGGGTCGACAAGCAGATCCGCGATGCCGACGCGCGCGGGGAGTTCCAGCGGCTCGAGGGCGCGGGCCGCCCGTTGCCGCCCGAGGTGGAGAACACCTACGACGAACTGTGGTGGGTCAAGCGGAAGATGGCCCGCGAGGGCATGTCGGTGCTGCCGCCGACGCTGGCCCTGCGCAAGGAGGCCGAGGACGCGCTGGAGGCGGCCCTCGCGGCCCCCTCGGAGCGGGTGGTGCGGAAGATCCTCGCGGAGATCAACGCGAAGATCAGCGACATGATGTTCAAGCCGCCGCCCGGCCCCCCGCTGGGCAAGAAGCCGTACGACGTCGAGGACGTCGTACGCCGGTGGCGGGAGCGCCGGGCGGCGTCGGGCGGACGTGACGGACAGGGCTGACCTGGCGAACGAGACGCACCGGGCGGCTCAGACGCTCAGCAGGCGCTCCGCCAGTTCGCGGTAGTCCCGCAGCGCGAGCCGCAGTTGCTCGGTGTCGGCGGCCGGGGCGGCGTCGCCCTTGCCGGGGTCGCCGGACGCGGGCGTCTTCCAGTTCCGCGCGAGGCCGCGGCGGCGCTCGGTGAGCGCGTCGGTCAGCCGCTCGGTGATCTCGCGCAGGACGAGGTCGGCCTCCTCCACGGCGTCCCGCGGCCGGTCCACGAACCCGGCGACGGCCTGCCGCAGTTGCGCGGAGAGACGGTCGCAGGTGTCCTCGGCGAGGAGGCGGGGCTCGGACCCGGGGCGGCCGTGGTGTGCGGACGTGCCGGAGATGGTGGCGTGGTCGCCCGTGCCGTGGGCGGGGGTGCCGGTGCCGTGCGGGTCGGCACCGGTGTCGTCGGCGGTGTCGGCGCCGGTGTGCGGGTGCGCCGCGACCGGCGGGCTCCCGGTGCCGGCGGAGCCGGTCCCCGGGCCGCTGCCGGAACCGTGCCCGGTGTCCGTGCCCGCACGGCCGGGGGAGGTTCCGGTCCTGCGGCCGGCCTGCGTCGTGTGGTCGAGCGTGGCCGTCTCGTGGGCGGGGTCCGCGGAGGCGGGACCGGCCGGCGGCGCGTCCGTGCCGGCCGGGCCGTTCGGGATCCAGGTGTCCTCGGTGTGACGGGGTGCCTCGGGCATGACGATCAGCTCTCCTTCGCCTGGCGGCGGTGCAGCAGCGACGGGGTGCGGTGACCGTCGCGGCGGGCGGCGGGGGTGTCCGTGCGGTCGCCGTGCGCGCCACGGTGTCCGCCGTCGTGCCGCGACGGCCGGACCAGCTCCTCGAACAGCGCGCGCGCCTCGACCATCGCCTCGCGCATCTCCTCCGTGCCGGCGGCGCCGTCGTGCGCGCCGTCCGGGTGGGTCTGCGCGACGCGGTGCACGCGGCGGTAGCCCTCGACGTGGTGGGCGTGGTGCACGGACAGCGCCGCGACCTGCTCCTCGTACTGCCCGCCGGCCGGGAAGCCCCGGGTGCCGGCGAGTTCGGCGATCAGGCGGTCCGCCTCGGCGACCGCCTCACGCGGCGCGTCGACGAACCGCTCCTGGGCGGCCGTCCAGCGCGCCTCGTAGCGCTCGCGCTCGGCCGGCTCCAACGGCCGTACCTGGAGGGAGCCGTGGCGCTCCACGCGCGCGGACAGCTCCCGCTCGGCGGCCTTGGTGTCCCCGTCGTGCCGGGCGACGGCACGCTCGTACTCGGGGCCGAAGCGCCGCTTGAGGCTCGCGCCGTGTCGCGGGCCGCGTGCGCGCAGGGTCAGGACGGCCGCGACGGCGACAACGACCGCGACAATCACGATCAACGCAATGATCAGGCCAGTGGACATGGATGCCTTCCGGGGGTTCTCGTCCCAACCGGCACTCCTCGCGAGCCGGTTCGCCCTCACGGGTTGCCCGTTGCACCGCGCACAAACTGCACGGCACAGACGGCGGGGCCCGCGTCCCTCGCCCGCCGGGCCGCGTCCGGGCGCCCAATTCGCTTGCGCCGAGGGCCGGCAGGGGGCCGAGAATGCCGCCATGACCTGGACCGTCGCCCCGGAACCACCCGGCTCGCCCGCCGCCCTCGCGCTCTGGCGCGCGTACTACACGGAGGTCAGCGACCGCTGGTACCTGCTGCACGCGAGGCGCCGGACCGACCCGGACGAGCTGGAGCGGGAGATCGCCGCGCGGTCGGGCGCGGACCTCGCCCCGCCGCGCGGGCTGCTGCTGATCGCGCGGTACGGGGGCGAGCCCGCGGGCAGCGCCGGGATCAGGCTGTCACCGGACGGCACGGCCGCCGAGCTGACCCGGGTGTTCCTGTACGCGCGGATGCGCGGCCGGGGCGGCGCGGCACTGCTGGTCGGGGCCGCGGAGGAGGCGGCGCGGGCCCGAGGCGCCCGCCGGATGATCCTGGACACGCGCGGCGACCTGGTGGAGGCGCGCGCCCTCTACGCCCGCCTCGGGTACGCCGAGACCGAGCCGCACAACGACGACCCGTACGCCGAGCACTGGTTCGCCAAGCGGCTGGTCTGAGGCCGGGTACCGCCGTTGCCGCCCGTGTGTCAGCTCGCCGGGGCCCCCGCGCGGGCGGACTGGGGGCGTTCGCCGCGGGAGCCGCACAGCTCGTCGTTGAGTTCGTGCACGAGCTGCACCAGGTCGGTCGGGCGGTCCGGCCCCCACCAGTCGCCCAGCAGCTCGGCCAGGGACTCCTCGCGCGCCCGCGCCAGCCGTTCGCTCGCCTCGCGGCCCTCGTCGGTGAGGACCATGTCCACGCCCCGGCGCACGGCGAGGTGCCGGCTCTCGACCTGCCGGGTGGCCTCCAGGACGACGTCCAGCGGCACGGGGTTGCGCTCGGCGAGCCGGGCCGGTTCCACCGAGCCGTGGCGGCGGATCCGCAGCAGCAGCCAGCTGGACGCGGGCAGCAGGTCGTAGCCCGCGCGGTCGGTGATCTTCCGGTAGATCTCCCGGCGCCCCTCGCGGGTGCCGAGCACCGACAGGGCGCGGCACACCTCGTCGTGCGAGGAGCGTTCCACCGGGTTGGGGGCCAGCGTCTCGGAGGCGTCGGGCGCGGTGACGGAGGCGCGCAGCGGGTCCTCCTTGAGGAACCAGGCCAGCGCGAAGCCCAGCAGCGCGACCGGCACGGCGTACAGGAAGACGTCGGTGATGGCCGTGGAGTACGCGTCGAGCGCGGCGGGGCGCAACGGGGGCGGCAGGGCGCCGATGCCGCGCGGGTCGGCCTCCAGCGCCTCGGGCGAGACGCCGGACGGCAGGTCCACGCCCCGGAAGGCCGCGCTGAGCTGGTCGCCGAGCCGGCCGGCGAAGATCGCGCCGAACACGGCGACGCCGAACGAGGCGCCGATGGACCGGAAGAAGGTCGCCCCGGAGGTGGCGACGCCGAGGTCCTCGTAGGGGACGGCGTTCTGCACGATCAGCACCAGGACCTGCATGACCAGGCCGAGACCGAGGCCGAAGACGAAGAAGAACGCGCTCATCACCGCGGTGGAGCTCTGCGTGTCGAGCTGGTGGAGCAGCAGCAGTCCGACGGCGGTGACGGCGGTGCCCGCGACCGGGAACACCTTCCAGCGGCCGGTGCGGCTGACGATCTGTCCGGAGCCGGTGGAGGACAGCAGCATGCCGGCCACCATCGGCAGCATGTGGACCCCGGAGAGGGTCGGGCTGATGCCGTGCACCACCTGGAGGAAGGTCGGCAGATAGGTCAGCGCGCCGAACATCGCGAAGCCGACGATGAAGCTGATCACGGCGGACAGGGTGAACGTCCGCACGCGGAACAGCTTCAGCGGCAGCACCGGTTCGGCGGCCCGGCGCTCCACCGCCACGAACGCGACGATCAGCACGGCGCCCAGCACCGCGAGCCCGACGATCTGCCACGACGCCCAGGGCCAGGTGGTGCCGCCGAGGGAGGCGACCAGGACCAGGCAGGTGGCGACGGAGGCGATGAGCAGGGTGCCGAGGTAGTCGATCACATGCTTGGTCGACCGGCGGGGGATGTGCAGCACGGTGGCGATGACGGCGAGCGCGACGATCCCGACGGGCACGTTGACGTAGAACACCCAGCGCCAGCTCAGATGCTGGGTGAACAGGCCGCCGAGCAGCGGCCCGAGCACACTGGTCGCGCCGAACACCGCCCCGAACAGGCCCTGGTAGCGGCCGCGTTCACGGGGCGGCACCAGGTCGCCGACGATCGCCATCGACAGCACGATCAGCCCGCCGCCGCCCAGGCCCTGGAGCGCGCGGAAGCCGATCAGCTGGGGCATGTCCTGAGCGGCCCCGCACAGGGCGGAGCCGACGAGGAAGATGACGATGGCGGTCTGGAAGAGGCGCTTACGGCCGTACTGGTCGCCGAGCTTGCCCCACAGCGGGGTCGCGGCCGTGGACGCCAGCAGATAGGCGGTGACCACCCAGGACAGGTGCTCCAGGCCGCCCAGGTCGCTGACGATGGTCGGCAGGGCGGTGGAGACGATCGTCTGGTCGAGGGCGGCCAGCAGCAGGCCGAGCAGCAGCGCGCCGATCGACAGCACCACGCTGCCCGACACCTGGTCCGGGCGTCCCGTGTCCGGCGCCGAACGGTGAGCGTCCCCGGCCATGCGGACCTCCAGAGGTTCTCGTATCACCCTCCATCGTGATCGGAGTGCCCGGGTATGGCCTGTTGAGTCCGCGCGGAACTTCGCATTCCGGGGGCGCGCGAACAAGAGTGTGAAGAAGATCTGCATAATCTCTGGAGTTCGCGAGGGGAGGGATCACGCGTGGACCAGCCGAACGGGCACCCGTGCCCGGAATGCGGTGCGCCCAGGCACGCCGACAACACGCCGTCGTGCGTCTGCACCCGCCGCGCCGCCGACGCCCTCCGCGACGCCCGCACGGCCGAGGCCGCCGCGGCGGAGGACTTCGACCCGCTGCGGATCCGCCCGTACGTCGAGTTGAGCGGCACTACGCCGGACGGGTCGCCTGAGGCAACGGCCCCGCGGCCGCGGTCGGCGGACGACGGCGACACGGGCGGCTCCCCCGAGGCGACGACGACCACCAAGACGGTACGGCCCGACACCGGGAAGCCCGGCGGAGTGAGGACGCCTGAGCCGGCGAACGCGGGCGGGGCGACGGACACCGGGACGCCCCGTACCGACGGCGGGGCGACCGGCGCGAGCGCCGCGCACGCCGGCGTGCACGGCGAGGACGCGACGCCTTACCCGGCAGCCGCGCCCGGAGCGGGCGCGTCGGCCGGCGCGGGTGGGTC
>MUNG01000213.1 GCA_002154585.1 Streptomyces pseudogriseolus
GCCCGCCGCCGACGCCGAGGCCGAGGTCGCGCAGAACGCCGACGACATGGACACCCAGGGCGCCGGCGTCGAGCCGGAGCCCGCCCCGCGGCCGGAGCCGTCCGGACCGGCCGCCCCCGGCTACGCGGACGCCGAGCGCGAGGCCGTCCTGAAGGTCATGCGCGAGCGCCGGGACATCCGCAACGGCTTCCGCGGCGACCCCATCCCGCACGAGGTGCTGCTGCGCGTCCTGGAGGCCGCCCACACCGCGCCCTCCGTCGGGCACTCGCAGCCCTGGGACTTCGTCGTCATCCGCTCCGAGGAGACCCGGCACCGGATGCACGAACTGGCGATGCGTCAGCGCGACGCCTACGCCAAGACGCTCCCCAAGGGCCGGGCCAAGCAGTTCAAGGAACTGAAGATCGAGGCCATCCTCGACACCCCGGTGAACATCGTCGTCACCGCCGACCCCACCCGCGGCGGCCGCCACACCCTCGGTCGGCACACCCAGCCGCAGATGGCGCCGTACTCCTCCGCGCTCGCCGTGGAGAACCTGTGGCTCGCCGCCCGCGCCGAGGGCCTCGGCGTCGGCTGGGTCAGCTTCTTCGACGAGCGGGAGATGGTCCGCGCCCTGGACCTGCCCGAGCACCTGGAGGTCGTCGCCTACCTGTGCGTCGGCTACGTCGACGAATTCCCGGACGAGCCCGAACTGATGCAGGCCGGCTGGTCCAAGCGCCGCCCGCTGTCGTGGGTGGTGCACGAGGAGACGTACGGCCGCCGCGCCCTGCCCGGAGAGGACCCCCACGACCTGCTTGCCGAGACCGTCGCGCAGATCCGCCCGCTGGACGCCAAGGCGC
Source organism: Streptomyces pseudogriseolus (assembly GCA_002154585.1). Classification (GTDB taxonomy): domain Bacteria; phylum Actinomycetota; class Actinomycetes; order Streptomycetales; family Streptomycetaceae; genus Streptomyces; species Streptomyces pseudogriseolus. Next base: position 837 of record MUNG01000213.1, read on the forward strand.
TCGGCGAGGCCTGGGAGCGCCAGAAGCGCATGACCAAGCCGGCCGGAGCGCTCGGCATGCTGGAGATCATCTCCGCCCAGCTGTCGGGGCTGTCCCGGCAGTGCCCGCCGCCGATCCCGGAGCCCGCGGCCGTCGCGATCTTCGCCGGCGACCACGGGGTGCACGCCCAGGGCGTCACCCCATGGCCGCAGGAGGTCACCGCCCAGATGGTGGCGAACTTCCTCGGTGGGGGAGCGGTGTGCAACGCCTTCGCCGCCCAGGTCGGCGCCGAGGTCTGCGTGGTCGACGTGGGCGTCTCCGCCGACCTGCCGGCCACGCCCGGACTGCTGCCGCGCAAGATCCGCGCCGGCACGTCCGACATGACCGCCGGTCCCGCGATGACCCGCGAGGAGGCCAAGCAGGCCATCGAGGTGGGCATCGAGACGGCCCGCGACCTGGTCGCGGCCGGCAACAAGGCCCTGCTCACCGGTGAGATGGGCATCGCGAACACCACCGCGTCCGCGGCCCTCATCTCCGTGTTCACCGGCGCCGACCCGGCGGAGGTCACCGGCCGCGGCACCGGCATCAACGACGAGACGCTCGCCCGCAAGACCGACGTCGTGCGCCGCGCGCTGGAGCTGCACCAGCCGGACCCGTCCGACCCGCTCGGCGTGCTGGCCGCGGTCGGCGGCTTCGAACACGCGGCCATCGTCGGCCTGCTGCTCGGCGGTGCGTCGCTGCGTACGCCGGTGATCCTGGACGGCGTCAGCGCCGGCGCCGCCGCGCTGGTCGCCCGGGCCATCGCGCCCGAGGTCCTCGCGGCCTGCATCGCCGGCCACCGCAGCGCGGAGCCCGGCCATGTGGCCGCGCTCAACAAGCTGGGCCTGCGCCCGCTGGTCGACCTCGACCTGCGCCTCGGCGAGGGCACGGGCGCCCTGCTCGCGCTCCCCCTGGTCCAGAGCACGGCCCGCGCCATGCACGAGGTCGCGACCTTCGACTCGGCGGGCGTGACGGAAAAGTAGAGAGGCGCCTCTTGCCTCTCAGAGGCCTGGGGGTGGTCGTGGGCACAACGCCGGGTGGTCGTGGGCACACGCCGGGTGGTCGTGGGCAGTCGTTCCGCAGGGCGGAACGGGTGGGCACGACCACCCCCCCAGCCGTCACCCGGCGCCCCTGGCCCACCCACCGGACACCGGACCCGCCAAAACTCCCGCGCCATTAAGATTCGCGCACGTCAGGGCTACCGCACGCCGCAAGAGGAGCCGTCCCGCATGGCCGAACACCCCGCCTACCCCGTAGGCCTCCGCCTCACCGGCCGCCGGATCGTCGTCCTCGGCGGCGGCCAGGTCGCCCAACGCCGCCTCCCCGCCCTGATCAAGGCGGGCGCCGACATCCACCTCGTGTCCCCCGAGGCCACCCCCTCCGTGGAAGCCATGGCGGACGCCGGTGAGATCACCTGGCACCGCCGCCCGTACGCCGACGGCGACCTCGCCGACGCCTGGTACGCCCTCATCGCCACCAGCGACCCCGACGCGAATGCGGCCGCCTCCGCCGAGGCGGAGAACCACCGCGTCTGGTGCGTCCGCTCCGACGACGCCGACCAGGCCACGGCCTGGACCCCGGCGACCGGCCACAGCGAGGGCGTCACCGTGGCGGTGCTCACCACCGACGCGCGCGGACGCGACCCCCGGCACACCGCCGCCATCCGCGACGCCGTGGTCGAGGGACTGCGCGACGGCACCCTCGTCGCCCCCCACCACCGCACCCGCACCGCGGGCGTCGCCCTCGTCGGCGGCGGCCCCGGCGACCCGGACCTCATCACCGTGCGCGGCCGCCGTCTGCTCGCCGAGGCCGACGTCGTCATCGCCGACCGGCTCGGCCCGCGCGACCTGCTCGCCGAACTCCCGCCGCACGTCGAGGTGATCGACGCGGCGAAGATCCCGTACGGCCGGTTCATGGCCCAGGAGGCCATCAACAACGCGCTGATCGAGCACGCCAAGCAGGGCAAGTCCGTGGTCCGCCTCAAGGGCGGCGACCCGTACGTGTTCGGCCGGGGCATGGAGGAGCTGCACGCCCTCACCGAGGCCGGCATCCCCTGCACCGTCGTCCCCGGCATCTCCAGCTCCATCTCCGTGCCGGGCGCGGCCGGCATCCCCGTCACCCACCGCGGCGTGGCGCACGAGTTCACCGTGGTCAGCGGCCATGTCGCCCCCGACGACGAGCGTTCCCTGGTCGACTGGCCCTCGCTGGCCAAGCTGACCGGCACCCTGGTGATCCTCATGGGCGTCGACAAGATCGGCCGGATCGCCGAGACCTTGGTCGCGCACGGCAAGTCCCCGGACACCCCCGTCGCCCTCGTCCAGGAGGGCACCACCGCCGCCCAGCGCCGCGTCGACGCGACCCTCGCCACGGTCGCCGAGACCGTCGTCGCCCAGGACGTGAAGCCGCCGGCGGTCATCGTCATCGGCGACGTCGTGGCCGTCGGCCCGGAGGGGACGGCCGCCTGACATGGGCGAGATCATCACCGTCGACGACCCCGACGACCCGCGCCTGCACGACTACACGAACCTCACGGACGTCGAACTGCGCCGCCGCCGCGAACCCGCCGAGGGCCTGTTCATCGCCGAGGGCGAGAAGGTCGTCCGACGCGCCGGGGACGCCGGGTACACGATGCGCTCCATGCTGCTGACGCGGAAGTGGGTCGACGTCATGCGGGACGTCATCGACCGCTCCGACGCGCCGGTCTACGTCGTGGAGCCCGCCCTCGCCGAACAGGTCACCGGCTACCACGTGCACCGCGGCGCGCTCGCCTCCATGCAGCGCCGCCCGCTGCCGGAGCCCGCCGACGTGCTCCGCACGGCCCGCCGCGTCGTCGTCATGGAGTCGGTCAACGACCACACCAACATCGGCGCGATCTTCCGTTCGGCCGCCGCCCTCGGCATGGACGCGGTCCTGCTCTCCCCGGACTGCGCCGACCCGCTGTACCGCCGCAGCGTCAAGGTCTCCATGGGCGCGGTCTTCTCCGTGCCGTACGCCCGCCTGGAGACCTGGCCTAAGGACCTGACGACGGTCCAGGACGCGGGTTTCACCGTGCTCGCCCTCACTCCGGACGACCGCGCCCGCACCCTCGACGAGACGGCACCGCACCGCATGGACCGGGTCGCCCTGATGCTCGGCGCGGAAGGCACCGGCCTGTCCCGCCGCGCCCTGTCCGCCGCGGACACCTGGGTACGCATCCCGATGTCCCACGGCGTGGACTCCCTCAACGTGGGCGCGGCGGCGGCGGTGGCCTTCTACGCGGTGACGGCAGGCCGCCCCCAGGAGTAGAGGCTCCGCGGCCCTTGAGCGGCCCGGTACCTGCGGGACGGTGAGAGCAGCCCTCAGGACGGCCCCTGGCACCCCTGCACCAGTGCGATGCCGAGCGCCACCACCAGCGTCACCACCACGAACACGAACAGTCGCTGCCGCAGCAGCCGGGGATTCGCCGGGCGCAGGCCCGGGCCGGTGCGGGGGGACGGGCGGCGGCCGCCCGTGCCGGTGCCGGGGCGGGTTCCGTTGCGGGACGCCGTGCCGGTGCGCGGCCTGGGGCGGGCCGGCGTGCCCTGGCGGGGCGGCGCCCCGTTCCGCTCGGACCCGCCGCCCCGGGACGGGGGCACGCTCCTGCCGCCCCGCGAGGACGGGCCGCCGCCGCGCGAGGCGGAGCCGTCACGCGGGGACGTGGCCCTGCCGCCCTGCCGGCGCGCGTCCCGCTCGGGGTAGGTGTCGGCGAGCCGTGCGCTCGCCCGCTCGGACTCGGGGGTGCGGGGCGCGGGCGGCCGGACGTCGGCGAGTCCCTGCGCCTCCCGCGCGGCGATCTCCTTCAGCCGCAGCGACAGTTGCAGCGTGCTCGGCCGCTCCTCGGGATCCTTCGCCAGACAGGCCCGCACCAGCGGGGCCAGCGCGTCGGGGACGCCCTGCAACTGGGCCTCCTCGTGCACGACGCGGTACAGCATCACCTCGGAACTGCCGTGCCCGAAGGGCGAGTCGCCCATCGACGCGTACGCGAGCGTCGCGCCCAGCGAAAACACGTCCGTGGCCGGCGTGACGGCCGCACCGCGCACCTGCTCGGGCGCGAGGAACCCGGGCGACCCGACGGCCGTGCCCACATGCGTGAGCGTCGACGCCCCGGTGGCCCAGGCGATGCCGAAGTCGATGATCCGCGGCCCCTTCGGGGACAGCAGGATGTTGGACGGCTTGAGGTCCCGGTGCACCACACCGGCCTCGTGCACCGCGACCAGCCCCTCGGAGAGCGCCGCCCCCACGGCGGCCACCTCGGCGGCGGCGAGCGGACCCTCGTCGGCGACCTTGTCGTGCAGCGACGGGCCGGGGACGTACTGCGTGGCGAACCAGGGGCGGTCGGCCTCCAGGTCGGCGGCGACCAGCCGGGCCGTGCAGCCGCCGCGGATGCGCCGGGCCGCCGAGACCTCGCGGGCGAACCGTGAGCGGAACTCCTGGTCCTCCGCGAGATCGGGGCGGATGACCTTCAGCGCGACCCGCTGCCCCTTCTTGTCGGAGCCCAGATAGACCACGCCCATCCCGCCCGCGCCGAGCCGTCGGTGAAGCCTGAAAGAGCCGACGACGCGCGGGTCCTCGCGCCTCAGGCGCATCATCGCCATGTTCATCCCCGCTGCCCGGTCCTGTGACGTGCCACAGCTTACGTTTCCACAGCCGTCCGTGCGCAGAGGCCGCGCCCTCTCCGTCCGGCGGATTGTCAGTGGGCGGTGGGACACTTGAAGAGTGGTCAGGGAGCGCGTGAGCAGGCCGGGTTCGCGCGAGGGCGGACCCGTCCGGTCCCAACCACCCGACAGCGAAGGGGGATTGATCGCGTGAAGGGTGACAGGGTCGAGATCGTCGTGGACGCGGGGGACACCACGCGTACGTACGAGGTGGTGGCCTCGCGGGCGGGGCGCAGGGTCGAGACGGCGGTACGACGAGGGGTGGTCGAAGTGAGCGAAGTCACCCGAACCGGGGCTGTGGTGCGCACGGCGCGTTTCATGGCGAACCGGGTGCTCGCCCTGGTGGAGCAGCCCGTCCCTCGCCAGGACACCTCGGAGGGAGCGGGCCGCGCCGGCCGTCCCCTCGGGGATGTCCCCGAGGCGTAGGACGCCGTCTCCACCCAGGGGAGTACGGCGCGGGGCCCCGCTCATCCTCGGGGAGGCCCACCGATCGGTACGAGGGCATGACGTGGCGAAAGCGCAGGCCCCCTAGATTTGAGGTCAAGCGGCGGGTGCAGCACTCGTCCCCCGAGGTCGGACGCCCGCCGCTGCCAAGGACAACAGAAACGGTCAGGTGAAGGGACCATGGCGTACACGGCACCGCGGACACTGCTCCGCACGCGGGATCGCGGCCAGGGCCGCCGGCACCCGCTGGTGGCGACGCTCATGGCCCTGCCCCTGGCGGTCCTGCTCCTCCTTGTCTTCGACGGGTGGGAGACGGTGACCACACAGGCGTCGTCCGTGGGCGAGATGCTGGGGCGCTGATCCAGCGACCCCAGGCCCGGAAGAGCGGTCCGGGCGGGGACATCCACCCATGAAACCCCGTGGGGACGGGGGTGCGGCGGACGGCAAGATGCCGGCGCAGCTGGGGAGCTGCGCCGGCATTGCTTTTCCCCGGTGCCTGGCGCCCGGCACCTGGCACTCGACACCCGGCACCGGGCACCCGGCGCACGCGCCCGGCGGGCCCGCGTAGCCTCACCCCGTGACCGAGGACCTCCTCCCCGCCCTGACCGCCCGCGCCACGGAGGCGGCCCACGCCCGCGACCCCGCCTGCTCCTGCGCCGCCGCGGCCACCCTCGCCCACCGCGACGACGCCACCGTCGTACGGCACGCCGCCGCCGTGGCCAAGGCACACGCCCCCGGCACCGACCCGGCGGAGCTGACCCTCCGGCTGGCCGTCGCCGCCCGGCTCCCCGGCGTCCTGCTCCCTCCGCTCGCACCGGCCCCCGCCGCACTGCACGGCCGCCCGGTCACGTACTGGCCGTACGGCATGCCCGTGGACCCGGACGACGCCTGTGTGGTCACCGTCTCCCACCCGTCGAAGACAAGGAGGAGCAGGACCGCCAGGGGCAGGGCCATGAGCGTCGCCACCAGCGGGTGCCGGCGGCCCTGGCCGCGATCCCGCGTGCGGAGCAGTGTCCGCGGTGCCGTGTACGCCATGGTCCCTTCACCTGACCG
>MUNG01000214.1 GCA_002154585.1 Streptomyces pseudogriseolus
GAACGGGGCGTGGTCACCGGGGTCGTGCATGGGGCGTGGGCTCCGTCCCTGCGTCGGGCGAGTGGTGGGGGAGCGGGTGCCGCACCCGGTCTGCCTCAAACGGTTGGACATGCCGTGTCCCGCTCCGCGCGGATATGCGCTGCTCTGCACCAGCGTGCACCGAGACCGGGGGTGGCGCAGGTCGGAGGTACGTCTTCGTCACCGTGCCGCAGCTGCTCGCGCCGGGGAAGGCGGAGCCCGGAGCGGTCTACAGGTGAGAGCGGTCGGGCCCGCCTAGGCTCGGCCCGTGGCCACCTTCCAGCTCGAACGCACGGCGCCGCTCGCCCCCGACGAGGCCTGGCGGCGCGTCACGACGTGGCCCCGGCACGGGGACGTGACCCCGCTGACCCGGATCACCGTCACCACTCCCCCGCCCACCGGCGAGGGCACCGTCTTCGTCGCCCGTACGGGTGCGGGTCCGCTCGGCTTCGACGACCCGATGGAGGTCACGGAGTGGCGGCCCCCGACGGGCGACTCCCCCGGCTTCTGCCGCCTGGAGAAGCGCGGGCGCACGGTGACGGGGTGGGCGGAGATCGAGGTGCGTCCGGGCCTCGGCGGACACAGCCGGGTGGTCTGGCGCGAGGACGTCCGCGTGCGCTTCCTGCCCGCCGCGTGCGACGGGCTGCTGGCGTGGGCGGGGCGCGTGATGTTCGGGCGGGCGGTCGACCAGCTGCTGCGGCGGGGCTGAACCCCGCGAGGGCACATGCCGGTTCCTGTCCGCATGGGCCGTGCGGCCGCAGGCCGCGTGTGGCCGTGGGCCTCGTGTGGCCGTGGGCCGGAAAAGCGGTCGCGTCCGGCGGCGCGGGGGCACTACCTTCCGCGTGGCGTCTCGACGCAACCCGACCACGACCACCGGAAGGCCTGGCATGGGCACCGAGGGCGCACGGACCGACCGCTTGAGCATTCTGCTGGAGCAGTTCGACAAGGCGACGGACATGGCCCGTGCGCGGCTGGCGGGGCTCGGCGACGAAGAGTACCTGTGGGAGCCGGCGCCCGGCTGCTGGTCGATCCGGCCGCGCGGCGAGGCGGTGACGCCCGGGGCCTTCGGGCCCGGTGCGTGGGTGCTCGACCTGGGCGACCCGGACATCCCGGCGGGCGAGTACGCGGAGGTGGCCCGGCAGGCGGCCGGCGGCATGAGCGTCGAGAAGATCGCCGAGGACTGGAGCGTGAGCGTCGCGCGGGTCGAGGAGGTCCTCGCCCACACCGGGGAACCGGAGCCCGACGACACGCCGCTCACGACGATCGCGTGGCGGCTGGGCCATCTGCACTACGCGTTCGCGGGCGGCTGGGAGTGGGCGTTCGGCGAGCGGCGGCGGGACCCGAAGCTGATGGTCGACTTCACGCCCTCCGCCGCTGTCGCGCTGGAGCGCTTCTGGGAGGCCGTCGACCGCTGGCGGGCCGCCGTCGGCGGCGTCACCGAGGAGCAGCTCGACACGATCGGCTTCTCGCGGTACCCCTACGGTTCCGACGCCGACGAGCCGTTCGTCGGCGTGATCGCGGGGGCCAACCTGGAGTTCATCCACCACATGGCGGAGATCGCGCTGCTCCGGGACCTGTGGCGGGTCCGCCGCACGCCGTCGGGACGCTGACGCCCCGGGGCCGGTCGGGCGGATTCCGCGGGCGGGCCCGCTCAGGCGACCGAGCCGATGCGGCGGGCCGGGGCTCCCGGGTCGTGGTGGATGGGGGTCTTCGCGCCGGTGAGGGCGGCTCCGGTGCCGCCCCGGCGGTTCGCGACGATCTCCGCCGCGATCGACAGGGCCGTCTCCTCCGGGGTACGGGCGCCCAGGTCGAGGCCGATGGGGGACCTGAGCCGGGCCAGTTCCAGGTCGGTGACGCCGGCCTCGCGCAGGCGGGCCTCGCGGTCCAGGTGGGTGCGGCGGGAGCCCATCGCGCCGACGTAGGCCACGGGCAGGCGCAGCGCCAGCGTCAGCAGCGGCACGTCGAACTTGGCGTCGTGGGTGAGGACGCACAGCACCGTGCGCGCGTCGACCGTCGTGCGCGCCAGGTACTCGTGCGGCCACTCCACGACGATCTCGTCCGCCTCGGGGAAACGGGCCCGGGTCGCGAACACGGGCCGCGCGTCGCACACGGTGACATGGTGGCCGAGGAACTTCCCCACCCGTACGAGCGCCGCCGCGAAGTCGATCGCGCCGAACACGATCATCCGGGGCGGCGGCACGGACGACTCCACCAGCAGGGTCAGCGGCGCCCCGCAGCGCGAGCCCTCCTCGCCCACCTCCACGGTGCCCGTGCGGCCCGCGTCCAGGAAGGCGCCCGCCTCGGCGGCGACCGTACGGTCCAGCTCCTCGCCCGCGCCGAGGCCACCCTCGTACGAGCCGTCGGGGCGGACGGTGAGCGCGCGGCCGCGCAGGTGCCCGGGGCCCTCGACGACGCGCGCGAGCGCCGCCGCCCGCCCGGCGGCCGCCGCGGCGAGCGCGGAGGCCAGCACGGGGCGGGCGGGGGCGCAGGCCCGTACCGGGGTGACGAGGACGTCGATGACGCCGCCGCAGGTGAGGCCCACGGCGAAGGCGTCCTCGTCACTGTAGCCGTAGCGTTCCACGACGGTCGCGCCGTCCTCGAGCGCCCGCACGCACAGCTCGTACACCGCCCCCTCCACGCACCCGCCGGAGACCGAGCCGACCGCCGTGCCGTCGGCGTCGACGGCGAGCGCGGCGCCGGCCCCGCGGGGCGCGCTGCCGCCGACGGCCACCACGGTGGCGACGGCGAAGTCACGCCCCTCGGCGATCCACCGGTCCAGCTCTTCGGCGATGTCCAGCATGTCTCGCTCTCCTCGACTGCGGTGAAGGGGACGACAGGATCAGGCGCTCAGCGCACGCCCAGCCAGCTCTCGATCGGGGCGAGGGCGAAGAAGACCAGGAAGACCAGGGTCAGCCCCCACATGAACGGTCCGACCTCCCGCGCCCGCCCCTGACCCGTCCTGATCGCCGCGTACGCGATGACGCCGGCGGCGACGCCCGCGGTGATCGAGTAGGTGAACGGCATGACCACCACGGTCAGGAACACCGGGAGCGCGGTGGCGCGGTCGGCCCAGTCGACGTGCCGGGCGTTCGACATCATCATCGCGCCGATCACCACCAGGGCCGCGGCGGCCACCTCGCCCGGGACGATCGCCGTGAGCGGGGTGAAGAACAGGCACGCGGCGAAGAACAGCCCGGTGACGACGGAGGACATGCCGGTACGGGCGCCCTCGCCCACGCCGGTCGCGGACTCCACGAACACCGTCTGCCCGGACGCGCCCGAGACACCGCCGATCGCGCCGCCGGCGCCGTCGATGAACAGCGCCTTCGACAGGCCGGGCATCCGGCCCTTGTCGTCGGCGAGCTTCGCCTCCGTGCCGACGCCGATGATGGTCGCCATCGCGTCGAAGAACCCGGCAAGGACCAGGGTGAAGACGATCATCCCCACGGTCATCGCACCGACCTCGCCCCAGCCGCCGAACTCGACGTGCCCGAAGAGCGAGAAGTCCGGCATCGAGACCGCGCCGCCCTTCAGCTCGGGCGGGCCGCTCGCCCACTGCTTCGGGTCGATCACCCCGAACGCGTTGAGCGCGACGGCGAGTACGGTGCCGCCGACGATGCCGATGAGGATGGCGCCCGGGACGCCTCGGGCTTGCAGCACGAAGACGGCGAGCAGGGTGACCGCGAACAGCAGGACCGGCCAGCCCGCCAGTTCGCCCGCCGGGCCGAGGGTCACCGGGGTGGACTCGCCCTGGTGGACGAAGCCGGCCTTGTAGAAGCCGATCAGGGCGATGAACAGGCCGATGCCCATGGTGATCGCGTGCTTCAGGGCGAGCGGGATGGCGTTCATGATCATCTCGCGGAGGCCGGTGACGACCAGCAGCATGATGACCACGCCGTACATCACGCACATGCCCATCGCCTGCGGCCAGGTCATCACCGGGGCGACCTGGGAGGCGAGGACGCCGGACACGGACAGGCCGGCGGCGAGGGCGAGGGGGACCTTGCCGAAGAAGCCCATGAGGAGCGTGGAGAGGGCGGCGGCGAAGGCGGTGGCGGTGATCAGGGCGGTGGGGGCGAGGGTGTTACCGGCGGCGTCCTCGCCGGAGAGGATCAGGGGGTTGAGGAGGAGGATGTACGCCATCGCCATGAAGGTGGTGGTGCCGCCGCGGAGTTCTCGGGCGAGGGTCGATCCTCTGCGGGTGATGTGGAAGTGGCGGTCCAGCCAGGGGCGGTCCTCGGGAACGGGGGTTCCCGGGCCGCCCTTGTCGCCCGTGTCGGCGGTGGTCGTCGGTTGCAGTGACTGGTGGGTCATGTGGGCCTGCTCCCAAGGTTCATAGGGGCACCCGGTCGTCCCCCTGCGGGGGCGTCGGGATTTGGGGAGGTGCACGACCCGGGGGACGGCCCGAGACGAACGGGGACGCCTGCACGGTGTGTCGTGGTGCGGCGGCGGGCGTGACGGCGACGCACCTTCAGGGGCGCGGGGAACTGCGCGACCAGCCACGGAAGACCCGCACCCGGCGTCGACGGGACGCCGCTGCGCCCACCCGTGCCGCCCAGCGGCACGACTGCCCGCAGCGGCAGGCATGTCGGCACGTGGCCCACCCGGCCGGCGTGACGGCGACGCGCCCTCAGGGGCGCGGGGAACTGCGCGACCAGCCACGGAAGACCCGCACCCGGCGTTGAGGGGCGGCGCACGGCGGTGGTCCGTCAAGCCGTGCCCGTCAGATGTTCCGGCCGGACCGGAGTTCTGTTCAGCTCCCGCCCCGTCGCCGCCCGGATCGCCGCCAGCACCGCCGGTGTCGACGACAACGTCGGCGCTTCGCCGATGCCTCTCAGGCCGTACGGCGCGTGGTCGTCGGCGAGTTCCAGGACGTCGACCGGGATGGTCGGGGTGTCGAGGATGGTGGGGATCAGATAGTCCGTGAAGGACGGGTTCCGTACCTTCGCCGTCACCGGGTCCACCAGAATCTCCTCCATCACCGCCACGCCCAGGCCCTGGGTGGTCCCGCCCTGGATCTGGCCCTCGACGGACAGCGGGTTGAGCGCCTTGCCGACGTCCTGGGCGCACGCCAGCTCGATCACCTTGACCAGGCCCAGCTCCGTGTCGACCTCGACGACCGCGCGGTGTGCGGCGAAGGAGTACTGGACGTGGCCGTTGCCCTGGCCCGTGCGCAGGTCGAAGGGCTCGGTGGGGCGGTGCCGCCACTCCTCCTCGACCTCGACGGCCTCGTCGCCGAGGACGTCCACCAGGTCGGCGAGGACCTCGCCGCCGTCGGTGACGACCTTGCCGCCCTCCAGCAGGAGTTCGGCGTGCGCCCAGGCGGGGTGGGAGGAGCCCAGCTTGCGCCGGCCGAGGTCGAGGACCTTCTCGCGGACGCGTTCGCAGGCGTTCTTGATCGCGCCGCCGGTGACGTACGTCTGCCGGGACGCGGACGTCGAACCGGCCGAGCCGACGCGGGTGTCGGCCGGGTGGATGGTCACCTGGGCGACCCCGAGCTCGGTGCGGGCGATCTGGGCGTGGACGGTGACGCCGCCCTGGCCGACCTCGGCCATCGCGGTGTGCACGGTGGCGACCGGTTCGCCGCCGGCCACCTCCATGCGGACGCGGGCGGTGGAGTAGTCGTCGAAGCCCTCGGAGAAGCCGACGTTCTTGATGCCGACCGCGTAGCCGACGCCCCGGACGACGCCCTCGCCGTGCGTGGTGTTGGACAGCCCGCCGGGGAGCTGGCGCACGTCGGCGCCCTCGCTGGACTCCCACTGGCGCTCGGGCGGCATGGGCATCGCCTTGACGCGGCGCAGGAGTTCGGCGACCGGGGCCGGGGAGTCGACCGGCTGTCCGGTGGGCAGGAGGGTGCCCTGCTCCATGGCGTTGCGCCGGCGCAGCTCCACCGGGTCCATGCCGAGCTTCGCCGCCAGCTTGTCCATCTGCGCCTCGTAGGCGAAGCACGCCTGGACGGCGCCGAAGCCGCGCATCGCGCCGCAGGGCGGGTTGTTGGTGTAGAGGGCGATCGCCTCGATGTCGACGTCGTCCACGGCGTACGGTCCGACGCCGAGCGAGGAGGCGTTGCCGACCACGGCCGGGGAGGCGGAGGCGTACGCGCCGCCGTCGAGGACGATGCGCGCCTTGACGTGGGTCAGCTTGCCGTCGGCGGTGGCGCCGTGCTCGTAGTGGAGCTTGGCGGGGTGGCGGTGGACGTGTCCGAAGAAGGACTCGAAGCGGTTGTAGACGATCTTGACGGGTTTGCCGGTGCGCAGGGCGAGCAGGCAGGCGTGGATCTGCATGGACAGGTCCTCGCGTCCGCCGAAGGCGCCGCCGACGCCTGCCAGGGTCATCCGCACCTTGTCCTCGGGGAGGCCGAGCACGGGCGCGATCTGGCGCAGGTCGGAGTGGAGCCACTGGGTGGCGATGTAGAGGTGGACGCCGCCGTCCTCCTCGGGCACGGCGAGCCCGGACTCGGGGCCGAGGAAGGCCTGGTCCTGCATGCCGAAGGTGTACTCGCCCTCGACGATGACGTCGGCGCGCCCGCGGGCCGCCGCGACGTCGCCGCGCACGATGGGCTGGCGGTGGACGATGTTGGGGTGCGGGACGTGGCCGATGTGGTGGTCGTCGCGGTGTTCGTGAATCAGGATGGCGTCCGGGGCGGTCGCGGACGCCTCGTCGGTGATCACGGGGAGTTCGCGGTAGTCCACCTTGATCTTCGCGGCGGCGCGGCGGGCCGTCTCGGGGTGGTCGGCGGCGACGATCGCGACGGGTTCGCCGTGGTGGCGGACCTTGCCGTGGGCGAGGACCGGGGTGTCCTGGATCTCCAGGCCGTAGTGCTTCACCTCGGTGGGCAGGTCGTCGTACGTCATGACGGCGTACACGCCCGGGGTGGCGAGGGCCTCGCTCGTGTCGACGGAGACGATCTCGGCGTGGGCGACGGTGGAGCGCAGGATCTGGCCCCAGAGCATGTCCTCGTGCCACATGTCGGAGGAGTACGCGAACTCGCCGGTGACCTTGAGGGTGCCGTCGGGGCGGAGGGTGGACTCGCCGATGCCGCCCTTGGCGCCGGAGCCTTGTGTGATCTTCGCGGGAACGCCGTTCGTGGGCATGCTCAGACCCCCTCGGACTGGCGGGCGGCCGCGAGGCGGACCGCGTCCATGATCTTCTCGTAGCCGGTGCAGCGGCACAGGTTGCCGGAGAGCGCCTCGCGGATGTCCGCGTCGGACGGGCTGGGGTTGCGTTCCAGCATCTCGTCGGCGGCGACCAGCAGCCCGGGGGTGCAGAAGCCGCACTGGACGGCGCCGGCGTCGATGAACGCCTGCTGCACGGGCGAGAGTTCGGCGCCCTCGCCGGTCCGGGAGTCGGCGCCGTGGGCCTGCCATCCCTTCGCCTCGTCGAGGGAGGTGCCGCTGCTGCCGTCGCCGGTGGCGCGGGCGCGCTGCCGGGCGTGGTCCGCCAGGCCCTCCACGGTGACGACCTCGCGGCCCTCGGCCTGTCCGGCGGCGACCAGGCAGGAGCACACGGGCACGCCGTCGAGCCGTACCGTGCAGGAGCCGCACTCGCCCTGTTCGCAGGCGTTCTTGGAGCCGGGCAGGCCGAGGCGCTCACGCAGGACGTAGAGCAGGGACTCGCCCTCCCAGACGTCGTCGGCCTGCTGGGGACGTCCGTTGACGGTGAAATGGACGCGCATTACGCGGCTCCCTCCGTGGTGCGGCGGGCGCCGCGGTACGACTCCCAGGTCCAGGTCAGGGTGCGGCGGGCCATCACGCCGACCGCGTGACGGCGGTAGCTCGCGGTGCCGCGAACGTCGTCGATGGGGTTGCAGGCGGCGGCGCACAGGTCGGCGAACTGCTTGGCGACGGACGGGGTGATGGTCTTCCCGTTGTCCCAGAAGCCGCCTTCCTCCAGGGCCGCGTTGAGGAAGTCCTCGGCGGCCTCGGCCCGGACCGGGGTCGGGGCGGCCGAGCCGACGCCGGTGCGGACCGTGCGGGTGACGGGGTGCAGGGCGAGGCCGAAGGCGCACACGGCGATGACCATCGCGTTGCGGGTGCCGACCTTGGAGTACTGCTGCGGCCCGTCGGCCTTGTCGATGTGGACGGCGCGGATCAGCTCGTCGGGCGCGAGCGCGTTGCGCTTCACGCCGGTGTAGAAGTCGTCGACGGGGATGCGGCGGGAGCCGCGTACGGACTCCACCTCGACCTCGGCGCCGGCCGCGAGCAGGGCGGGGTGGGCGTCGCCGGCCGGGGAGGCGGTGCCGAGGTTGCCGCCGACGCCGCCGCGGTTGCGGATCTGCGGGGAGGCGACCGTGTGGGAGGCGAGGGCGAGGCCCGGCAGCTCGGTCCGCAGATGCTCCATGATCGACGCGTAGGGGACGGAGGCGCCGAGCCGTACGGTGTCCTGACCGACCTCCCACTCGTAGAGATCACCGATGCGGGTGAGGTCCATCAGGTACTCGGGACGGCGGTGGTCGAAGTTGATCTCGACCATCACGTCGGTGCCGCCCGCGATCGGCACAGCGGTGGGGTGCTCGGCCTTCGCGGCGAGCGCCTCCTCCCAGCTGGCGGGGCGAAGGAAGTCCATGACCGGCTCTCTTCTTCGTCTCGTGGGGCGTACGGATCAAGCCAATCCGGGTGCGGCGGGCGCGGCTCGTTCCTGGGATGTTCACCTGGAGTACGCCCAGTACACCGCCGTGTGCTCCGCCCGGGTCAGTCACGGAAACCATGAAGGAGTTGGCTGGCCAACACGGGCATCTTGTAGATTCGTATGAACGGAGAGCCCCTGTGACCTTCCGGTCTTCCTCCAGTAACACGGGAGGAGAATCGGACGCCGGCGGAGCATGCCCGCAGGCCAGTCGCACCGGCCTCTCCCGACCATCCCCTTCACCCTGCCACGGGTACCGAGACATGGAACGGCGGCGACGAGAATGCGGCTGCGCGCACTGCTGGGCACCGACGCGCTGGGCCTGAAGCTGCTCGGCGGGGAGGACGAGCTGGACCGCGGTGTGCGCGGGGTGATGACCACCGACCTGCGCGACCCCAGCCGCTATCTGTCCGGCGGCGAGCTGGTGCTGACCGGTCTGGCCTGGCGCCGCGACGCCGCCGACTCCGAGCCCTTCGTACGGATCCTGGTGCAGGCCGGGGTGGCCGCGCTGGCCGCGGGCGAGGCGGAGCTGGGGGACGTGCCCGAGGACCTGGTCGTGGCGTGCGCGCGGCACCGGCTGCCGCTGTTCGCGGTGCACGAGTCGGTGGCCTTCGCGACCATCACCGAGCACGTGGTGCGGCAGGTCTCCGGCGAGCGTGCCGGGGACCTGGCGGCCGTGGTGGACCGGCACCGGCGGATGATGACCTCGGGTCCTGCGGGCGGCGGCCCCGACGTGGTCCTCGACCTGCTCGGCTCCGACCTGGACCTGCGGGCCTGGGTGCTCTCCCCCACCGGCTGGCTGATCGCGGCGCCCAAGGAGACCGCGGGGGCGCGCGGCACGGTGCCCGCGCTGGACTCCGCGGCGTGCGCGCGGCTCGCGGCGGAGCATCTGGCGGCCGTGCGGACCGGGCGGCGCGGACCGCACCGGGTGGTGCTCGACCGTACGACGTACAGCCTCTTCCCGGTGCGGGGCAGCGGGCACGGCCCGGCCTCGGATCCGGACGACCCGCGCGCGACGATGCTGTCGGACTGGCTGCTGGCGGTCGAGGCGGACGCCGGGGACTGGGCCGAGGAGCGGCTCGACCTGCTCCAGGGCGTCACCCAGCTGATCGCCGTCGAACGGGACCGGCGGGACGCGGCGCGCACCGTGCGGCGGCGGCTCGCGCAGGAGGTGCTGGAGCTGGTGCAGACGGGCGCCGCGCCCGCGGAGATCGCGGCGCGCCTGCGGGTGGCCGCGCCGGTGCTGCTGCCCGGTCTCGGCACCGCCCCGCACTGGCAGGTCGTGGTCGCCCGCGTCGAGTGGGAGGACGGGCGCGGCGACGGCGGCCCGGTCACCCAGGCGCTGCTGGAGGAGATCCTGGTCGACCCGGCGGCGACCGGGCCCGAGCCGTCCGACCGGATCGCGGTGGCCCACACCGGCGACGAGGCGGTCGCGCTGGTCCCGCTGCCCTCGGTGGCCGACGAGCACGACACGGGCGGACCCGGGGTGCCGGCCGACGCGCTCCTGGAGTCCGTGCGCGGGCCGCTGACGGCGGGCCTCGACGGCGACGGCCGGCTCACCGTCGGCGTGTCGGCCGCGGTGCACTCGGCCGAGGGGCTGCGCGGCGCGCTGGAGGAGGCGCGGCACGCACGGCGGGTCGCCGCGGCACGCCCCGGCCGGGTCTGCGCGGCCGGACACCAGGAGCTGGCCTCGCACGTGCTGCTGCTGCCGTTCGTCCCGGACGACGTGCGGCGCGCGTTCACCGCGCGGCTGCTCGACCCGCTGCGCGAGTACGACCGCCGGCACCGCGCCGAGCTGATCCCCACGCTGGAGGCGTTCCTCGACTGCGACGGCTCCTGGACCCGCTGCGCCACCCGCCTCCACCTGCACGTCAACACGCTGCGCTATCGCGTCGGCCGGATCGAGCAGTTGACGGGGCGTGATCTGTCGCGGCTGGAGGACAAGCTGGACTTCTTCCTGGCGTTGCGGATGAGCTGAGCGCCGGCCCCGGGGGGGCGGGCTGAGGGCTGGGCCGGGCGACAGGCCGGACTCCCCGGTTCCGCGCCACTGCCCATGACTTTGTGAAATCCTTCACCCGCCCTCTTGGCCGGGCCCGGTGGTTCGTGCTGAGATGCGGCCACCACTCAACAGCTCGATGGCGTGCTCGGGGAGGGCAACGTGGCGCATACCGCCATGTCCGGTGACGGAACGACCGCCGAAGACGATCCCCTCCAGACGGCGGTGTGGCGGCTCCGCTCCCGCGCCTGCTGGGTGGACGCGGCCGCGCTGCTCACCCCCGCCACCCCTCAGGCGGCCCTCCAGCGGGCGTCGCTGCTGGCGGAGCGGTGCCTCTACACCGAGGCGGGGTGGGAGGACGCGGAGGACGCGCTGCGCACGGCCGAGGCGCTGGCGTACACCGACGACGAGCGGGGCGCCGCCGCTTGTGAACGCGGGTACTTGGCCTACGCGGCCACGCTGTTCCAGATCCGCGACCGGGCCGACGAGGCGCGCGCCGCGCTGGGCCGGGCCGCCGCGCTGATCGCGCCGGGCGCTCCGGGGCGGCCGCTGCTGGACTTCCGGCGCGGCCTGGTCGCCGAGAACCTCACGCGCTCCCCGCAGGCCGCCCGCGCGGCCTACCGGCGGGCCCACGCGGGCGCCACCGCCCACGCCGACCCGCTGCTGCTCTCCGCCACCTGGCGCCATCTCGCCGGACTCGCCCTGCGCGAGGGGGAGCTGACGGAGGCGCGGCACGGGTTCGCGGAGTCGCTGCGGATCCGGGAGGAACTGGGCTATCTGGTCGGCACGGCGCCGGCGCTGGTGTCCCTCGCGGACACGGAGACGGAGCCGGAGGCGTCCCGACTGCGCGAGGAAGCGCGCCGGCTGTTCCGCCTCCTGGGAGGCGTCCCCACCTGGCTGTCCCAGCGCCTGTCCCCGCCGGGAACGGACGCGGCCACGGCGTGAGGCGCGGTGCGGGTCCCCCGATGGGGTGAAGCGGGATGAACCGGGGTTCGGGGGGCGCGGCAGCCGAGGCGCGTGGGGCCGTGCGTGCGCCCCGTAACTCGGGGCCAGCAGGGGTGCTGCGACGGTACGCCTGCACGGCGTTCGCGGTGCCGCTGCACCCACCCTCCCCCACTCCCGGCTTCGCTCGAGCGGGGGACCCCCATCGCCCCGCGGCACGACTGCCCGCAGCGGAGGGCGTGTGGGCACGGGATCCCTGGCCCGCCCGGGCCGAGTCTCAGGCCCGGGGCCGATGTCACCAGGCGGGCGCGCTCGCGAGCCCAGCGATCGAGGGGCCGGGGCCGCCCCCGGCACGACTGCCCTCAGCGGTGGGCGTGGGCGAAGCCCTCCGGGGGGTCGAGAGGGGCCGTAGGTCCCCTTACTCCGCGCCGTTGAAGTGTTCGCCCACCAGGGATCGGACCACGTCCAGGTCGCCCGCGATCAGCGCGTCGAGCAGCGCCGTGTGTTCGTGGGCGTCGGCGATGAGTTCGGCGCGACTGCCGCCGCCCGGGGCGCCGCCGCCCACCAGGGGCCACTGCGCACGCCGGTGCAACTCCTCCGCCACGCCCACCAGTTGCCGGTTTCCCGCGAGGGCGAGGACCGCGCTGTGGAAGGCGCGGTCGGCCTCGGCGTACGTGGCGCGGCAGCCGGAGGACGCCGCGCGGACCGTGGCCTCGGCGAGCGGGCGCAGCCCGGCCCACCGCTCGGGCGGCACCGTACGGGCCAGCCGCAGCATCACCGGCACCTCGATCAGCGCCCGCACCTCCGCCAGCTCCGCCAGTTCGCGCGCGCTGCGCTCGACGACGCGGAAGCCACGGTTGGGCACGACCTCGACCGCGCCCTCCTGGGCGAGCTGCTGCATGGCCTCGCGGACGGGCGTGGCGGAGACGCCGAAGCGTTCCGCCAGCACCGGCCCCGAGTAGACCTCACCGGGCCGCAGGTCGCCGGTGACCAGCGCGGTGCGCAGGGCGGCGAGGACCTGGCCGCGTACGGACGACCGCTGGACGGCGGGCCGGGGGCGGGGCAGGACGGGCTCGCCGTGGGTGTGCTCGCCGCGCGCGGAGCCCCCGCCGTCACCGCCCGCGGGGCCGGCGGCGGTGTCGCGGCACCGGTCCGCCTCCCCGGCGGCCGGCTGGGCGGGCACCCGGTAGCGGGTGGCCCCCGCGGCCGCCTCTCCCGTCGTACCGGCGGAGCCCTGCGTGCCCTGCTTCACAAGGTCCTCCTGCGGACGTGTCGGTACTTGGGGTCATTACGGCGGGTTGGCACCTGTGCGTCAAGCACCATAAGCGCTTCGGACGCCAGTTCACATCTCCGCGACATTGGGTAAGGTGAGGCTTACCTTTTATTCGGTGCTCCACGAGACGTGAAGGGGTGGTCCCATGGCCGTGCCCGGTTCGGCGGTGGCGGACGCGTACGCCCGCCTGGCGGAGGCCTTCCCCGCCCTTGCCGTCACCGAACTCGGCGCCGGTGAGGCGGCCCCCCGGGGCGGCGGCTGGGTCGCCGCCGCCGACCTCGCCGCAGGCGGGGACGGGCTCGAGGCCTTCCTCTCCTGGGACGAGACGCAGATACGGCGGGACTACGGACAACAGGGCCGCCCGGACGTCATCGCGAGCTTCGGCCTGCACCGCTACGCCTGGCCGGCCTGTCTGCTGATCACCGTGCCGTGGTTCCTGCACCGCCGGGTCCCGCGCTACCCCGTGACGCACGTCTCGTTCGACCGCACCGCCGCCGGGCTCGCCGTCGGCCGCATGGCCGTACGCCCCGCCGGCTTCGCCTGCCTGCCGGACGACCCCGCCGCCGCCCTGCCGGGGGCGCGCGTCGTACGCGACGAGGAGGCCCTGCGGGCGGAGGTGCGCGCGGCGGTCGCCGAGCACCTGGAGCCGGTGCTGGCCGGATTCGGCCCCCGGATGCGCCGGCGCGGCCGGGCGCTGTGGGGCATGGCGACCGACGAGATCGTCGAGAGCCTCTGGTACGTCGCCCAGCTGCTCGGCGAGGAGGAGCGGGCCATGCGCGAGCTGGAGCTGCTGCTGCCGGGCGCGACGAAGCCGTACGTCGGCGCGGCGACGTTCCGCAGGCCGTCCGGCCCCGGCGGGGAGCCGGTCGCCGCCACCCGCGACCGGGTGAGCTGCTGCATGTTCTACACCCTGCGCCCGGCGGACATCTGCGCCACCTGCCCGCGCACCTGCGCGAAGGGCGCGGAGCGTGAGAAGGAGCTGGTCGCGCAGGCCGGCTGACATGGCGCAGGGCAGGCGGCGGGGCGGCCGGACGGCGTAAGATCGTCCGGTCGCCCCGCTGTCGCGTCGTCTCCGCGTCCAGCGCCGCGGGCCGGCCCCGGCGTCGTGAGGTCACGAGCACTTCACAATTTCCCCACCGCTCGCGGGAACTCTCGCCGGAACCACCCGTACGGGTAGAGTTATTCGAACTCAACTCCCGCCCCTCATGCGGCAGTTCGAGCAGAAAGCCGCCCAGGGCACCCCCCTCGCACTTCGTTGGCGGCCTCTTGCCCCGAAACCCCCTGAGGGACGCCGGGATTGGGACACCATGGCGGGCGTTACGCCCTATCCCAATGCAAGGGACCCCTAGATGAGATTGACCGACATATCGCTGAACTGGCTGCTTCCGGGCGCCGTGCTGCTCCTGGGCATGCTGGCGGCGGTGGCGGTGCTGGCGCGCGGCAGGCGCTCCTCGGTCAAGGACACGAGCGCCGACGACTCGTGGGAGCGCAGCGAGGAGCGCCGCAGGCGCAAGGAGGCCCTCTACGGCACCGTCTCCTACGTGCTGCTGTTCTGCTGTGCGGCGGTGGCCGCCGCCCTGTCCTTCCACGGCCTGGTCGGCTTCGGTGAGCAGAACCTCGGCCTGTCCGGCGGGTGGCAGTACCTCGTGCCCTTCGGTCTGGACGGCGCGGCGATGTTCTGCTCGGTGCTCGCCGTGCGCGAGGCCAGCCACGGTGACGCGGCCCTCGGCTCGCGCATACTCGTGTGGACGTTCGCCCTCGCCGCGGCCTGGTTCAACTGGGTCCACGCGCCGCGCGGCGTCGGCCACGCGGGCGCCCCGCACTTCTTCGCGGGCATGTCCCTGTCCGCCGCGGTGCTCTTCGACCGGGCGCTGAAGCAGACCCGCCGCGCCGCGCTGCGTGAACAGGGCCTGGTGCCGCGGCCGCTGCCGCAGATCCGCATCGTCCGCTGGCTGCGCGCCCCGCGTGAGACCTACCGCGCCTGGTCGCTGATGCTGCTGGAGGGCGTGCGCAGCCTCGACGAGGCGGTCGAGGAGGTCCGCGAGGACAAGCTCCGCAAGGACCAGGAGAAGCGGCGCCGGCGCGACCAGGAGCGCATGGACCGGGCCCGGCTGAAGGCGATCAGCCGCGGCCACCGGGGGTTCGGCGGCCGGGGCGGCGGACGCGAGCTGGAGACCACGGTGGAGCGGGACTCCGACGTGGTCGCAGCGGAGCCTGCCATAGCGGCGCCGGAGGCCCTGCCCGCACCCGCCCCGCGTCCCTCCCTGCAGCCGGTCCGCCGCTCCGGCGGTGAGACGAGGACGACCGTCGACCTCACGGCCGAGGACGACACCCAGGCGCTGCCGCGTCTGGACAGCCTCGAGCGCAAACTCAAGGATCTGGAGCAGCAGTTCGGCTGACGCCGACGGTACGACGGCGCGACGCGGCGTGCGGGACGCGGGAAACCGCCTTCCTCACGCCGCGTCGGCGTCCGCCTCCGAGTCCGGGCCGAGCGCGAACCAGACGGACTTGCCCACCCCGTGTCTGCGGACCCCCCAGGAGTCGGCCAGGCACTCCACCAGCAGCAGGCCCCGCCCGTGCGTGGTGTCGTTGCCGGCCTGGGGGCGCGGCCGGGGCTCGCGGGCGGTGAAGTCCCGTACCTCCACGCGCAGTCCCCAGGGGCCGACGTCCGCGGTGAGGACCGCGTCGCGGTCGGTGTGGACAAGGGCATTGGTCACGAGTTCGCTGGTGAGCAGTTCCGCGACCGCGGACCGCTCCGGATCGCACCGATGGCGTAACAGCTCGCGCAGGGCGCGGCGGGACTCGGCCACCGCCCGCAGATCCGCGCGCCCCAGTGTGCGCCTCAGCCGATCCGCCGAAGCATGTCTTCTCATGACCCCCGCCCCGCGTGCCGCCGCCGATTCCCCCACCTGCTCGTACGCCTACACGGGAATGCTTGCCCGGTCGTTCACATGCCAGTCATACGGAACGCCCGTGAGCCGTTGTTGGCCGACATGCAACGGCCACACAACTGTGCGGGGCCGTCCTCCCGACCCCCGTGGCGAGAGGACGACCCCGGCTCTCACACGGTGGTCGCAAAGCTGAGGAACCTGCAAGTCCTGTCAGGACCTGTCAGGACCTGACGGAGCCTCAGTAGAGCTTGATGACCGCCTTCTTCGCGGTCTTCTTGAACGCGGCGAGCGGGGCGTCGTCGAAGTCGCCCATCTGCCCCCAGCCGACGACGGTCACGGTGCGTCCGTCACGCCCCACGGACAGCAGGTTGACGTCCGTGGCCCCGTACGACGTCTCGGTGTGCAGCCCGTGCACCGACGCCCCCTCCTCGACGGGCAGCGTGCCGAAGAACCGCCCCTCGGCCTCGATCTCCGGGTACAGCCGCTCCAGCCGCGCCGCGCAGCCGCGGATCTCCTCGTCGAGCAGGGCCGCCAGCGCCTTGCCCTTCGCGGCGGACCCGGTCACGACGGTGACCTGCACGGCGCTGGTGTCCAGGTCGGTGTGGAACAGGCGGTGCCGGTAGTCGTACGCGGGCACGCCCTCGCCCAGGCAGTACGCGAGCTGCTCCGGGAAGCCGTCGGTGACCGGACCCGCGGTCCAGCCGGTCGGGTGCGGGGGCAGCTCGGACGCCGCCAGGAACCTGGGGGCGGCCGCGGTCTTCTGCGCGGACGCGGTCTTCCGCGCGGGCTCGTTCGGCGCGGCGCCGGCCTGAGCGGTGGCGGTCGCGCCTACGGCGAGGGCGGTGGCGGTGAGCGCGGCGAGCGCCGCGACGCGGGTGCGGATGGGCATGGGTGTCCCCCGTGGGATGTGCGTGGTGGAATGACGACACGTGCACCGCGGCGGCCGGGATGGTCCGTCCGGGCCGTCGGGGCGGTTCGCCGTGGTCAGAGCATCCGCCGTCACGGACGACCGGCGCAAGCGTCGCCGCCCGGTTCGTCGGCATGGAACCATCCCAGCCCGTCCGACGTGCAGTGATACAGGGTGCCTGGGATGCCCTCGGACACCCTGGGACGCCCATGCGAGGCGGACGAGTGAGCGACAGGACGGGGGAGGGAGCCGGTGCCGGCACAGGACGAGGTGGCGGAGTTCGCGTCCCTGCTGCGGGAGTTGAAGGGACGCACGGACCGCAGCTACGGCTCACTGGCCCGCCGTCTCCACATGAACACCTCGACCCTGCACCGCTACTGCGCGGGCGACGCGGTCCCCGTCGACTTCGCCCCGGTCGAACGCTTCGCCGCCCTGTGCGGCGCGACGGACGCGGAACGCCTGGAACTCCACCGCCGCTGGCTCCGCGCGTCGGAGGCGAGACGCCGGCCGCGGGCGGGCTCGGAGACGCCTCGGGGAACGGCCGCGTCGGGTGCGGCGGGCACGCCTGGTGGGGCGGACACGCCCGGTACGGCGGGCGCATCCGGCAAGGCGGGCGCGCGTCCCGACGCCGCGGGGCGTGGATCGGAGCCGGACGCGTCGCCCGCAGGGACGGCGCCTCACGCGTCGCCGGACGGCGAGGGGCAGCACCGCACCGAGCCGGGCGACGCCCATCCGGCTGCCCAGGCCCCGCAGCCCGACCGACCGGGCACGGCCACGCGGGGCGACCGCCCTGACGCACCGCGCACGGCCACACGGGACGACCGCCCTGACGCACCGGGTATGGCGACACGGGGCGACCGCCCCGGGAGGTCGGTGCGTGGCGAGCAGCCGGGCGGTCGCCGGAACGGCGCCTCGGCCGGTGCCGGTTCGGCTCCCGTCGGCGGCCAGGCGGACGCGCACGCGGACGCGGACGACGGCCATGTCGTCACCGGCCCCGCGGGGCACCCCACCGCACCCCCCTCACGGCGTTGGCGGCGCAAGCGGGTCGCCGTCGCCGCCGCTGCCATGTGCGCGTTGCTCGCCACCGTGGGGAGTCTGTCGTTCCTGCCGGACGACCGAAGGACCGCGTCCGGGAGCGGGACCGTCGGCGCGGCGGAGGGGACGGACGGGAGCGGCGCCGGTGACGGTGCGGGCCCCGCGCGGTCCGTCGCGCCCTCCCGCTCCCC
>MUNG01000215.1 GCA_002154585.1 Streptomyces pseudogriseolus
TGGGGGAGGGTGGGCGCAGGCGGCACCCCTCCAGCAGGCCTGCGCCTCACCTCCGTACGGCCACCGGGGTGCCGGGAGATGTTGTACGCCGGGTGCGGGCACGTCGTGGCTGGTCGCGCAGTTCCCCGCGCCCCTTAGCGGCCACCGGGGTGCCGGTCCCTGTCGTACGCCGGGTGCGGGCCGCACTGGGCTGGTCGCGCAGTTCCCCGCGCCCCCGGCGGGCACACCGGGGTGCCGGGAGATGTTGTACGCCGGGTGCGGGCACGTCGTGGCTGGTCGCGCAGACTCCCGCGCCCCCGGCGGGCACCGGAGTGCCGGGAGATGCTGTACGCCGGGTGCGGGCACGCCGTAGCTGGTCGCGCAGTTCCCCGCGCCCCTTCAGGGCGCCGGTGTGTTCTCCTGTTCCGCCTCGATGCGGGCGTTCCACTCCTTCTTCGAGGCCTGCCAGCCGTCCTCGTTGTGGCCCAGGCGCCAGTAGCCGGAGATGGAGAGGTCCTCGCGGGGGATCGCGCGGTCCACGCGGAGCAGGCGGCGCAGTTCCTTCACGAAGTGCGCCTCGCCGTGGACGAAGGCGTGCACCCGGCCCTCCGGCCAGTCCAGGGCGCGTACGGCCTCCACCAGCGCCTCGCCGACCCTGCGGTCGCCGCGGTGCAGCCAGCGGATCTCCACGTCGGAGTCGATCTTCTGCTCCTCCTCCGGCCCCGCGATCTCCAGGAACGCGAAGGCGCGGGCGCCCTGCGGCAGCGACTCCAGGGCGCGGGCGATCGCAGGCAGCGCGCTCTCGTCGCCGGCCAGGAGGTGCCAGTCGGCGGCCGGGTCGGGGGCGTAGGCGCCGCCGGGGCCGAGGAAGCGGACGACGTCGCCGGGGCGGGCGTTGATCGCCCAGGGGCCCGCCAGACCCTCGTCGCCGTGGATCACGAAGTCGAGGGTCAGCTCACGGTGTTCGGCGTCCCAGTGGCGGATCGTGTACGTCCGGGTCACCGGCCACTGCTCGCGCGGGAACTCGGCGCGGATCCGCTCCAGGTCGAACGGCTCCGGGTAGACCGCGCCCGGCGCCGGGAACAGCAGCTTGACGTAGTGGTCGGTGCAGGTGTCCGCCGAGACGGCGGCCAGTCCCTCGCCGCCCAGCACCACGCGCTGCATATGGGGGGTCAGCCGCTCGGTGCGGACGACCACGCCGGTGTGCGGGGTGCGCGGCGCGCGTGCCGGTCGCTCTGCCATGAGGGCCTCCCTGTCGCAGTTAGGTCTGCCTAAGTTAGCACTCAGCCCTCCGCGAGAGTCGCCAGCAGGCGGGTGATCGAGCCACCCAGACCCCAGCGCGCGGCCAGGGCCTCCACGGCGGCCGGATCGCGCGGGGCGCGCGGCAGGACCGTGTCCACGTCCGGGAGCGGGACGTCCCCCGCGACCCGGACGACCGTCGGCGCCACCGCGAGATACGGCCGCGCCTCGTCCAGACGCCTGCGCTGCGCCGGCGTGAGCTTCGACCGCGGGTCGTCCACGGCCGCCAGGATCCCGGCCAGGTCCGTGAACTCGGCCAGCAGCTTGGCCGCCGTCTTCTCCCCGACGCCGGGCACGCCCGGCAGGCCGTCGCTCGGGTCGCCGCGCAGCAGCGCCAGATCCGCGTACCCCTTGCCGTCCACCCCATACTTCGCGCGCAGCGCCGCCTCGTCGGTGACCTGGAGCGTGCCGACGCCCTTGACCGGGTACAGCACCCGCACCCCGCGCGCGTCGTCCACCAGCTGGTACAGGTCCCGGTCGCCGGTGACGATGTCGACCGGGCCGTCCGCCCGCGCCGTGAACGTCCCGATCACGTCGTCCGCCTCGTACCCGGCGACGCCCACCCGGGCGATGCCCAGCGCGTCGAGCACCTCCTCGATCACCGGCACCTGCGGCGACAGCGTGTCCGGCACCTCCTCCACGTCCGGGCCCGTCTCCTGCTCCTCGGCGACGCGGTGCGCCTTGTACGAGGGGATCAGGTCCACCCGCCACTGCGGGCGCCAGTCGGCGTCCATGCAGGCCACCAGGCGCTCCGGCCGGTGGTCCTTGACCAGGCGGTCGATGAAGTCCAGCAGCCCCCGCACGGCGTTCACCGGCGTGCCGTCCGGCGCCTTGACGGACTCCGGGACGCCGAAATACGCACGGAAGTAGAGGGAGGCGGTGTCGAGAAGCATCAGTCCGGTCACGTCCCGCATCATGCCCCACCGCACCGACAGCACCGCCCCGGCGGCACGCCCGCGCACCCCTTCGCACAACGTGTTGCGCCCTGCGCGACATCTGTGAGGCGGCCCACGAAAAGTTTGCGCCGACCGATTCCGGGGAGGCGCGGCGGCGGAACGATGCCGGTTGCTGATTCAACCTGTCGCGGGCCACGGCCCGCCTCGCATCGCTCCGGCATCTGTCGCCGAGACGAGAGGTACGTGTGTCATCAAGGCTTGAGGCCGAGCACCTGTTCAAGGTGTTCGGCAGACGACCGGACCAGGCAGTCGAACGGCTGCGCACCAACACGGCGGACCGCGAGGAGCTGCGGGCCGACGGCGTCACGGCCGCCGTCATCGACGCGTCCTTCTCCGTGGAGCCGGGCGAGATCTTCGTCGTGATGGGCCTCTCGGGCTCCGGCAAGTCGACCCTGCTGCGGATGCTCAACGGTCTGCTGGAGCCGACAGCCGGACACGTCCGCTTCGACGGACAGGACCTCACCGCCCTGTCCGACCGCGAGCTGCGGGACGTCAGGTCCCGGAAGATCAGCATGGTCTTCCAGCACTTCGCGCTCTTCCCGCACCGCAGCGTCCGTGACAACGCTGCCTACGGTCTTGAAGTGCAGGGCGTGCCCCGCGCCGAGCGCGAACGCCGCGCCGACGAGGCGCTCGCCCTGTGCGGCCTGGCCGGCTGGGAGGACTCGTGGCCCGACGAGCTGTCCGGCGGCATGCAGCAGCGCGTCGGCCTCGCCCGCGCGCTCGCCACCGACGCCGACCTGCTGCTGATGGACGAGTCGTTCAGCGCCCTCGACCCGCTGATCCGCCGCGACATGCAGGACCAGCTGATCGAGCTCCAGAAGAAGCTGAAGAAGACCATCGTCTTCATCACCCACGACCTCAACGAGGCCATGCGCCTCGGTGACCGCGTCGCCGTCATGCGCGACGGCCGCATCGTGCAGATCGGCACCGCGCAGGACATCCTGATCCGGCCGGCCAACGACTACGTGGCCTCCTTCACCCAGGACGTCGACCGCTCCCGCGTGCTCACCGCCCAGGCGGTCATGGACCGCGACGTGCGCGGCGACGAGGCCGACTGCGGCTGCGAGACCGCCGCACCGGGCACGTCCTTCACCGACCTGTGCGCCATCAGCGCGCGCGTGCCGCACGCGGTGGCCGTGCTCGACGACGGCGACCTCGTCGGCGTCGTGCCCCGGCAGCGCCTGATCGGATTCCTCGGCGACGAGGAGGCGGACCCCGGCGTGTGCGACAGCCCCAAGGACCAGGGCGGCAAGGTGATGGCCCATGCCTAGGATCCCGCTCGGCGACTGGGTCAACGACGCCGTCGACTGGCTCCTCGCCCACGTCAGCTGGCTGTTCGACTTCTTCAAGACCGTCTTCACCGGCACCTACGACGGCATCAACGCCGTCCTCCAGGCGCCCGAGCCGCTGCTGCTCGTCGCCATCTTCGCGGTGATCGCCTTCTGGCTGCGCGGCGCGCTCGCCGGTGTCCTCACGTTCCTCGGCTTCGCGTTCATCGTGTCGATGGAGCTGTGGGAGAACGCGATGATCACGCTGTCGCTGGTGCTCGTCGCCACGCTGATCGCGCTGGTCGTCGCCGTACCCGTGGGCATCTGGGCGGCCCGCTCCGACCGGGTCAGCTCGCTGGTGCGGCCGGTGCTGGACTTCATGCAGACGCTGCCCGCGATGATCTACCTCATCCCGGCGATCCTGTTCTTCGGCACGGGCGCCTCCGCGGGCATCGTCGCCACGCTGATCTTCGCGCTCGCCCCCGGCGTCCGCATGACCGAGCTGGGCATCCGCCAGGTCGACAAGGAACTCGTCGAGGCGGCCGAGGCGTTCGGCACCACGCCCCGCAACACCCTGCTGCGCGTCCAGCTCCCGCTGGCGCTGCCTACGGTGATGGCGGGCGTCAACCAGGTGATCATGCTGGGTCTGTCCATGGCCGCGATCGCCGGCATGGTCGGCACCGGCGGCCTCGGCGGCGACGTCAACGAGGCCATCGGGCAGCTCAACGTCGGCCTCGGCTCCGAGGCGGGCGTCGCCATCGTCATCCTGGCGATCTACCTGGACCGCATGACCAGCGCGCTGGGCACCCAGGTGTCCCCGCTGGGCCGGCGGGCCGCCGCCCGCGCCCGCGCCGCGGGCCGCATGAAGATCTGGTCGTACCGGCCGCGCCCGCAGGTCGCCGTGGTCGGCGTCGTCGTCCTGGCCCTGGTGGCCGGCGGCATGGGCCTGTTCGGCGGCTCCGCCGACTCCGCGGACACCGCGGGCGACGGCAAGGTCGGCAAGGGCGAGAAGGTCTCCCTCGGCTACGTCCCGTGGGACGAGGGCATCGCCTCCACCTTCCTCTGGAAGGAGATCCTCGAACAGCGCGGGTACGAGGTGGAGGCCAAGCAGTTCGACGCCGGGCCGCTCTACACCTCGCTCGCGCAGGGCGACATCGACGTCGTCACCAACTCCTGGCTGCCGACCACCCACGAGCAGTACTGGAAGAAGTACGGCTCCCGCCTCGACGACCTCGGCTCCTGGTACGACGAGACGTCCCTGGAGCTCACCGTCCCCGCCTACATGAAGGACGTGAACTCGCTCGCGGACCTCAAGGGCAAGGCCGGGCAGTTCAAGGGCAGGATCACCGGAATCGAGTCCAGCGCCGGTGAGATGGCCCTGCTGAAGAGCAAGGTCCTCAAGGCGTACGGCCTCCAGGACGAGTACCAGGTCGTCGACAGCTCCACCCCGGCCATGCTGGCCGAGCTGAAGCGCGCCATGAGCAAGAAGGAACCGATCGTCGTCACGCTCTGGTCCCCGCACTGGGCGTACAACGACCTCGACCTGAAGAAGCTCGAGGACCCCAAGGGCGCCTGGGGCGAGGGCGACGGCGTGCACACGCTGTCCCGCAAGGGATTCGCCGCCGACAACCCCACCGTCGGCGACTGGCTGAAGAACTTCTCGATGACCGAGGAGCAACTCACCAGCCTCGAGGCCGAGATCAACAAGGCGGGCAAGGGCAGGCAGCAGGACGCCGTCCGCACCTGGCTGAAGTCGCACCCGGACGTCGTCGACAAGCTCGCTCCCGTGAAGTCCGGGTCCGGCTCCACGCCCGCCGAGACGAAGCGGGCCCTGGACATCGCCTGGTTCCCCTGGGACGAGGACATCGCCGTCACCTACCTGTGGAAGAACGTCCTGGAGCGGCGCGGCTACAAGCTGAACCTGAAGCAGATGGACGTCGGCCCGGTCTACACCGGCCTCGCCTCCGGCGACCTCGACCTCAATTTCGACGCCTGGCTGCCGTACGCGCAGAAGAACTACTGGGACAAGAACAAGGACAGACTCACCGACCTGGGCACCTGGTACGAGCCGACCTCGCTGGAGATCGCCGTCCCGTCGTACGTCAAGGACGTGAAGTCGCTCGCCGACCTCAAGGGGAAGGCCGACCTCTTCGACGGGAAGATCATCGGCATCGAGCCCGGCACCGGCGAGATGCAGCTGCTGAAGAACGAGGTGCTGCCCGGCTACGGACTCGAGGACGAGTACGAGGTCGTCGACGGCTCCACGCCCGCGATGCTGGCCGAGCTCAAGCGCGCCCTGGCGCAGAAGAAGCCGGTCGCCGTCACCCTGTGGTCGCCGCACTGGGCCTACAGCGAGTACGAGCTGACCAAGCTGAAGGACCCCAGGAAGGCCTTCGGCGAGGGGAACACGATCCGCACGATCGCCAGCAAGAAGTTCCCCGAGCAGTATCCGCAGCTCACCGAGTGGATCAAGGGCTTCCGGATGAGTGAGGACGAGCTCGGCACCCTGGAGGCGGAGATCAAGAACCGCGGCCAGGGACACGAGGAGGAGGCCGTCGCCGCCTGGCTCGAGGAGCACCCGGACATGGTGGAGCGGATGACACCGCGGTAACCGCCGCCGTACCGGTCGCGTCCTGTGAGGGGCGGGTCCCGGAGCGTCCCCAGGGGCGCCCGGACCCGCCCCTCGCGCCGTGCGGAGCCGCCCGCCGCCACCGTAGGAATCCGGACAACCACAGAGCGCGAACCCCTCACCGGACCTCCCCGTGACCTTCCGGCGAACTCGGTGAACAATGGCGGGAACACCCCTTCTCGCATGGGAGGTGTGCCGAGGGGCCCGGCGGGCGGCTGGCGTGAACTGTGAGGTCCGCACCGGCCGTACGTGACGGCGACGTGACAGGCGCCTGAAACGGTTTGCCGAACATGCGTAGGGTGCAGAGAAACCAGCAAGGGAAGAGCGCCGGAACTTCGGCGGTCGGGCACGACGAGCGGCGAAGGAGGGAGCCGGAGCGATGGGCGACCACAAAGAACAGCCCCTGCGGGTGGGCGCGGCCGTGCGGCGGCGACGCCGCGCGCTGGACCTCACCCTCGCCGTCGTGGCCGAGCGCAGCGGACTGTCGGTCCCGTTCCTCAGCCAGATCGAGAACGAGCGCGCGCGTCCCAGCCAGACCTCCCTGGAGAAGCTCGCCGACGCGCTGCGCACCACCGCGGTCGAGCTGCTCGCCGCCGCAGACCCGGCGTGCAGCGTGGACGTGGTCCGCGCGGAGGGCGCCGAGGAGTGGGCGGAGCCGCGGGTGCGGTCCCTGGTCCGCGGCCACCACCAGATGCACGCCTCCGAGTTCACCGGCGACCACGACGCCGGACGTGAACTCCAGTTCCGCAACGACCAGTTGATGTACGTCGCGGAAGGCGCCGTGGAGATCGAGGCCGAGGGGCGCGCCTACCGCCTCGGACGCGGCGACACCCTCTACCTCACCGGCGGCGTCCGGCACCGCTGGCGGGCCACGGTGCCGGAGACCCGGCTGCTGGTCGTCGCCGTCGCCGAGCACATCGAGGCGCTGCGGGACACCAAGCCGCGCCGATGAGCCGCGTACGGGTCGTCTCCCTCGTCCCGTCGCTGACGGAGGCGGTGGCCGTGTCCGCGCCCGGCGCGCTCGTCGCGGCCACCGACTGGTGCACGCACCCCGCCGGGCTCGACGTGGCCCGCGTCGGCGGCACCAAGAACCCGGCCGTGGACCGCATCACCGCCCTCGCCCCCGACCTGGTGATCGCCAACGAGGAGGAGAACCGGCCGCCCGACCTGGACGCTCTGCGGGCGGCGGGCCTCGACGTGCTGGTCACCCATGTACGGACGCTGCCGCAGGCTGTCGGCGAGCTGGACCGGGTGCTGTCCGCGTGCGGGGTGCGGACCCGGCCCCGCTGGCTGGACGAGGCGGAGGCCGCGTGGGAGGCGCCGCCCGCGTCCGAGGAGGTCCGCACGGCGGTGGTGCCCGTCTGGCGCCGCCCCTGGATGGTGCTCGGCCGCGACACCTTCGCCGGCGATCTGCTGGCCCGCCTCGGCGTGCGCACGCTGTACGCGGACCACTCCGAGCGGTATCCGCGCGTCCCGCTCGAGGAGTTGCGCGCGGCCCGGCCCGACGTGGTCGTCCTCCCCGACGAGCCGTACCGCTTCACCGCCGACGACGGCCCGGAGGCCTTCCCCGGCCTCCCCTGCGCCCTCGTCAGCGGACGCCATCTGACCTGGTACGGCCCGTCGTTGGCCGAGGCGCCCCAGGTGCTGGGGCGGGCCCTGCGAGCAGCGCGCCGCTGACCAGGCCGCGCGCCGTGCACCACGCGGCGGTGATCCAGGCGCCGGCCAGCAGGGCGTACAGGGCGAGCGTCAGGACGTCGTAGGCGAGCAGCCCGGTGTGCGAGGCGAGGGCCCCGGCGCCGGTGACACACGTGCCGACCGGGAACGTGAACGACCACCACGTCATCGAGAAGCGCATGCCCCGCCGCCACGCCCGTACGACATGCGCGGCGGCGAGGCAGAGCCACAGCAGCGCGAACCCCATGACGGGCACCCCGTACAGGACGGCCAGCACGCGGAAGCCCTCGGCGTACGGCGCCGGTACGACCCCCGGGGCGACGTCCGCGAAGGCGCCGACGGCGGTCGTGGACTGGCCGAGCGGCCCGAGCACCAGGAACAGCGCCGGGGTGAGCGCGAGGGGCGGCGGACCGCCGGTGAGCAGCCGGCCGAAGACCAGCGGCAGCGTGATCAGGGTGGCGAGGAGGCTCAGCCCGAACATCGCGACGCACGCCAGCAGCAGGGTGGCGCGCGGCTGGCCCGCAGGGAGGTACGGCACGAGACGCGGCCCGAGCGCGGCGGAGACCATGGGCGCGACCAGCGGCAGCAGCCAGACGGGCGTCACCTCCCGCGCCGTCACCCGGTGGCGTACGGC
Organism: Streptomyces pseudogriseolus; assembly: GCA_002154585.1. Taxonomy (GTDB): domain Bacteria; phylum Actinomycetota; class Actinomycetes; order Streptomycetales; family Streptomycetaceae; genus Streptomyces; species Streptomyces pseudogriseolus. The sequence continues at coordinate 8,440 of MUNG01000215.1, forward strand.
CATCAAATACGGGACGGCCACGGCGGCGGCAAGACCGACGGCCGTACCGGCGGTGAACAGCACGGCGTCGAGGACGACGGCCGCGCGCAGTCCCGTCCAGTCCCGCCCGACGGACAGGGCGCCGCCGCCGACGGCCAGCAGAGCCATGGAGAGGCAGCCGTAGAAGGGCGCCACGGCGGGGTCGAGAAGGTGGGCGCGGGCCCGGTCGCGGTGGCGGACCCAGTGCAGGGCGCGGGCGGCGAGCAGGACCGCGAGGAGGACGAGGGACAGCGCCCAGACGGTGGTGAGCACGGGGCGCGGGACGGCCGCGGGCGCGGGGAGCGCGGCGCCCGCTCCGGCGACGACGGCGGTGCCCATCACGCAGGCGTACCAGTTGGGTCCGAGGTGACGGACGGCGCTGGCGCGCGGTGGCCGTGCGGTGGCACGGGGGAGGGGTGGCAGGGGCCGGGTTGCGGTGACCATGGTCATACGGTCGGGCCGGAGGGCCGCCGCCACCAGGGAGCCGTCCCCTATGGCGGCATAAGCTGAGCTTATGAGCACAACGGACGACCGCGACCGTCACGGGCACGGCGACGCGAGCCCGGGACCCCTGGCCCACCGGGTGCCGGACCTCGGGGCGCTGGAGCTGCTGCTGGCGGTGGCGCGGCTGGGGAGCCTGGGCGGGGCGGCGCGGGAACTGGGCATCACCCAGCCTGCCGCCAGCAGCCGGATCCGGTCGATGGAACGACAGCTCGGGGTGGCGCTCGTCGACCGCTCGCCGCGCGGGTCGCGGCTCACCGACGCGGGGGCGCTGGTCACCGACTGGGCGCGGCGGATCGTGGAGGCGGCGGAGGCCTTCGACGCGGGCGCGCAGGCGCTGCGGGACCGCAGGGACTCGCGGCTGCGGGTGGCGGCGAGCATGACGATCGCCGAGTACCTGCTGCCGGGGTGGCTGCTCGCTCTGCGCGCGGACCGGCCGGACACGGCGGTGTCGCTGCTGGCCGGCAACTCGGCGGCGGTGGCGGAGCGGTTGCTGGCGGGGGAGGCGGACGTGGGGTTCGTGGAAGGGCTCACGGTGCCGGCGGGGCTGGACTCCGCGGTGATCGCCCACGACCGGCTGATCGTGGTCGCGGCGCCGTCGCACGCGTGGGCGCGTCGCAGGCGCCCCCTCACGGCGGAGGAACTCGCGGCCACGCCGCTCGTCCTGCGGGAGGAGGGGTCGGGGACGCGGCAGGTGCTGGACGCGGCCCTGGGGGGTCTGGCGCGGCCGTTGATCGAGCTGTCCTCGACGACGGCGGTGAAGGCGGCGGCCGTGGGCGGGGCGGGGCCGGCGGTGCTGAGC
>MUNG01000216.1 GCA_002154585.1 Streptomyces pseudogriseolus
CCTCGACCCCGCCCGCGGCCCCCTGCAGATGCCCCAGGTGCCCCTTCAGCGCGGTCACCGGAAGCGGCCGCCCGCCCAGCACGCCCCGCAGGGCCCGCGCCTCGGCGAGATCCCCGTCCACCGTCGCGGTGGCATGCGCGTTCACGTGGACGACGTCCGCCACCTCACCGCCCGCGTCCCGCACGGCCCGCCGCAGCGCCAGCGCGATGCCGTCACCGCTCGGGTCGGGCGCGGCCACGTGGTGGGCGTCCGCGGACAGCCCCCAGCCCGCCGCCTCGCAGTAGATCCGCGCCCCGCGCGCCCGAGCGTGCTCCTCGGACTCCAGCACGAGCACCCCCGCACCCTCACCGTTGACGAACCCGTCCCGGTCCTTGGCGAACGGCCGCGACGGCGATCCCTGCGACGGGTCGCCCTCCGCCAGCGCCCGCATCGCCGCGAACGACGCCATGATCGCGGGGGTGACGACCGCCTCGGCGCCACCCGCCAGGGCGACGTCGACCCGCCCGTACCGGATCCGGTCGACGGCCTGCCCGATCGCCTCCGTGCCGGAGGCACACGCGCTGGTCACGGTGCGTGCCTCACCGGTGATGTGCAGGTCGAGGGAGACCTGGGAGGCCGCCTGCGACGGCACCGTCATCGGCGTGGTGAGCGGAGACACACCCCGCGGCCCGCGGTCCCGCAGCTTGCGGTCGCCGCCGACCAGCACCGACGCGTCCCCGAGAATCGCGCCGAGGCTCACCCCGACCCGCTCCGGGTCCAGCCCGCTCTCGCGCGTGCCGCCGTCGGCGTACCCGGCGTCGGCCCACGCCTCGCGTGCCGCCAGCACCGCGAACTGGGCCGCCCGGTTCATCCGGCGCGCCGCCTGCCGGGGCAGCAGCCCGGCCGGGTCGACGGGCACCGTGCCGGCGATCCGCACCGGCAGCCCGTCGAACTCCGGGTCGGTCAACTCCCGTATGCCGTGCCGCCCTTCGAGCAGCCCGTCCCACAGCTCGCCGGTGCCCACGCCCAGCGGGGTGACCGCGCCGAGCCCGGTGACCACCACGCGCCGCGGTCCGGCCGCCCGCGCCTTCCGCACGGGACGCGGCTCGTGCCGCACGAGGGTGCCGTCGCGGCCGGCGTCGGCGGCCCAGCGGCGCACCTCCTCGTCGGTCGCGGCGTGGGCGTCGGCGGCCTCGGTGGTGTCCCGGTGCCAGGCGCCCCAGCGGCGTACGTACGTCTCCTCGTCGGCCAGCGGGTCCACCGCCCGCAGGACGGTCAGCCGGTCGCCGTCGCGGAACGTCACGCCCTCCAGGGACACCGGCTCCACCAGCGGCACCTCGGCCACGTCCACCCGCCGCCCGGCGACGGTCACCGTCTGCTCGCGCCGCAGGTCCTCCTCGTGGTCCACCCCGCCCAGCGGCGGCCGCAGCGTGACCCGGATCACCTCGGGGGAGACGGGCAGCGTGTGCGTGACGACGTGCCAGCGCCGCTCGGCCACGTCCTCGGCGGACAGGGCGAACAGGTCGCCGGGGACGACCTCCGCGGCGGTCACCTCGTAGGGACGGATGGGCACTTCAGGCATTTCGGGGGAGTGCGTCATGGAGGAGGATGCTCTCTTTGGTCCGAACTGTCGTTTTGCGGGCGGTTCCGAGTGTTGTGTACGACCGGCGAACGGGCCACGATCCACTTCACAGGGTGTCCGATTTGCCCCGGTCTACCAGGGGGGTGACGCGGAACACGTTCGCCAAGAGACCTACGGGAGTGCAGAGTTACCGGTGCGTGGTGGCACTGTGGAAAACGTCACGAAGCCCCTGTGCGCGGCCCTGTCCGCCCCCTGCGGAACGAGTCGCACGTCGCGTTCCGCGCGGCCGCCCCACCGGGCTCCGCCCCCACCGGCACGGCGGTCCGACTGATCCCCGGAGCCGGTTCCGGCGTCTTCCCACGGGGGCGCGTTCCCGCGTACGCGACCCGCCGGCCGGCCCGCGGGGCGGCCGGCGGACGGGTCGGCCCAGGTGATCGGAGACTGCGGTGGAGGGCATGGACGAGGACGAGTTCGACGCTTTCTACGCGGCTGCCTTCCCGCGGCTGACCGGCCAGCTCTTCGCCTTCACCGGGGACCTCGGCGAGGCCCAGGACGTGGTGCAGGAGGCGTTCGTACGCGCCTGGGACCGGCGCCACCGCCTCGTGGCCGACGAGGCGCCCGAGGCCTGGGTGCGCACCGTCGCCATGCGCCTCGCGGTGAGCCGCTGGCGCCGCGCGAAGCGCTGGCTGGAACTGGTGCGGCACTCCCCGCCGCCCGAGACGACGCCCGGACCGGGCCCCGACCGCACCGCCCTGGTCGCCGCCCTGCGCCAACTCCCGGAGGCCCAGCGGATGGCGGTCGTGCTGCACCATCTGTGCGACCTCAGTGTCGAGCAGGTAGCCTCCGAGACCGGCGCGCCGGTGGGCACGGTCAAGGCCCGCCTGTCCCGCGGACGGGCGGCACTGGCCCGCCATCTGGCGACGGACGAGGCCGAGGAGCCGGCCTGGGAGGAGGGCGGCCGTGTCGGATGAACTCACCGGTGCCCTGCGTGAGTTGGCGGCCCGGTACGAGACGCCGCCGCCCCTGCCCGCCGCCGAGGTCCGCGCCCGCGCCCGCCGCCGCTCACGCCGTCGCCGGGCCACCCTCGCGCTGGGCACCGCGGCCACGGCCGCCTGCGCCGTCGCCGTCGTGACCCTCGCCCTGCACCCCGACCACGCGGCGGGCAAACGGCACCGGCCCGGCGCGCCCCCGGCCACCTCGACGTGCGCCTGCACACCCTCACCCTCGCCGACCGCGTGCTGCGCGTCGACCTGCGGGCCGCCGGCCGCCTCCCGCCCGGCACCCGGCTCACGGTGGTCGCCCGCAGCGCCGGCGCGGTGCTGCCGCTGAAGACCCGCACCGAGGTCCGCCAGGTCAAGGTGCCCTACCTGGTCGAACTGCGCACTCCCGACGGCGAGCACGTGTACGCGGGCGCCCTCGCCTTCGACGCCAAGGTGCTGCGGTCCCTCTCGGGCGACACGGGCTGGGTGGGCCTCAGCGCGCCGGACGCCGAATGGCTGCACGACCGGCTCCGCGACGGCGACCAGATCGAGACGGCTGCCACACGTTGAACCGGCGATGGCTGACCGTCAGTTGACCAGCCCGCGCCGGTACGCGTAGACGACCGCCTGCACCCGGTCCCGGAGATGCAGCTTGGACAGGATGCGGGACACGAACGTCTTGACCGTCTCCTGGCTGATCACCAGCGCCGCCGCGATCTCGCTGTTGGAGAGGCCGTCCGCGATGAGCCGCAGCACCTCCAGCTCGCGCGGCGTCAGCGGGATCTCGCGGTCGCCGCCGTCGGAGGGCCGGATCCGGGAGGCGTACCGGCCCACGAGCTGCCGGGTCACCTCCGGGTCGAGCAGCGCCGCGCCCGACGCCACCGTCCGGATGCCGTGCAGCAGCCGGTCCGGCGGCGCGTCCTTCAGCAGGAACCCGCTCGCGCCCGCGCGCAGCGCCTCGTACACGTACTCGTCGAGGTTGAACGTCGTCACCACGAGCACCTTCACGGGGTCCCGCACCCTGGAGCCGGCCAGCAGCCGGGTGGCCTCGATCCCGTCGAGCACCGGCATCCGCACGTCCATCACGACGACGTCCGGCCGTACCTTCGCGGCCAGGTCGACGGCGGCGCGCCCGTCCGCGCACTCGCCGGTCACCTCCATGTCGGGCTGCGCGCCGATGATGGTGACCAGCCCGGTGCGCACCAGCATCTGGTCGTCGCAGACGAGCACGCGTACGGGTGCGCCGCCCGCGCCCGGCTCGCGGACGGGCGCGCCGCTCACGCGAGGGTCGCGTCCGCTCACGCCCGGCTCCCCGTCGGTATCCGCGCGCGTACGGCGAACCCCCCGCCGGGGCGCGGGCCCGCCTCGAACTCGCCGCCGAGGACGTCCACCCGCTCCCGGAGACCGGCCAGCCCGCGCCCGCCGCCGCCGGGCGAGGCCACGGCCCGCGTTCCGGGACCGTCCGTGCCGACCTCCACCGTGATGTCCCTCCCGCTGTGCCGCACCAGAACCGAAGTCGCCTGCCCGTGAGCGTACTTGAGCGCGTTGGTGAGGGCCTCCTGCACCACCCGGTACGCCACCAGGTCCGCGCTGCCGGTCGCCGCCGCCGGGGTGCCCTGCTCGGTGAACTCCACCGGCTGCCCGGCCCGGCGTGTCTGCTCCACCAGCGTCAGCAGCCGGCCCGCCGGCGGGGTGCGGGAGCCCTCCCCGTGGTCCGGGTTCAGCAGGTCCAGCAGGTGCCGCAGGTCGGCGACGGCCCGCCGGCCGGTGTCGGTGACCGCGGTCAGCGCCTCGTCGAGCCGTTCGGGCGCGGCGGCCAGATAGCGTGCCGCCTCCGCCTGCACCACCATCGCGGTCACATGGTGGGTCACCACGTCGTGCAACTCCCGCGCGATGCGCGCCCGTTCCGCCGCCCGCGTCCGCTCCGCCACCTGAGCGCGCCGCTCCGCCTCGGCGATCCTGGTCGAGCGCAGCCACGCCCCGCCGCCCCACAGCAGACACATCGCCACGTAGAACGACACGAACTCGGCGGGCGGTTCGCCCGTCCCGCGCCGCACCAGCTCGGCGACGAACAGCACGTACGCCACGGAGAGGACGGCGACCGTGGTGCGCCGGTACCGCTCCAGATGGGCGCCCGCGCTGAGCAGCGCCAGCGGCAGCGCCGTACCCGCGACCGTGTGGTAGCCGCGCAGCTGGTCCAGCGCGAAACCGGCCGCCATGAGGGTCAGGCAGACGGCCGGCCAGCGCCGCCGCAGCGTGAGCGCGAGCGTCTGGAGCCCGATCGCGACGACGGCGAGCGCGTCGTACGGACGCTCCGCCACCCCGCCGATGTCGGTGCCGCTGCCGCGCATGCTCGGGACGAACGCCAGCGCGCACAGCAGCACGGCGAGCGGCAGGTCCCGGGCCGTGACGTGCAGTCGGCCCCAGACCTGCCGCAGCCCGTGCGGACGGATCACCGGGCGAGCGCGGGGGCGTCGGCCCGCCGCGAGCGGCGGGGCGTCATCTGACCGCGCCGGCGGGCCAGCCACAGGAGGCCGACGGTCACCAGCGCCCAGAACACCAGCGTGTACAGGCTGGCCTCGGGCCCGAACTCACCGCCGCTGATCAGGGTCGGCCCGGAGGTGGAGGCGTCCAGCAGGCCCTGCTGGGTGTCGTTGCCGGAGACCTCGGTGCTGAAGATGCCGGAGGCGGCGAAGTTCCACCCGAAGTGCAGTCCGATCGGCAGCCACAGGGTCCGGGTGGCGACGTACGCGGCGCCCAGCATCGGGCCCGCCGACAGCGCGATGACGGTGGCGCCCCACAGGCTCGCGTCCGGGTTCAGCAGATGCCACGCGCCGAACAGCACACTGGTCGGGATCAGCGCCCCCCACGTGCCGAACCGCTCCTCCATGGTCCTGAACAATACGCCGCGGAACAGGAGTTCCTCCGTGACGGAGGCGCCGGCCATGAACCCGGCCAGCCCCACGGCACCGCTGTACGACCCCCAGCCGTCCACCTCGTAGTGCCCGAGGTAGGCGATGTTGGCGACCACGGACGCGAACACCAGCGTGCCGAGCAGCACACCCCGCCCGACCGCGCCTACGGCGCCCTTCCGGGCCACCTCCGTGACCGGCCGCTTCTCGGTCCGCCCCACCACCCAGGCGTAGACGTACACGGCCAGCACCGCCGTCACCAGGCCGACGCCCAGGGTGGCCCACGGATTGTCCTGGACCGCGGCCGCGCTCTGTCCCCCGATCAGGGACACCACCACCACGGCCAGCAACTGCCAGACGACACGCACGACTTGCTCCTCGAGCGGAAGGGGGGAACGCGGCGGTGACAGCACCGCCGCTCCGACCCTCCCGACGCTACGGAGACGCGCCGCGGGAAGCGTCACCACCGGGTGGACACCCGCGCGTAGCTCCTACGGGGGACAGGGCGGGCGGTGTCCCCCAGGGGTGTCCCGGGGCGGGCCCGTGAGGGTCACTTCCCGAGTCGGGCCCGCCAAAGTCACATCGCAAGGCGGGCCCGCCGGGATCACCCCTTCACCGCCCCCGAGGTGAGCCCCCGGATGAAGGACCGCTGAAGCGCGAGGAACGCCAGCACCGACGGCAGCATCGCAAGGAACGCGCCCACCAGCAGCACACCGATGCCCACCTGGTCGTCGGAGCGCAGGGAGCGCAGCGCCAGCGGCAGGGTGTACTGCGCAGGGTCGGTGGCGACCAGCAGCGGCAGCATGTACTGGTCCCAGATCATCGTGAAGCCGAAGATGCCGATGACGCCCAGCGCGGGCCGGCACAGCGGCAGCACCACCTGCCAGAACACCCGGAACTCGCCCGCGCCGTCCAGCCGCGCCGACTCCTCCAGCTCCTTCGGGATCTCCTTCATGAACTCGGTCATCACCAGGATGGAGAACCCCCAGGCGGCGACCGGCACGATCATGCCGACCAGCGAGCCGACCAGGCTGACGTGCAGCAGCGGCAGGTCCGCCAGCAGCACCGACAGCGGCACGGCCAGCACCTCCTCCGGCAGCATCATCGTCGCCAGGATCAGCACCAGCACCACCGCCGACCCCCGGAACCGCTTGCGGGCCAGCGCGTATCCGGCGAACACGCTCACCAGCACCTGGAGCGCCAGACCGCCGCCCACCACGAGGAAGGAGTTGAGCAGGTAGTCGAGGACGTTGCGGTCGACCGCCCGCTCCAGGTTGTCCAGGGACAGCCGGTCGGGCCACAGGGTGAACTGCGTGGGATCGACGGTCGGGGTGAACGCGCCGACCATCAGCGCGAGCAGCGGCCCCGCGAACACCATGAACAGCGCGGCGTACAGCACGAACCGCAGCACCCGCGCCCACGGCCCGCGCGCCTCCGCCAGTCCGAGCGCCGTCTCGTTCCTCATCGGACCTCCCTCCGGCGCAGCCGCGACACCACGGTCAGCACCAGCAGCACCAGGAACAGCAGCACGGTCCCGGCCGCCGCGACACCCAACTCGTTCCGTTCGAGCCCGAGTTTGTACGTCAGCGTCAGCAGCACCTCGGTGGAGCCGTCGGGCCCGCCGTTGGTCAGCAGGAACACCTCGGTGAACACGCGCAGGCCCCGGATCGCGGCAAGCGTCAGCAGAATGGCGAACACCGGCCGCAGTCCCGGCAGGGTGACGTGCCAGATCCGCCGCCACCGCGAGGCGCCGTCGACCGCGGACGCCTCGTAGAGCACCCGGTCCACCCCCGCCAGCCCGGCCAGGAAGATCATCATGTCGTACGGCGCTCCCCGCCAGATGCCGACGAAGGCGATGGACGCGAGCGAGCTGTCGGGGGAGTTGAGGAACTCGCTCGGTCCCAGACCGAGCACGCCGAGCACCGAGTTCAGCGCGCCGCCCTCCGCCGGGTAGTACATGACCCGCCACACCTCGGCGACCACCGCCATCGCCGTGACCACCGGCAGGAAGATCGCCGACCGGACGAACCACAGCGCGCGCGTCTGCCCCTCCAGCAGCAGCGCCAGCGCGAGCCCCAGCACGATCGAGCCGGCCGTCGTCGCCACCGCCAGCACGACCGTGTGCCACACGGCCGCGCCGAAGTCGGAACTCCCCGCGATCTCGGCGTAGTTCTCGCCCCCGACGTAGGTGTTGCCGAGGAACGGCCGCACCTCCTCGAAGCTCATCCGCACGGCCTGTGCCATCGGAATGAACTTGAAGTACAGGAAGAGCAGCAGCGCCGGAGCGAGGAACAGCCACGGCGTCGCGCCCCGCCGCAGCCGCGACCACACCGGCGCCGCCGGACGGGCCGGACGCCGCACCCGCGTCTTCGGCGACGAAGCCCGCGCCTCGGTCGCCGTCATCAGCCCGCGGCCCCCTGCTTCTCGAGCTCGGCGTCGATCTCGTCGGCGAGTTCGCCCATGGCGCCGGCGACGTCACGGGAGCACTCGGAGACCACGCCGTTCAGCCCCTCGGCCGAGATCTGACGGACGGTCGCCCAGTTGGGCAGCGCGGGCGCGTTGCGGCCGTGCTCGTCGTACACCTTCTGGAAGACGTCCCAGCGGGGGTCCTTGCGCTCGGCGGCGCCGTCCACGGTGGTGTTGACCGGGAGCCGGACGATGATGCCGCCGTTGTCGAGTCCGAGGCCGATCTTCTGCCCGGCGGGGGAGGCGGCGAACTCGGCGAACGCCTGCTGCCCCTTCTCGTTGGCGGACCCGGCCATCAGATAGACGTTCTCGCCCTCGGCCAGGGCAGCCGCCTCGCCGCCGGCACCGGGCGGGGCGGCGACGACCTCGTACTTCTCCTTGCCGAGCGACCCGTCGAACCGCGGCAACATGTACGGCCCGGTCAGATAGATTCCGCCCTTGCCGCTCTCGAACACGGTGTGGGTGGTGGCGGAGTCGGCGGTGCTGGCGCCCGGCTGCACGACCTTGGAGTCGCAGAACATGGCCTGGAGCTTCTCGACGGCCTTGACGGAGGCGGGATCGTCGACGGCGGCGACGAACCCGTCCCCGTCCTTCCTGACGAAGTCGCCGCCCTCCGACCAGAGCATGGTGGCGAACCACCAGGTCAGATAGCCGCGGGTGGTGCCGCCGGGCACGACCATGCCGGCGGTGTCGTTCTTGCCGTTGCCGTCGGGATCCTCGTTCGTGAAGGTGACGGCGAGCTGGATCAGCTCGTCCCAGGAGGAGGGCACCTCGGCCCCCACGGCTTCCCGCCAGTCCTTCCGTATGAGAAAAGCGAAGGCCTGCGAGTTGAAGGGCACCCCGTAGTACTTGCCGTCGTACCCCTGCGCCGCCTCCCAGGCGCGGTCGGCGAGATCACCGCTCCCGGCGACCCCCTCCCGGTCCACCTCGCGCACGAGCCCCTGAGTCACGAGATTGCCCAGCTGGCCGGTGTCGTTGATGACGATGTCGGGGAGGTCCTTCTGCGCGGTGCGCTGCTGGAGCTTGGTCTCGAAGTCGTTCACACCGACGGCGACCAGCTTGGCCTCGATGCCGCTCTTCTCGGTGAACGCCTTGGTGAGCGCCTCCGCCGACTCGGCGGCCGGACTCCCGGCGTCCTGCCGGATCCACACCTCCAACGGCGCGGATTCGTCCTGCTGTTGACCCGAGGAGCCCGAGGAACACCCGGTGGCGGTGACGGCGGCTGCGACGACCACGGCGGCAAGCGCGCCGAGCCGCCGCCTTCGTACTGGCGTGCGGAGTTGGTTCGACACGGGAGGCTCCGTCCATTCGTACGGGCGAGGTGGCGGGACTCTACGCAGAGGGGCGGTATCGAATCAATAGAATGAACAACATTTACATACATGAACGATAGGGTGGTTGTCCCAGGGACCACACAGGGCGCGGCTGACGCGAACAGGGCGCGGCGTTCATGGGGTGGGGGCACGATGAACCCATGGCGGACACCCCCATCACGAACACGCACCAGTACGAGGCCTGGAACGGCTACGAGGGCCGGCACTGGGCCGACCACCAGGCGCGCTACGACGCCCTGAACGACGAACTGAACGCCCCGCTCCTGAACGCGGCCGCCCTCCGCGACACCGACACGGTCCTGGACATCGGCTGCGGCAACGGCAGCGTGACGCGACTGGCGGCCCGCCGCGCACGGCACGCGGTGGGCATCGACCTGTCGGCACCGATGCTGGAACGCGCCCGCACGACCGCCGAGACCGAAGGCCTCCACAACGTCACCCACGTCCAGGGCGACGCCCAGGTTCACCCCTTCGAACGGTCGGCCTTCGACGCGGCCGTGAGCCGCTACGGCGTCATGTTCTTCGCGGACCCGGTGGCGGCGTTCGGGAACATCGCGGGGGCGCTGCGGGAGGGCGGCCGGCTGGCCTTCGTCTGCCCGCAGTCCTTCGACCGCCTGGACCAGGCGGCGGTGTTCGCGGCGGTGTCGCGACACGCCCCGCTGCCCGACCTGACGGCGGCGTCGGCGACGGGCCCGGCGTCGTTCGCGGATCTGTCCCGGACGAGGGCGGTGCTGTCAGCGGCGGGGTTCGAGGGGATCGAGGTGACCCCCTTGGAGACGCACCAGCACTGGGGCGCGGACCCTGCCGACGCGTCGGCGTTCCTCTTCGGCTGGGGCCCGATGCGGCACTGGCTGCGGGACGTGCCGGAGGATGCGGTCGCCCGCGCGCGTGAGGCGGCAGCCGAGGCGTTCACGGCGTACGCGACGGAGGTGGGGGTGCGGCTGAGCTCGCGGAGCTGGCTGGTGACGGCGACCCGTGCCGGAGCCTGAGCCGGAGCGGGAGCCCGGCGACCTCGCCCCCGAGTGGGGGAACCTGTCTAACAACGTGTACGGCATCCTGCACGGGCACGGGGACGCGGCCCCGATAGCCGTGCGTTTCGAACGGCACGGCTGGAGTTCGAGGTCGTCGTCCTGGTACGGCTACGAGGTGGGCACCACGTGGTGCGAACTCGAACTCGAGCCGGCCGACGGCCCGGACGTCCTCCTGAACGGAGTGATGGACCCGTCCCGCTTCACCGACCTGGCGGCTCTCCTCGACCGCTTCGGACTGTCGTACACGCTGGAGCTGTACGACGAGGAGGGCGACCTGCTCAGGGAGACGCGTGGGTGACGTCCGTGCGGCCGACAGCAGGACGACCGGGAAGCGCGAAGGCTGAGCGCCGCAGTCAAACCTTGATGACGGTGATACGCCCGCCGCCGAGCGCTGTCAGGTCTTCCGGGTCGGAGGTGAGGACCGTGACCGGGCCGGGCGCGGCGAGGGCGGTGGCGCAGAGCATGGCGTCGATGGCGTACTTGTGCCCGTGCAAGCCGGCGTCGGCGAGGAGGGCGGCTGCTCGCCGGGCGATCGGCTCGCTGACCGGTTCGACCACCAGGCGCGAAAGGGTCCACTCCAGAGCCGGTCGGTTGATCCGGGGGTGTACCACTTCGACAAGGGTGGCTGCCGATGTGATCACGCGCAGGTCGTCGGCGCGCGCCAGAGCGAGCCAGGCGGTCACCGTGCGGTCGCGCAGAACGGCTTTGGCCAGCCCCTCGCTGTCGAGGACCAGGGTGCCACCGGGGGTGGCGGGGGAGGGCGTCACGCCGCGTCCGCCCCGTTCCGGCGCTGCTGCTCGCGAGCCTGGTGGAGCTGGTCCCGCAGAGCCTGGATCTCTTCTTCTGTCACAGGGCCGTGCTCCGCCTCGGCGACCTGGATGAGGTCGTTGAGGTTGTCACGCTCGATCTGACGGGCGACGGCCGCGGCGACGTAGGACGACAGGCCGGAGGGACCACTGCGCGCACGAGCGGCCTCGGCGATGTCCCGGGGCATCGTGATCGAGTACTTCTGGGTAGGCTCACTCATGCTCTTCATGCTACCTCGGATGCTACCGCTATGAGCGATATGGGGGCTGAGGCGGGAGAGACCTGCACGACCGCCGCCCTATGCATGTACGACTTGTCATACCGTCCGACTAGCCTGCCTCGTATGGGGCTTGGGGACATCAGGCACGAGCACGTCATCGCGGCAACCGAGGAGTTCCGCCGTCTGGGCCGGGAGGAGTTCCTCCGGACGTACGGTTTCGGGCGAGCCAGGTCGTACCAGCTGGTTTTGGACGGTCGCCGCTACGACTCGAAGGCCATCGCGGGCGTCGCCCACGGCTACGCCACGGGGGACTTCCTGAGCGCGGCGGACTTCAGCGGCGGTGCGGCCACAGTGGCGCGATGCCTGCGCGAGCTCGGCTTCGTGGTGGAGACCGGGGCGCCCTCCGACAACCGCGCCGGTCTGCTGGCACGCCTGCGGCAACTCAGGGTCTCCCGAGGCCCCGGAAACCCGGCCCCGAGCCGCCACCAGCCGTTGAGCCTGCTGTGGGCGATGGCCCGCGCGGCCGATGACCGTCCTCGCCTGACTCCGTGGCCGACCTTCCGTGACGAAGTCGGTCCGCTCCTGGTCGAGTTCGGCCTCCCCAACGCGAAGGCGACACCGGAGTATCCGTTCTGGCACCTCCAGGGCAGCGAACTGTGGGAGGTCCGGGGCATACCGGCCGAGCTCGCCATGAGGATGCCGAACGTGGGCCTCTTCAACGAGCACCACCCGCAGGCTGGCTTCACAGCGGAGACCGCAGACCTCCTCTGCGACCCGGTGACCCGCCTGGAGGCCATCGCCACGATCTGCGAGACGTACCTCGGGGACATCGACCGCCAGGCCCTGTTCTCTCGAATAGGTCTGTCGGGCTACACCACAGCTGGTGGCCCGTTGACCCCATGGGCGGAGGAGCCCGGCGGCGCTGACACGGACGAGTACGGGCGGTCAGCCGGCCCCGCACCGCGCCGTGAGGCAACCCGCTCCGTCATCGTCCGTGACGAAGCCCTCGCCAGAAAGGTCAAGGAGCTGGAGGACGACCGATGCCAAGTCTGCGACACGGCCCTCCGCTACCTGAACCGCCCGTACAGCGAGGCCGCGCACATAAGAGGCCTGGGCAGCCCTCACCACGGCCCCGACGAACTCCAGAACCTCCTGTGCCTGTGCGCGAACTGCCACGTCCTGTTCGACGGCTTGGAAATCTACGTCGACAACGAGGGCCTGGTCAGGGGTACGAGAGGCGACCGCACCCCCCGCCCCCTCCGCCGCGCCCCGGGACAACCGATCGACGAGGCGCACGTCGCCTACCACCGGGACCTCTGCAACCTCAACGCTCGAAAGCCAGCGGCCGGCTGACTCGACCCGTGACCGGGGGCGTCGCGGGCTCTACAGCAGGTGGTCGGCCTTACCGGCTTTGATGTCGGTGATGAGGGTGCGGAGGGCTTCGAGGGAGTCGATGAGGGGGCTCTCCTCCTGACCGACGACGGCTATGTACCCGTTGCCGTCGGCATCGGTACCGAGGCGGAAGCAGGAACTGCCCTCAGCGCAGAACGGGGCCTCCCAGGTGATGTCGGGCATCGATACTCCTCATAGTTGGCGTGAGATGTCGCGGATGAAATCTCGGGACCGCTCTGGCGACAGAGCCAGACTTTCCAACAGATCGAGCTGTGCCCGGTATTTCGCCAACTGACCCTCGGCGTGGAGGAAGGTGGGCCCGTGAGAGCTGTCCACCTGCACCGTATCGAGCTGCGGGACGGGCCCTTCGATGTGGACGACCGTCTGCCCGGCACCAGGGAAGGCACCGTGGGCGAAGGGCAGAACAAGCAGGGTGACGTTGTCCCGCTCAGAGGCTTCCAGAAGGAACTCCAACTGGGCGCGGGCGACTTCGGTTCCGCCGAACTGCATGCGGAGCGCCGCCTCATGGATGACCGCGACGTACGGGACCGCTTTGTCGCCGGTGATCACCTGTTGGCGTTCGGCACGCAGCGCAAGCCGCAGGGCGACCTCGTGCTCGGGCAGGGCGGGAACCGCGGCCCGGAAGATGGCCATCGCCTGTTCCGAGGTCTGGAGCAGACCGGGCACGTGCACGGTGTTGGCGCCGCGCATGCGCACCGCGTGGCTTTCGACCTCGGCGATGTCCAGCAAGCCTTGGGGCAGGATGCCTCGGTAGCGCTCCCACCAGCCCGTACTCGCCTGGGCCATCTCGATGAGCGCCTCGATGTACGTCTCATCGGTCACGTCACAGTTGCAGGCCAAGGTGCGCAGGCGGTCGGCACTGATGGTCCGGACTCCGGACTCGATGTTGGAAATCTTGCCCCGGTCCACACCCAGTAGCCCCGCCGCGAACTCCGCGGACATCCCTGACACGGTACGGATGCGCCGCAGCTCACTTCCCAGCCGCTTCTGCCGTTCTGTGGGGGTAGTCCTCGGGGGCATTGGGATTCCTTCCATCCGAGGCAGGGGTCGCGTAGCGGCGCCCGGAGGCCGCCCTACCTCTCCGTGGTGAATTCTCTGGAGCGCGTGGGAAATTTACCACTGGCTGCTCTACTGTCGGTATCGCGCACGCTACACACAGCAACGCCGGAAGTGCACCGCGCGAGCACGCCCGCCTGCCCTGGGACGGGTGTGCCCACGACCAGGGCGGCAGGCCACCGGCGATTCCCGAACCCTCACAGAAGCACTGGAGTTCGTCATGCCCGAAATCCCCGTGGTACCCGCTCACTGGCACTTTCCTGCCCACCCCGCCTCCGTACGGAGGGCCCGCCACGCCGTCACCGAAACACTGCCGCACACCCTCCGCCCGCTCTTGGGCGACGACCTGAGCCTGCTGACCTCGGAACTGGTCACCAACGCCATTCGCCACGGGAGCTGCCGAAAGGACGAGGACCTCATCGAACTCGTGCTGTGGCCGGCCGACGGCCACTACTGGCTCGCCGTCTCCGACCCCGGCACCGGCACTGGCAAGCCCGCACTGTCCCACCCGGACGCGGCCTCCGCAAACGGCCGCGGCCTGCTCCTCGTCGACAGCCTCGCCACCGCCTGGACCGTCCGCCCCCGCCCCACACGAGGAACCTCCGTGATCGCGGGCCTGTCTCTCCGCCAAGGCACGCGACCCGATGGGACAGTTGGACGGCCGGGTCCCACGGCACAGCCCTGCCCGCACTGTCTGACCGGCTGACCAACTCGACGGAGTCGGCACCGTTACTTGAGACTTCGGTTCTCAGGAGACCTGCCGAACCGCGAGTGCTGGGTTCGCGGCGATCCTCTCCGATGTGAGCGTCCGCGACGGCGCTTCTGACCTCGCTGTGAGCCTTCCAGTCCACTCGTGCCAGCGGGCTTTCACCATCTCTCGGCCATGTGCGGTTTGGCCGTTGGTTGCAATCTGCACCTGCCGTGTTGTGTTCCGCCCCGCTGATAGTCGGTCGCCTCAAGAAAAATTGTCCGGCTGGCGCTCTACGCCCGGAGTGCCGGGGTCGCGACCCTCGCGGTATGGGGGCTTCAGGGGAACCGCGGCGGCTGGATGGTGGACAGTCCCGGTGTCCGCGGTGCGGGCTGTTAGGGGATTGGGTGGCGACGCTCGATCATGACTGGGTGCTGTTGGAACCGGACATGCGTCCGCTGGCCCACACGGTGCCGGCGGACCGCCGATGGATCGAACTGTCCGATGGGAGGGTGACGGTCTACGGGGTGTGTCCGCCGGATCAATTCCAGCGGTGCCGAATCGAACACGATCTCGCTTGTCCGGCGCAGCCTCTGCCGGACCTGTGGCCGTGGCTGACAAGCCTGCGGATCGAGAACGCGCGGCGAGTGGAGCGGCAGACCGATCCGAAACCGCGCACGCCTCCGGAACAGTGGCCGGACGCCGGCTGATGTCTGCTTCGGGAACTACGGCGCTGCATCTGGATGCACATACGCCAAGACCCCGGCCTCAGCGTTTCCGCTGGTGACGGGGTCTTTGGGCACCTAATCGATGGTGCCCCCGGCAGGATTCGAACCTGCGCACACGGCTCCGGAGGCCGTTGCTCTATCCCCTGAGCTACGGGGGCGTGTCGGTCGCGGTGATCGCGGCGACGGGTAGAACACTACCAGTTCTCCGGGGGTGGTCATGAACCACTTTCCCCGTCCGGCGCCGGTCGCCCCGATCGACTCCCCGTGCGCCCCGTACCCCGAACGGGGTGGAAGTGGGGAAACGCCGGACGCGGTGGCCGGTCCCGACCTACTCTCGAGTCGTGCCGAGCACTTCGGGCCGGGTTCTTGTGGTGGACGACAACAAGGTCATCCGGCAGTTGATCAGGGTCAACCTCGAGCTGGAGGGCTTCGAGGTGGTGACCGCGGCCGATGGTGCCGAGTGTCTGGAAGTCGTGCATCAGGTGCGGCCCGACCTCATCACCCTGGACGTCGTCATGCCCCGGCTGAACGGGCTCAGAACCGCCGGGCGGCTGCGGTCCGACCCGCGGACCGCCGGCGTCCCCCTCCTCATCGTCTCCGCCTGCACCCAGCACGAGGTCGAGAGCGGCCTCGATGTCGGCGTCGACGCCTTTCTTGCCAAGCCCTTCGATCCGCAGGAGCTTGTGAGGGTTGTGCGGTCCCTGATCGACGCCCCCGTCGGGCATGTGCGCGGGCCCGGAGACGCCGAGGCCGCCGCCGGGCACGCCTAGCTGTCCACCCTCGTCCACATCCCGGGACAGGCCCCTAACCTGCTCGCCTACCCACCCCCCTCCTCGCCTACGCTTGTCCCGTGACCCCCGTCGAGCTCTCCCGCACCGTGCTGCACGCGGTGCGTCGTGCCGTCGACGAGGGAGAACTCGCCGTGGCCGTGTTGCCCGAGCGCGTCGTCGTCGCGCCCCCCGGGCCCGGAGGCTGCGGTGACTACGCCACCAACGTCGCCCTCCAGCTCGCCCGCCCGGCCGGGCAGCCCGCCCCCGCCGTCGCCGAGCTGCTGCGGACCCGACTTCTCCGTACCGACGGGATCCATGACGTCGTCGTCACCGGGCCCGGGTTCCTCAACATCTCCCTCGCCGGCGGCGCCGACGCCCGTCTCGCACGCCTCGTCCGCGACATCCTCCGCGCCGGCCCCCGGTACGGGCACACCCACGACCTCGCCGGGCAGGCGCCGGCACTCCACGCCGCCCCCGAGATCCGCGCCCTCGTCCTCATGGACTCCGTCGCCCGGGTGCTCCGGTCGCAGGGGGCCAGCCCCCATATGCACTGCGCCCGCCCACCCCAGGACGCCTGGGTACGCATCCTCGGCGTCCCCAGCGACATCACCATCGCCAGCAGCGACACCCCCCTCCGCCCCCTCC
>MUNG01000217.1 GCA_002154585.1 Streptomyces pseudogriseolus
GCCCCCTTCCGCCCCCGCACCGCGTCCGCCAGCACCCACCGGCGGTGCAGTTCGACGAGTTCCTCGGGGCGCGCCTTGCACAGCCGGGCCAGCCGCTCGACCGGGGCGTAGTCGGCCGGCACCGCGTCCCCGTTGCAGTACCGGTGCAGGGTCGACGTACTCATGTGGAGCCGCTTGGCGAGCACCCCGTAGCTGAGCCCCGACCGGTCCTTCAACTCCCGCAGCAGCGCGGCGAAATCCGCCGCGGCCGTCTGTTCCGACACCGTTCCTCCACTCCCCCGTGTCCCGTTCCACCGTTCCAGGGGACGGCCGTTCCCCCAGGTCAGCGCGGTATGAGCGTTCCAGCGTCCCGGATCGCCCGTCGGCGGTGGCGGCCGGGACGGATCAGACCGCACGCTCTGGTCATCCAAGCACGCCGCTCCCGCCGGCCGGTCGAGCGGCTGCGCCAAGTCCCTTCACATGACAAGGAATCCGCCATGCGCACCTCTCGTCTCCAGCTCCTCGCCGCCGCCGGTGTCGCCGTCGCCTCGCTCGCCCTGACCGCCTGCCAGGACGGCACCGGCACCCGCGACGAGGGCGCGTCCGCCTCGGGGCCCGTCGCGTCGGCGCCCTCGGACACCTCCTCGCAGGCGCCGAAGGAGTCCGCCTCGGACAACGGCGGGAACGACTCCTCCGCGAACGGATCGAGCGGGGACGCGGCCGGCACCGGCGACAGCGGCGGCAAGGGCTCCTCGGCCGGCAAGGGCGGCTCCTCGGCGGGCAAGGGTTCCGCTTCGGGCGGGTCCGACGACGCCCCTGCGTCCTTCAACCCCTGCAACGGATCGAACACGTCCGTCACCGCCGAGCCGGTCTCCCGCCCGGTGAACCACATGCTGATCACGGTCGAGAACACCGGTTCGCAGAACTGCGACCTGCCCTACTACCCGGTGCTGCGGTTCGACGAGATGCAGTGGGTGCCGCAGCCGGTCGAGGACTCCAAGCCGCAGGCCGTGGTCACCCTGGCGCCGGGTGAGTCGGCGTACGCGGGGGTGCTGCTGTCGGCCGCCGACGGCAGCGGCTCGGGCGGCACGACCGGCAAGAAGCTCACCGTCGGCTTCCAGGGCCGCACGCCGAACAGCGACGGCGGCCCCGCCGCGATCCCGGCGCTGCCGGCCAAGGGCGTCTACTACGACAGCAGCCTGACGGTGACCTACTGGCAGTCCTCGATGGACGACGCGCTCGCCTACTGAGCGACGGGCCGGCGCCGAAAACCGCGTGCGGCGCCGGCCCGGGTACGGCCACGATGGGCGGGTTCACCTGCGACAGCAGGACCGAACCCGCCCACGAGCAGATGAGGAGAAGCACCGTGCGGTCCAGGGACCCGGTGCGGCCGAGGGCCTGCCGTACAGGGCCGTACCAGGACGCGAGCGGAAGAAACCCGGCCGGTCCGGGCCGACCGGTACTCCCGGTGGGTCTGAGCCCCGAGGGAACCTCGGGTCAGCGCAGGGTGCGGGCCACCTCGGTGGCCCAGTAGGTGAGGATGCTGCGCGCGCCCGCCCGGCGGATGCCGGTGAGGGACTCGACGATCGCCTTCTCGCGGTCGATCCAGCCCTTCTCGGCGGCGGCCTCGATCATCGCGTACTCACCGGAGATCTGGTACGCCACGACCGGCACGTCCACCGCGTCCGCGACCTTGGCGAGGACGTCGAGGTAGGGGCCGGCCGGCTTGATCATGACCAGGTCCGCGCCCTCCTCCAGGTCGAGCGCCAGCTCGCGCATCGACTCGCGGAGGTTGGCCGGGTCCTGCTGGTAGGTGCGGCGGTCGCCCTGGAGCGAGGAGCCGACGGCCTCCCGGAAGGGCCCGTAGAAGGCGGAGGCGTACTTCGCGGTGTACGCGAGGATCGCGACGTCCTCCCGGCCGATCTGGTCGAGGGCGTCGCGGATGACGCCGATCTGCCCGTCCATCATCCCGCTGGGGCCGACCACGTGGGCGCCCGCGTCGGCCTGGACCTGCGCCATCTCGGCGTACCGCTCGAGGGTGGCGTCGTTGTCGACGCGGCCGTGCTCGTCGAGGACGCCGCAGTGGCCGTGGTCGGTGAACTCGTCGAGGCACAGGTCGGACATGACGAGCAGGTCGTCGCCGACCTCCGCGCGGACGTCCCGCAGGGCGACCTGGAGGATGCCGTCCGGGTCGGTGCCCGCGGTGCCCGCACCGTCCTTCTTGGACTCCTCCGGCACGCCGAACAGCATGATCCCGGAGACGCCGGCCTCTGCGGCCTCGACGGCGGCCTTCTTCAGGCTGTCCCGGGTGTGCTGCACGACCCCCGGCATCGACGAGATCGGCACCGGCTCCGCGACGCCCTCGCGCACGAAGGCCGGGAGGATGAAGTCGGCGGGGTGCAGCCGGGTCTCGGCGACCATGCGCCGCATCACCGGGGAGGTACGCAGACGCCGCGGGCGCGTGCCGGGGAAGGATCCGTACGTCGTCATGCCACCTACGCTACGCC
The DNA here is from genome assembly GCA_002154585.1 of Streptomyces pseudogriseolus. Classification (GTDB taxonomy): domain Bacteria; phylum Actinomycetota; class Actinomycetes; order Streptomycetales; family Streptomycetaceae; genus Streptomyces; species Streptomyces pseudogriseolus. The sequence continues at coordinate 2,487 of MUNG01000217.1, forward strand.
CGCCCGGCCCGTGCCTTTGCCGACGCCCAGTCGGCGCGGACGGGGCCCCGGACGCCCGCCGTGCGGCTCCCGCGTGGCGGGACCATGCTGGAGGAAGGGCCCGGACGGCCGGCGCCGGGACCGTCCCGGACCCGGCCCGCCGCCGTCCCTCCGTACCGCGCGCCACGGAGGTCGCCATGGTCACCCTGCACGGGACGCCCGACCTGTTCGCCCTGTCGGAGATCCGCGGCCCGGTGCTGCGCCCCGGCGACGACGGCTACGCGCCGGAGGTCACGGGCTTCAACCTGTCCGCCCGCCGCACTCCCGACGTGGTGGTCGGGGCGACGGGCGCCGACGACGTGGTGACCGCGCTGCGCTGGGCGTCGGCCACCGGGACGCCCGTCGCCGTCCAGGCGACCGGCCACGGCGCCAACTACCCGCTCGACCACGGGCTGCTGATCAGCACCAGGCGGATGACGGACGTAACGGTCGACCCGGAACGGGGCACCGCGACCGTCGCGGCCGGGGCGCGCTGGCGGGACGTGCCGGCGGCGGCCGCGCCGTACGGCCTCGCGGGACTGTCCGGCACCTCCTCGGGCGTGGGCGCGGTCGGCTACACGGTGGGCGGGGGCCTGCCCGTGCTGGGCCGCGCCTACGGGTACGGCGCCGACCTGGTCCGCTCCTTCCACGTCGTCACCCCCGACGGGACGCTCCACGAGACGGACCGGGACCGCGAGCCCGGCCTGTTCCGGACGCTGCGCGGGGGTAAGGGCGCCGTCGGCGTGGTGACGTCGATGGTCACGGAGCTGCTGCCGCTGCGGACCCTGCTCGGCGGCGGCATCTGGTTCCCCGGCGAGCACGCGGAGGCCGTGCTGACCGCCTGGTCCGGGTGGATCACCACGGTGCCGGACCGGATGTGCACGTCGTTCACGCTGCTGCGGCTGCCGCCGCTTCCGCAGGTCCCGGAGCCGCTGCGGGGCCGCTTCTGGGCGCGGGTCGCGGTCGCGTGGACCGGCGATCCGGACGAGGGCGAGGAACTGCTGGCGCCGGTGCGGGAGGCCGCCCCGGTGGCCGTCGACACGGTGGAGGTCATGCCGTACACGGAGGCGGACCGCATCCACACGGACCCGCAGGACCCGCTTCCGGCGCGGGAGTCGTGCCTGCTGCTGCACGAGCTGACGCCGGTCGCGGTCCGGACGTTCCTCGACCAGGTGGGCCCGGACGCGGGCGACTGCCCGCTGCTGCTCGTCGGGCTCCGGCACATGGGCGGCGCCCTGTCCCGCCCGGGGCCCGGCCCGGACATGATCTGCGCCCGGGACGCCGAACACCTCCTGGAGTCGGTCGGGGTGGTCGCCTCCCCGTCCGACGCGGAGGCCGTCGAGCGGGCCACGAGGGCCCTGCACACCGCGATGTCCCCGTACGGCACCGGCCGCACGATGGTGAACATCCACGGCGCCCCCGGCGACACCGCCGACCGGGCCCGCGCCTGGACCCCGGAGGTCCACGCCGACCTGCTGCGCCTCAAGCACGCCCACGACCCCGCCGGCCTGCTGCGCTTCGGCCACACCCCGTGAGCCGTACCCCCTGAGCCGGCGGGGCGCCCGTCGGATACGGTGCTCGTCTTCCGCGACACGTGCGACAACACGTGCGACGACCCGTACGGCCACGTACGACGACCCGTACGACGAAAGGGGCACCGGACCGTGCACAGCGCCGCCGTGACGACCGAGGGCGACCGCATCCGCTGGGTCGAGCTGCCGGGCCGGGACCCGGCCCGCGTGTACGTCCACGGATTGGGCGCCACCTCCCCCGCCTACTTCACCGAGACCGCCGTGCACCCGCTGCTGGCCGGGCACCGCTCCCTGCTGGTCGACCTGCTCGGGCACGGCCACAGCGACCGGCCCACCGCGTTCGCCTACACCCTGGAGGACCACGCGGACGCGCTCGCCGCCGCGCTGCGCGCCGCGCGGGTCACCGCCGCCGAGGTGGTCGCGCACAGCATGGGCGGCTCGGTCGCGGTCGTCCTGGCCGCCCGCCACCCGGAGCTGGTGTCGCGGCTGGTCCTCGTCGACGCCAACCTCGACCCGCTGACCCCGGAGCCGGGCGCGCTCGGCAGCAGGGGCATCGCGGCGTACGGGGAGGAGGAGTTCGTCGCGGGCGGCTGGCGTGAGGTGCGTGACCGCGCGGGCGAGCTGTGGTGGTCGACGATGCGGCTGGCGGGCCGGGAGGCCCTGCACCGCAGCGCCGTCCACCTGGTCCGGGGCACGACCCCCACGATGCGGGAGATGCTGCTCCACCTCGCGGTGCCGCGCACGTTCCTGTACCCGGAGACCGACGGCCCCTTCCCCGGCGCGGAGGCCATGGAGGCGGCGGGCGTCCGCGTGGTCCCGGTTCCGGACTGCGGCCACAACATCATGCTGGACAATCCGGAGGGCTTCGCCCGCGCGACGGCCGAGGCACTGGCCTGACTTCACTCCCGGCCTGCTGGAGGGACCGACATGCGCCTGCGCTGTGCCGTGCTGGACGACTTCCAGGACGCCGCCACCACGATCGCCGACTGGGGTCCCGTGCGGGACCGGGTGGTTGTGACCACGTTCCGCGAGCACATCGCCGACGAAAACGAACTGGCGTCGGCGCTCGCCGACTTCGACATCGTGGTGACCCTGCGCGAGCGCGTCCCGTTCCCCGCCTCGCTGCTGGACCGGCTCCCCCGGCTGAAGCTGATCGTCGCGTCCGGCATGCGCAACTCGGTCATCGACTACACGGCCGCCGAGCGCAACGGCGTCACCGTCTGCGGCACCCGCAGCTTCCCCACCCCGCCCGTGGAGCTGACCTGGGCGCTGCTGCTCGGGCTCGCCCGTGGCGTGGTCACCGAGAACAACGCCCTGCGTGCGAACGGGCCTTGGCAGTCGACGGTCGGCGCCGATCTGCACGGCCGCCGCCTCGGCCTGCTCGGCCTGGGCAAGATCGGCGGCCGGGTGGCACGGGTGGGCCTCGCCTTCGGCATGGAGGTGACGGCCTGGAGCCCGCACCTCACCGAGGAGCGCACGGACGAGGTGGGCGTAGAACTGGCAGCCTCCAAGAATGAGTTGCTGCGCACCAGCGACTTCGTGTCCCTGCACCTCGTCCTGGGCGACACCACCCGGGGCCTGCTCGGCGCGCCCGAACTGGCCCTGATGAAGCCGACCGCCTGTCTGGTCAACACCTCACGCGCCGGCCTCGTCGACCAGGACGCCCTGCTCACCGCGCTGCACGAGGGCAGGATCGCGGGCGCGGCGGTGGACGTCTTCGACACCGAGCCGCTCCCCGCCGGCCACCCGATGCGCACCGCACCGCGTCTGCTGGCCACCCCGCATCTCGGCTACGTCTCCGAGCTCAACTACCGCACGTACTACACGGAGGCGGTCGAGGACATCGAGGCGTACCTGTCCGGTGCCCCGGTCCGACGCCTGCACTGACACCGCGCCCGCACTCCCGTTGTGGACCGGTCCGACGGCCCCTCTTTGGCTCTGTCCACCGGTCCATGACGCCACCAGGCTGGGAGGAACCGACGTAGTTCCCCGGAGGTTTCCTTGAGTCTCGCGTTCCTGCTGGCCGCCCTGGCCGTGGTGGCCACCCCCGGCACCGGCGTGGTGTACACCCTCGCCGCCGGTCTCTCCCACGGCCGGCGGGCCGGTCTGGTGGCCGCCTTCGGCTGCACCCTCGCGGTCGTGCCCCACCTGCTGGCGTCCGTCACCGGCCTCGCCGCCCTGCTCGCCTCCAGCCCGCTCGCCTACGCGGTGGTGAAGTACGCGGGCGTCGCGTATCTGCTGTACATGGCGTGGGCGATGCTGCGCGACAAGGAGGCGTTCGCCGTCCGCGCGGAGTCCGAGCCGCGCCCGGCGCTCCGCGTGATCACGACGGCCGTGCTGATCAATGTGCTGAACCCGAAGCCGACGCTGTTCTTCGTCGCCTTCCTCCCCCAGTTCGTCCCGGCCGGGTCGACGGACTCGCTCCGCGTGATGCTCCAGCTCGGCGGGGTTTTCATGGCCCTGACCTTCGTGGTCTTCGCCGCGTACGGCGTGTGCGCCGCGGCCGTACGGGACCGGCTGGCGGCCCACCCCCGGGTCACCACCGGCCTGCGCGCCGTCTTCACGGCGAGCTTCGTCGGACTGAGCGCCCGGATGGCGGTGGCGGGATGACCGGGCTGACCTTCCGGCACGCGGAGGCGGTCCGGTCCGCCCACCCGGGCCTGGCGGCGGGCGCGCTGTACGGCACGGACGTCGACGCCACCGACGCCGGCTCGCCGGACGTGGTGGCCCCGCGCGTCGCGGAGTACACCGCCCGCGCCCTCGCCCGGCTTGCCACGGGCCCCGAGAGCCAGTTCCCCGAAGTGCTCGCCTGGCGGCGGGCGTTCGCACGCATGGGCCTGCGTCCGACGCAGTACCGCTGCGCCTCCGAGTCCCTGCTGCGCCGCCTGCGCAAGGAGGGCGCCCTGCCTCGCATCCACCCGGTCGTCGACCTGTGCAACGCGGTCTCGGTGGCGTACGCCGTGCCGGTCGCGGTGCTCGACACCGACCGGATCACCGGCCCGCTGCTGGAGGTGCGCCCCGCGCACGGCGACGAGGAGTACACGACCTTCGACGGCCGCACCGAGCACCCGGCCCCGGGCGAGGTGACGTACGCCGACTCCGCCGGGCGCGCGCACGCCCGCCGCTGGACGAACCGGCAGAGCGGCCACTCGGCGGTGAGCGGCAGCACCCGCCGGATCCTCGTGGTGGCGGAGGCGATGCACGAGGGAGGCGCGGACACCGTGGCGCAGGCCCTGAACGCCCTCGCCGAGGNNCACCGCCGCACCGGAGTTCACGATCGGTCTCGGCGCCAGGACGCCGTAGCGGTGCATGGCACCATCGGTCCGGTGACCGACAGGGACGGCGCGACGGCGCACGGCTCGGACTTCCTGAACCTGCGGGCGGACGACGTGCCCGCGGACGGCAAGGCCGACTGGCTCGCGCGGCAGGTGCGGCAGGCGATCACCGACCGCAGGCTGACCGTGGGCAGCAGACTCCCGGCCACCCGGCTGCTCGCCGCCGAACTGCGCGTCTCGCGGGGCGTGGTGACCGAGGCGTACCGCAGGCTCGCGGAGGACGGTCATGTCGAGGGGCGCCG
>MUNG01000218.1 GCA_002154585.1 Streptomyces pseudogriseolus
GGCAGGGGCGGTGCCGGGGCGCCGGGGGCGGCCGGGCCGGGCGGCGCGGTGTCGGTGGTGGAGGGCATGGCGTCGTTCCTGCTCGGCTCAGAGGTGTTCGCGGGGGTTGATCTCGGAGGCGTCGATCGCCGAGGCGGTGGTGCCCCACTTCTCGAGGATCCGGGCGTAGACGCCGTCCTTGATCAGTTCGTTGACGGCGGCCTGGAACGCCTTCGTGAGCGGGGAGCCCTTCTTGAAGGCGAAGCCGACGTCGAGGCGGTGGAACTCGCCGAGGAACTCCGTCTGCGAGGCGGGCTGCGCCGCCTGGTGGCGCAGGCCGTTGATGGTCGACATGACGACGTCGATGCGGCCCTGCTGGAGCGCGGTCAGGGTGGCGGCGTTCTCGGCGTAGACCTTCACGTCGTACGGCTTCTTGCCGGCCTTGGCGCACACGCCCTTCTGCGCGGTGAGGGTGGCCTCGAAGGTGGTGCCGGCGCCGGTGCCGATGGTCAGGCCGCACAGCTGGACCAGGTCGGTGATCTTCTGCTTGCCGAGCTTCGTGTCGCCCTTGCGGACGGCGAAGCCCTGGCCGTCGTTGATGTAGGTGACGAAGTCGATGGTCTTCAGGCGTTCCTCGGTGACGCCGAAGTTGCCGGTGCCGACGTCGTACTTGCCGCTGCCGAGCGCGGGCAGGATCGTCTCGAACGACGCGTCCTGACGCTGGAGCTCGAGGCCGAGCACCTTGCCGACGGCGTCGGCGAGGTCGATGTCCTGCCCCTCGGGGTCCTTGTCCGTGCCGTTGGGATAGTAGGCGCCGGGCGGGAAGCCGACGGAGCTGCCGACGCGGAGCGTGCCGGCCTCGCGGACGTCGGCGGGCAGCAGGGCGGCGATCGAGTCGACCTTGCGGACGTCCGCGACGGGATCGTCGCCCGCGGCGGCCCGGGCGCCCGCCGGGGCCGTGCCGCCGGTGTCGCCGGAGCCGCAGGCGGTGAGGACCAGCAGCGGCAGCAGGGCGAGCGCGACGGCGCGGTGGAGTCGGGTTCTGAAGCCGGGGAGGTCCTGTGGGGTGCCGAGGTGTTTCTCGAAGGGCAGCGGGCCGATGGTCTCCGGGTCGGCGTCCGTGTCGAACAGGGGTGTGTAGCCGGCGGCCAGGTACAGGCCGCGGGCCTCGGGCTGGCGGGGGCCGGTGGTGAGGTACACGCGCCGGTAGCCGCGGGCGCGGGCCACGCGCTCCAGCTCGGCGACGACGCGGCGGGCGAGGCCGCGTCTGCGGTGCGCGGAGTGCGTCCAGATGCGTTTCAGCTCGGCCGTGGCGTCGTCGTGGCGGCGGAAGGCGCCGCCGGCGACCGGCTCGCCCCGCTCCAGGAGCAGCAGCAGGACGCCGCCGTGCGGCGCGGTGAACTCCTCGTCGGGGTAGCGGGACAGCTCGGCGTGGGCGTCGCGGCCGTAGCGGGCGGAGTACTCGTCGCCGAGTTCCCGCAGCAGCGGACGCACCCGGGGGTCGGAGACCGGCACGTCGACGAATGTGAATTCTGTGTTGCGATACGGCAGTTGCGCGAAGGACGTCATCGCGTCACCGCCCCGCAGGCCCGTGGGCCGGGCCGGTGGGCGCCGTTCGAACGTGAGGGTGGTGCGGAGGGCGGCCGGCGGTACGGCTCGGCGGGCATGGGTGTGACCTCTCGGGGCGTCCGGGCGCACGCACGCAGGGGTGAACCACGGTGCATGCGCCCGGAGGTGAGGAACCGTCAGACGAAGGACGGGTGACGGGAGACGTGACGACGCCGGGCGTCGGAAGACACGGGGGTGCGGCAGCGCGCGTGGGAGAAGAACTCGGCCCGCGACGGGGTCACCGAGGGAGGGAAGGGCCGGTCAGACGGCCCGCTGCCGAGTCAGGCGCAACACGCGGCGGACCACACACGACCGAAGTCGATGTGATCGCGCGACACCAGGCGCTGCTGCTGGGCATTCATGCGACTTATTGAGCAGTACATCGCGCCGCGCGTCAAGCGGCGCCCGGATGCCGGGACGCCTGCCCGGCGCTTCGGCGGGCGCTGTTGACACGGCGCGGCCACGGGCGCTTACGATCGGCGACGGACCGGCCGCCCGTGTCGTACGGGCGGCGGCTCCGGCCGCGTTGAGGGACGCGGCGCATGTGACGACGCCGGACCCCGGCGCACCGTGCCCGCGCGGGCGGCCCCTGCCGCGCTCCGTCGGTCACGGGTGCCGCCGGGTGGTCATCCACGCCCGCGCCCCTCCCCCGGAGAGTCCTTCGATGGTCATGCCTTCCGGCGTCACGCCGGCCCCTGCCGCGATCCCGCCGAGAAAACAGCCGGACGACACCACCGCCCCCGACACGGACGTGCCGCGGATCGTGCCGCGCCGGAACACCGGCCGCCGGATCACCGCCGCGCTCGCCCTGCTGCTGTTCGCGATGGTCCTCAACTCCGTCGTCCGCAACGACGCCTTCCAATGGGGCGTGGTGGGGCGGTACTTCACCACCGCCGCCGTGCTGGACGGGCTGCTGCTGTCGCTGTGGCTGACGGCCGTGGTGATGGTGCTGGGATTCCTGATCGGCGCCCTGCTGGCGGTGATGCGGCTGTCCGCCAACCCGGTGCTGCGCACGCTCAGCTGGGGCTACGTCTGGATCTTCCGGTCCACGCCGCTGCTGGTGCAGCTGCTGTTCTGGTTCAACATCGGCGCGCTGTACCCGACGCTCGGCCTCGGCGTCCCGTTCGGGCCGCAGTTCGTCACCGTGCAGACGGTCAATCTGCTCGGGCCCACGCTGACCGCCGTGATCGGCCTGACCCTGCACGAGAGCGCGTACGCGGCCGAGGTGGTGCGCGGCGGCATCCTGTCGGTGGACGCCGGGCAGACCGAGGCGGCCCAGGCGCTCGGGCTGAGCAGACGCCGTACGCTGCGCCGGATCGTCGTGCCGCAGGCGATGCGCTCCATCGTGCCCACCGCCGGCAACATGCTCATCGGCACCCTGAAGGGCACGAGCATCGTCAGCGTGCTGGCCGTGCACGACCTGCTGTACTCGGTGCAGCTCATCTACAACCAGACGTACCAGATCATCCCGCTGCTGATGGTCGCCACCCTGTGGTACATCGCGGTCACCACCGCGCTGAGCATCGCCCAGTTCTACGTCGAGCGGCACTACGCGCGCGGCAACTCCCGTGCCCTGCCGCCGACTCCGCTGCAACGGCTGCGCTTCCGGCTGACCGCGCTGCGGCTGTGGCTGCGCCGTGCCACCGCGGCCGACGCCCGCCCGGTGACCGGCGGTGACCGGTGAGCGGCGCGCCCGCACCCGCGGTCCTGGCCGTCGTCGGCGCGGGGCCGCGCGCCACCGGACTGCTGGAGCGCATCGCCGCCAACGCGCCCGAACTCTGGGACGGCGCACGGCCGTTGCACATCCATCTGATCGACCCGCATCCGCCCGGTCCGGGGCGGATATGGCGGCACGAGCAGTCCGGGCTGCTGCGGATGAACTCGATGGCGGAGGACGTCACGATGTTCACCGACGAGTCGTCCACCGTCGAGGGTCCGGCGCGGCCGGGCCCGTCGCTGGCCGAGTGGGCGGCCCAGTTCTCCGGCCGGGGCCCGCGCCACGCCCCGTACGCCGAGCCCGCCGACCCGGAGGTGCTCGCCGAGCTGCGCGCGCTGGACCCGGCCGACTTCCCCACCCGCGGGGCGCAGAGCGCCTACCTGGACTGGGTGTTCCGCCGGGTGCTGACCGAGCTTCCCGCGTCGGTGACCGTCGAGTGGCACCGCACCACGGCGACCGCGGTCACCGGCCCGCCGGACGGCCCGCAGCAGGTGCGGCTCGCGGACCGCGCCACGGCTCTCACCGCCGACCTGGTGGTCCTCGCCCAGGGGCACATCGGCGCCGAACCGGCCGCCGAGCACCGGGTGTTCGCCGACTTCGCCCGCCGGCACGGCCGTTTCCACCTCCCGCCGGTGTTCTCCGCCGACGCGGACCTGTCCGGGCTGCGCCCCGGCGAGCACGTCCTGCTGCGCGGCTTCGGGCTGGCCTTCGTCGACCTGACGGCGCTGCTCACGGAGGGGCGCGGCGGGCGGTTCCGCACCCGCCCCGACGGCACCCTCCGCTACGTTCCCTCGGGGAGTGAACCCGTGCTGCACGTCGGGTCGCGACGCGGGGTGCCGTACCACTCCAAGACCCGCTACCGGCTCCAGGGTCCGCGCCCCGCGCTGCCCCGCCACTTCGGTCCCGCCGCGGTGGACGCGCTGCTCGCCGAGGGCCGCCCGCTGGACCTGCGGCGGGACGTGTGGCCGCTGATGGCGAAGGAGATCGGCTACGGCCACTATCACGAGCTGTTCCACGCCCACCCCGCCCGGACCACGCTCCCCTGGGAGGACTTCACCGCCGCGTACGACC
>MUNG01000219.1 GCA_002154585.1 Streptomyces pseudogriseolus
CAGTACAGACGTGCGTCCGCTTCTTTGTGAGGTGCGGGAGGAGATGGGGTTGGATCCCGATCCGGTGAAGGCGTATGCGCGGTCGGGGTGGGCCGAGAAGATCGTGGGTGAGCGGGTGGGTGGGGAGCAGGCGGGGTGGGGGGCGTGAGCGGGTTGCCTGGTTTTTGTTCGTCGCGGGCTGCGGGTTCGTGGGGGCTGGTCGCGCAGTTCCCCGCGCCCCTGAGGTAGTGCGCTCATCCCCCTCTATCAAGGACTGGTTGTCATGGTTAACACCGAAGTTGACGCTCTGCTCTCCCGGGCGCATCGGCTTGGCGGCGATCCACGGAATACCAACTACGCCGGTGGGAACGCCTCCGCCAAAGGCACCGCGACCGATCCCGTCACCGGCGGTGACGTCGAGTTGATGTGGGTCAAGGGGTCCGGAGGCGATCTCGGGACCCTGACCGAGGCGGGGCTGGCCGTGTTGCGGTTGGACCGGCTGCGGGCGCTCGTCGACGTGTATCCGGGGGTGGAGCGCGAGGACGAGATGGTCGGCGCGTTCGACTACTGCCTGCACGGCAAGGGGGGTGCCGCGCCCTCGATCGACACCGCGATGCACGGGCTGGTCGACGCTGCGCACGTCGATCATCTGCATCCCGACTCGGGGATCGCGCTGGCGTGTGCGGCCGACGGGGAGAAGCTGACCGCCGAGTGTTTCGGCGACACCGTGGTGTGGGTGCCGTGGCGGCGGCCCGGGTTCCAGCTCGGGCTGGACATCGCCGCCGTCAAGGCCGCGAATCCGCGGGCGATCGGGTGTGTGCTCGGGGGGCACGGGATCACCGCGTGGGGTGACACCTCCGTGGAGTGCGAGCGGAACTCGCTGCGCATCATCCGGACCGCCGAGCGGTTCCTCGCCGAGCGGGGCCGGCCCGAGCCGTTCGGGCCGGTGGTCGAAGGGTACGAGGCGCTGCCCGAGGCGGAGCGGCGGGAGCGGGCGGCGGCTCTCGCGCCGTACGTGCGGGCGATCGCCTCGCAGGACCGGCCGCAGGTGGGGCACTTCGACGACTCCGACGCCGTACTGGACTTCCTCGCGCGGGCCGAGCACCCTCGGCTGGCCGCGCTGGGGACGTCGTGTCCTGACCACTTCCTGCGCACCAAGGTGCGGCCGCTCGTGCTGGATCTGCCGCCGTCCGCGCCGCTCGACGAGGCGGTGACCCGGCTGGAGGAGCTGCACGCCGTCTACCGCGAGGAGTACGCCGCCTACTACGAGCGGCACGCCGAACCGGACTCCCCCGCGATGCGTGGGGCGGACCCGGCGATCGTGCTGGTGCCGGGCGTGGGCATGTTCAGCTTCGGCAAGGACAAGCAGACGGCGCGGGTGGCCGGGGAGTTCTACCTGAACGCCATCAACGTGATGCGCGGGGCGGAGGCGGTGTCCGCGTACGCGCCGATCGAGGAGTCGGAGAAGTTCCGGATCGAGTACTGGGCGCTGGAGGAGGCCAAGCTGCGGCGGATGCCGCCGCCGAAGCCGCTGGCGACCCGGGTGGCGCTGGTGACCGGGGCGGGCAGCGGGATCGGGAAGGCCATCGCGCGGCGGCTGGCCGCCGAGGGCGCGTGTGTCGTCGTGGCAGACGTGAACGGGGAGAACGCGGCCTCGGTCGCGGAGGAGCTGGGCGGTCCCGACACGGCGGTCGCGGTGACCGTGGACGTGACGGACGAGGAGCAGATCGCCGCCGCGTTCCGGTCGGCGGTGCTCGCGTTCGGCGGGGTGGACCTGGTGGTGAACAACGCCGGGATCTCCCTGTCCAAGCCGCTGCTGGAGACGACGGCCGAGGACTGGGACGTCCAGCACGCCGTGATGGCCCGCGGTTCCTTCCTGGTGTCGCGGGAGGCGGCGCGGCTGATGACCGCGCAGCGGCTGGGCGGCGACATCGTGTACATCGCCAGCAAGAACGCGGTGTTCGCCGGTCCGAACAACATCGCGTACTCGGCGACCAAGGCCGACCAGGCGCACCAGGTGCGGCTGCTGGCGGCGGAGCTGGGCGAGCACGGAATCCGGGTCAACGGCGTCAACCCGGACGGTGTGGTGCGCGGTTCGGGGATCTTCGCGGGCGGCTGGGGTGCTCGGAGGGCCGCCGTGTACGGGGTGCCGGAGGAGAAGCTGGGCGAGTTCTACGCGCAGCGGACGCTGCTGAAGCGGGAGGTGCTGCCGGAGCATGTGGCGAACGCCGTGTTCGCGCTGACCGGCGGCGACCTCACCCACACCACGGGGCTGCACGTCCCGGTCGACGCCGGCGTCGCCGCCGCCTTCCTGCGGTGAGCGGCGGCGCGGGGGCGTACGCGGCGGTCGACCTCGGCGCGTCCAGCGGGCGCGTCATGGTCGGCCGGGTGGGCCCCGGCACCCTGGAGCTGACGCAGGCACACAGGTTCCCGAACCGTCCGGTGCGGGTGCCGGAAGGGCTGCGCTGGGACGTGCTGGGGCTGTACGCCGGGGTGCTGGACGGGTTGCGCGCGGCCGGCGCCGTGGACTCGGTCGGCATCGACAGCTGGGCCGTCGACTTCGGGCTGCTGGACGCCGACGGGGCGCTGCTCGGCAACCCGGTGCACTACCGCGACGGCCGGACCGGCACGGTCGCCGGGAAGGTGTGGGCGACCGTGCCGGCCGGGGAGCTGTACGCGGCGACCGGGCTGCAGTACGCGCCGTTCAACACGCTGTACCAGCTCGTCGCGGCCCGGGACACACGGCAGTTCGGGCAGGCGGAGCGGCTGCTGCTGATGCCGGACCTGATCGCGTACTGGCTGACCGGGGAGCAGGGCACCGAGCTGACCAACGCCTCCACCACGCAGCTGATCGACCCGCGCACCCGCACCTGGGCGCACGGGATCGCGCAGCGGCTGGGGATCGACCTGGGGCTGTTCGCACCGCTGCGGCTGCCGGGCGACCCGGCGGGGGTGCTGCGGCCCGGGGTGCTGGAGGAGACCGGGCTGACCGGCCCGGTGCCGGTGACGGCGGTCGCCTCGCACGACACGGCGTCCGCGGTGGCCGCCGTGCCGGCGGACGGCGAGCGGTTCGCGTACATCTGCACCGGCACCTGGTCGCTGGCCGGGCTGGAGCTGGACGCGCCCGTGCTGACCGAGGAGAGCCGGACCGCCAACTTCACCAACGAGCTGGGGCTCGACGGCACGGTCCGGTATCTGCGGAACATCATGGGCCTGTGGCTGCTCCAGGAGTGTCTGCGCGCCTGGGGCGATCCGGATCTGGGCGCGCTGCTGCGTGAGGCGGCCGGGGTGCCGGCGCTGCGGTCGGTGGTGGACGCGGGCGACACCGCGTTCCTCGCGCCGGGGCGCATGCCGGAGCGGATCGCCGAGGCGTGCCGGGGCTCGGGGCAGCCGGTGCCGGACTCCCCCGCCGCGACCGTGCGCTGCGTCCTCGACTCGCTCGCCCTCGCCCACCGCGCGGCGGTGGAGGACGCGCAGCGGCTCGCCGGCCGGGCGGTGGACGTGGTGCACGTCGTGGGCGGCGGCGCGCACAACGCGCTGCTGTGCCGGCTCACCGCCGACGCGTGCGGGCTGCCGGTGGTGGCCGGGCCGGCCGAGGCGGCGGCGCTCGGCAACACACTGGTGCAGGCCCGCGCCCAGGGGCGGGTCGGCGGCCTGGCCGGCATGCGGCGGCTGGTGGCCGCCACCCAGCCGCTCACCCGGTACGAGCCGCGCGGCGACACCCGGCGGTGGGCGGCGGCTCTCGCCCGGCTCGCCGAGCGATGAGCGGGTCTCCCCCGACGCCCCGGCCCGCACTACCCTGCCCCACACGTGATGATCGACCGGACGAGGAGCCACGATGCGTGTCGCCCTGTTCCTGACCTGCGTCAACGACACGCTCTATCCGGACACCGGCCGTGCCGTGGTGAAGCTGCTCACCCGGCTGGGTGTCGACGTCGACTTCCCCGCGGCGCAGACCTGCTGCGGCCAGGCCCACTACAACACCGGGTACCGGCACGAGGCGGAGCCGCTGGCCCGTCACTTCGCGGACGTCTTCGGCGGCTACGACGCGGTCGTGACGCCGTCCGGGTCATGCGGGGCGATGGTGCGGGAGCTGTACCCGCGCATGGGTGAGCGGGCCCGGTCGGAGGGGCGCGGGGACGGCCTCGCGGCGGTGCTGGCGCCGGTGGTGCCGAAGACGTACGAGCTCACCGAGTTCCTGGTGGACGTGCTGGAGGTGACGGACGTCGGGGCGTACTACCCGCACCGGGTGACGTACCACCCGACCTGTCACGGGCTGCGGTCGCTGGGGCTGGGCGAGCGGCCGCTGCGGCTGCTGCGTGCGGTGAAGGAGCTGGAGCTGGTGGAGCTGCCCGGCGCTGACGAGTGCTGCGGGTTCGGCGGCACGTTCGCGCTGAAGAACGCCGACGTGTCCGCGGCGATGGGCGCGGACAAGGTGCGCAACGCGGAGTCGACGGGCGCGGAGGTGCTGTGCGCGGCGGACAACTCCTGTCTGATGCACATCGGCGGCACGATGTCACGGCTGCGGACCGGCATGCGGCCGGTGCACATCGCGGAGATCCTTGCGAGCACGGAGGAGGACCCGGCCGTATGAGCGGAACGTTCGTCGGCATGCCGGCTTTCCCGGCGGCGGCCCGGGCGGCCGTGCGCGACACCACCCTGCGCGGCAATCTGCGGCACGCCACGCACACCATCCGCGCCAAGCGGGCACGGGCGGTGGCGGAGCTGGACGACTGGGAGCGGCTGCGCCAGGCCGGGAAGCGGATCAAGGACCACACGCTGCGCCATCTCGACCGCTACCTGGAGCAGTTGGAGGAGTCGGTGACGGCGGCGGGCGGTGTCGTCCACTGGGCCGCCGACGCCGACGAGGCGAACCGGATCGTCGCGGAGCTGGTGCGGGCGACCGGTGAGACGGAGGTCGTCAAGGTCAAGTCGATGGCCACGCAGGAGATCGCCCTCAACGAGGCGCTCGAAGCACAGGGCATCCACGCCTACGAGACCGATCTCGCCGAGCTGATCGTGCAGTTGGGCAAGGACCGGCCCTCGCACATCCTGGTCCCGGCGATCCACCGCAACCGCGGGGAGATCCGCGACATCTTCACTCGCGAGATGGGCGCGTGGGGCCGCCCCGCGCCCGAGGGCCTGCCGGACACGCCCGCCGACCTGGCGGATGCGGCGCGGCTGCATCTGCGGGAGAAGTTCCTGCGCGCGAAGGTCGGCGTCTCCGGCGCCAACTTCATGGTCGCCGAGACCGGCACGCTGGTCGTGGTGGAGTCCGAGGGCAACGGGCGGATGTGCCTGACCCTGCCGGAGACGCTGATCTCGGTGGTGGGCATCGAGAAGATCGTGCCGACCTGGCAGGACCTGGAGGTGTTCCTGCAGACCCTCCCCCGCTCCTCGACCGCCGAGCGGATGAACCCGTACACGTCGATGTGGACCGGCACCACGGACGGGGACGGGCCGCGCGTCTTCCACCTGGTGCTGCTGGACAACGGCCGCACCGACACCCTCGCCGACGAGGTGGGCCGGCAGGCGCTGCGCTGCATCCGCTGCTCCGCCTGTCTGAACGTCTGCCCGGTGTACGAGCGGGCCGGCGGGCACGCGTACGGGTCGGTGTACCCCGGCCCGATCGGCGCCATCCTCAGCCCCCAACTGCGGGGCACGGGAAGCGAGATCGACGCGTCGCTGCCGTACGCCTCGTCGCTGTGCGGGGCCTGCTACGAGGTGTGTCCGGTCGCCATCGACATCCCCGAGGTGCTGGTGCATCTGCGGGAGCGGGTGGTGGAGGGCGGCGAGGCCGTCCGCGAGGGCAGCAAGGTGCGGCTGCGGCCGGCGAAGGGGCACGCCGCCGAGCGGGCGGCGATGCGCGCGGCCCGCTGGGCGCTGAGCCGGCCCGGCGCCCTGCGCGCCGGGCAGCGGCTCGCCTCGCGCACCCGCCGGCTGCATCCGCGCACGCTGCCGGGGCCCGGCAGGGCGTGGAGCGGGACCCGGGACCTGCCGCCGGTGCCGGCGGAGCCGTTCCGGGACTGGTGGCAGCGGACGCGCGGCGGGAAGGACGGTGCGAAGTGAGCGGCAGGGAAAGGATCCTGGGGCGGGTGCGGCGGGCGCTGGCGGACGTGCCGCCCGGTGAGGACACGCCGGTCGTGCGGGACTATCTGCGCGAGCACGGGGAGCGGACCGTCGAGGAGACGGTGGAGCTGCTGGCGGAGAACCTGGCGGACTACCGGGCGGTCGTGCACCGCACGGACGCCGGCTCGCTGCCGGGTGTCGTCGCGGGACTGCTGGCGGCGCGGGGCGCGTCGACCGTGCTCGTGCCGCCCGGACTGGACGAGGGCTGGCTCGCGGCGGCCGAGATGACCCGGGTGCCGGACGAGGCGGGAAGCACCCCGCACGAGCTGGACGCGGTGGACAGCGTCGTCACCGCCTGCGCGATCGCCGTCGCCGAGACCGGCACCATCGTCCTTGACGGCTCCCCCGACCAGGGCCGGCGCCGGATCAGCCTGATCCCCGACCATCACATCTGCGTGGTGCGCGTCCCGGACCAGGTGGTGGCGTCCGTCCCGCAGGCCCTCGAACGCCTGGACCCGGCACGCCCGTTGACGTGGATCTCCGGCCCCTCCGCGACCAGCGACATCGAGCTGGACCGGGTCGAGGGCGTGCACGGGCCGCGCACCCTGGAGGTCGTCCTGGTCCGGTGAACCCCACCCCGGGGGGTGTCGCTGCGTACACCCCGGGGACGGGCGCTGCGCCCCGTGTGCGGCGCTGTTCTCCTCCGTAGCGTCGTGAGCAGGGCACAGGGCGTGCCGGACGGAGGAGATGACGATGGTGCGCAACAGGGCGCGGCACGACCCGCGCACGGAACCGGCCGCCGAGGCGCTGCGCCTGGTCAAGGTGACCAAGTCGTACGGCGCGGCGGAGAACGCCGTGACCGCGCTCGACGGGGTGACGCTGGGGCTGGCGCGGGGCACGTTCACGGCGGTGATGGGGCCGTCCGGTTCGGGCAAGTCGACGCTGCTGCAGTGCGCGGCGGGCCTGGAACGGCCGGACGCGGGGATCGTACGGGTCGACGGGACGGAGCTGACGGGCGCCGGGGAGACGGACCTGACGAAGTTCCGGCGCGGGCGGGTCGGGTTCGTGTTCCAGCAGTACAACCTGCTGGAGACGCTGACGGTGGCGCAGAACACGGTGCTGCCGCTGAAGCTGGCGGGCCGGCGGGTGGACCGGCGGCGGGCGACGGAGATCCTCACCGCCGTGGGTCTCGGCGACCGGCTCGGGCACCGGCCCGACCAGCTGTCGGGCGGTCAGCGGCAGCGGGTGGCGATCGCGCGGGCGCTGGTCGCGGAGCCGCGAGTGATCTTCGCGGACGAGCCGACGGGGGCGCTGGACACGCGCAGTGCGCGGGACGTGCTGGCGCTGCTGCGGGAGGCGGTGCGGGCGCACGGGCGGACCGTGGTGATGGTGACGCACGACCCGGTCGCCGCGT
Source organism: Streptomyces pseudogriseolus (assembly GCA_002154585.1). Lineage (GTDB taxonomy): Bacteria > Actinomycetota > Actinomycetes > Streptomycetales > Streptomycetaceae > Streptomyces > Streptomyces pseudogriseolus. Next base: position 7,463 of record MUNG01000219.1, read on the forward strand.
CCTGGGCGGACAGTGTGCTGTTCCTGGCGGACGGCAGGCTGGCCGGGCGGATGGACGCGCCGACCGCGGACACGGTGGCGGAGCGGCTGGCGCACCTGGGCGACGACGCTCCTGTGGGGGTGTGAGCGATGCTCGTACTGGCTCTGCGGTCGGTCCGGCAGCGGCCCGGACGGTTCCTCGCGACGCTGCTGTCCGCGTTCCTGGGCGCGGCGATCGTCATGGCGTTCAACTCGCTGCACGACACCGCCGGCGCGCCGGGTGTCGACGCGGTCAGCTCCGAGACGTTGCGGACGGCGGCCGGGGTGGTCGGCGGGTACGGCACGCTGCTGGTGTTCTTCGCCGTCGCGTCCGCGCTGACGGTGAACGTGCGGCAGCGGGCGGCCGAGCTGGAGCTGCTGCGCTGCTCGGGGGCGACGCCCGGGCAGCTGAAGCGGATGGTGGTGGGCGAGGCCGTGGCCGTGGCCCTGGTGGGCACGGCGGCGGCGGTGCTGCCGGCGGTGCTGGGCGGGCGGCTGCTGGTGGAACTGTTCCAGGACACGGGGCAGGTCGCCCGGTCCGTGGACCACTCCTTCGGAGCGGTGGCGCTGTCGTCCGGAGTCGGCGTCACCCTGGTCGCGTCGGCGGGCGCGGCGCTGCTCGCGGTGCGCCGCGTCACGCGGGGGCGGCGCACGGTGCGGCGGCGGCCGGTGTTCGCCTGGGCGGCGCTGGCCGCCGGCGCGGTGGCGGCGTCCTCCACGTTCGCCTTCTCCGCGACGGACGAGATGCTGATGGCGTTTCCCGCGCAGGGCGCGATCCTGCTGTCGGTGGGGTTCGCGCTGATGGCGCCGAAGCTGCTGACGGGCGTGCTGGGCCGGCTGGCGCTCGGCGGGGCGAGCGGCTGGCTCGCGGTGCGGAACCTGCGGCGTCGGGCGGGTGAGCTGTCCGGCATCTTGATGGCGTTGATCCTGTTCACCGCGGTGTCCACGGCCACGCTCACCATGCAGGCGGTGGAGAGCGACGAGGTCGCGGCGTCGGGGACGGTGAAGTCCGTCGCCGCGAAGAATCTCGAGACGCTCAACTACACCGTCGTCGGGATCATTGTGGTGTTCGTCTGCGTGATGCTGGTCAACTCCCTGTACGCGGCGACCACGTACCGGGGCCGGGAGTTCGGGCAGCAGCGTCTCGCCGGGGCGACGCCCGGGCAGGTGCTGGGCGTGGTGGGCGTCGAAGGGCTGGTCCTCACGGTCGTCGGGCTGCTGTTCGGCACGGCGGCGGCGCTGGCCGGGATCGTGCCGTTCACCGTGGTCCGCAGCGACGCGGTGCTGCCGGGGCAGCTCGTGGGCGTCTGGGTGGCCGTGGCCGCGGTGGGCGCGGCGGCGACCGTCGGGACGAGCCTGTTCACGGCGCGGCGGGTGCTGCGCACCCCGGCGGTGCGGGCGGTGGGCGCGACCGCGTGACACGGTGATGAGCAAGCGCTTGGATAGGTGTCCGGGCATCACGGGATGCCCGGACACCGTCGTTCCCGCGCCCAGCCGGAGGCCGCAGTTGTTCACTTCCGTCGACGACGTCTCCGCACGCCTCGCGGAGACCGGGTATCTGGCGTCGCCCGCGGTCGCCACCACCGTCTTCCTCGCCGCCCGGCTCGGCAAGCCGCTGCTGGTGGAGGGCCCCGCCGGGGTGGGCAAGACGGAGCTGGCCAACGCGGTCGCCCGCGCCTGTGACGCCCGGCTGGTACGGCTCCAGTGCTACGAGGGCGTGGACGAGTCGCGCGCGCTGTACGAGTGGAACCACGCCAAGCAGCTGCTGCGGATCAGCGCGGGCCGGGGCGAGACCTGGGACGAGGCCCGCACGGACATCTTCGGTGAGGAATTTCTCCTCCCCCGTCCGCTGCTCACCGCGATCCGCGGCGACGACCCCAAGGTGCTGCTGATCGACGAGACCGACAAGGCGGACGTCGAGATCGAGGGGCTGCTGCTGGAGGTGCTCGGCGACTTCCAGGTGACGGTGCCCGAACTGGGCACGGTGACGGCGACCCGCCGGCCGTTCACCGTCCTCACCTCCAACGCCACCCGGGAGCTGTCCGAGGCGCTGCGCCGCCGCTGCCTGTTCCTGCACATCGGGTTCCCGGACGCGGAACTGGAACGGCGGATCGTCCGGCTGAAGGCGCCGGGCGTGGACGCGGCGCTGGCCGAGTCCGTGGTGCGGGTGGTGGGGGCACTGCGCGCGATGGACCTGCGCAAGGCGCCGTCGGTGGCCGAGACCGTCGACTGGGCGCGCACCCTGCTGGCGCTCGGCGCGAGCACGCTCGACGAGACCGTCGTACGGGACAGTCTGGGCGTGGTCCTCAAGCACCAGGACGACATCCAGAAGGCGGCGGCCAAGCTCGACCTGGACGCGCTGTGACCGCCGCCCCGGACCCGGACCCCGCCGACCCCGACCTCGCCGGCACGGACCTGGTGACCCGGCTGACCGGCCTGGTCGACGCGCTGCGCGCGCACGGCCTGCGGATCGGCACAGGGGAGACCGTGGACGCGGCGCGCGCGGTGGAGGTGCTGGGCCTCGCCGACCGGGACCTGCTCCGGGAGGGCCTGGCGGCGACCCTGCTGCACGGGGCCGGCGGGCGCCCGGTGTTCGACGCGGTCTTCGACCTGTACTTCCCGCGCGGGGTGGGCGTGCCGGAGGGCGGCGCCGACGCGGACCGGGAGGCGCTGCGCGCCCGGCTGGCCGAGGCGCTGGCCGCGAACGACACGGCGGCGCTGGCCCGGCTGGCGGTCGAGGCGGTCGACGGCTTCGGCGGGTACGGGGGTTCGCCCGGCTCGGACGGCTGGTCCGCGTACCAGGCGCTGGACCGGCTGCGCCCGCAGACGCTACTGGCGCGGGTCCGGGACGAGGTGCGCGGACGGGACGGGTCCGGGAGCTTCGCCGACCGGCTCCTGGAGGACGAGATCCGGCGGCGTATTGAGGAGTTCCGGCGGCTGGTCACCGTGGAGGCACGCCGCCGGGCCGCGGAGCGGCGGGGCCGCGACGAGATCGCCCGCCGCGCGCTCGCCCCGACCGCCGACCGGGTCGACTTCCTGCTCGCCGGCAAGGACCGGCTGGCCGAGATGCGCCGGACGGTCCGGCCGCTCGCCCGGAAACTGGCGACGCGGCTCGCCGCACGCCGCCGCAGGGCCGCGCGCGGCACCGTCGACCTGCGCCGGACGCTGCGCGGCTCGCTGTCCACGGGCGGGGTGCCGGTGAAGCCCGTGCTGCGCCGCCGCCGGCCCGCCCGGCCCGAACTGGTGCTGCTGTGCGACGTGTCGGGCTCGGTGGCCGGGTTCTCCGACTTCACGATGCTGCTGGTGCAGGCGCTGCACGACCAGTTCTCCAAGGTGCGGGTGTTCGCCTTCGTCAACCGGATCGACGAGGTGACCGGCCTGCTGGTGCACGGCGCCGCCGACCCGGAGGGTCTGGGCGCCCGCATCCGCGCGGAGGCCCGCCTCACCGCCTGGCACGACAGCAGCGACTACGGCGCCGCGCTCGGCGAGTTCACCGACCGGTACGCCGACGCGGTCGGCCCGCGCACCACGGTGTTCGTCCTCGGCGACGCCCGCACCAACATGGCCGACCCCCACCTCCCCGCCGTCCGCGACCTCATCCGCCGCGCCCGCCGCGTCCACTGGCTCAACCCCGAACCCCGCACCCTCTGGGGCACGGGCGACTCCGCCGCCCCGGCGTACGCGGAGCTGGTCGACATGCGCGAGTGCAGGAACGTACGTCAACTGGACGCACTGGTCGGGCGGTTGCTGCCGGTGTGAGGGGCGGGGGCGCGCGGTGGCGGTCAGGCCGGGGCGTGCCTGGCCACGTGGACGGCGAAGGGCTCGATGCCCACCTCGGCGCGGAGCTCGTCCATGCGCGCGGGGTCCTCGCAGGGCCACGGGACGGGTGAGCCGTCCTGCACGCCGGCGATCTGGGTGCCGTAGATCTGCTTCCGGCCCTCGTTGACGAGGGTGCGGTCGCGCAGGAAGGCCAGGTCGCGCGGGCTCGCGAGACCCGCATCGACCGCCTGCCCCAGCAGGCGCAGGGCGCGTCGCTGGACGTCGAGTTGACGGTCGGCGTGCTGGGCGATCAGCCTCGCGGCGCGTGCGGCCTCCTCCCCGACCTGGTCCGCCGTGGGCCAGCCGTGCTCGTCCATGATCGCGCCGAGACGGTCGCCGTGGCGTGCGGTGAGGCGGCGCCAGGCCAACCGCTCGGCGGGGTCGTCGCTGTATCCCTTGGCCGCGAGGCGGTGGTCCGCCGCCGCCATGTCCTCGAGTTCCGCCGCGAGCGCGGCACGGTCGAGCGCCACTCTCCACTCCCCTGTGCGTGTGCTGTTCCGGTCACCCGCAACTGTAGGGCGCATACCGGACGTAAAGATCATTCCGTGGAACGGTGACAGGGGCCGTGGTGGGCGGCGATAATGGATCTACTCCTGAAGCCCCGCCGGCGTCGGCGTCCAGCGTTGGGCGTTGGTCGCGTTGCAGTCGTGGATCTGGAGCTGCGTGCGGTCCGCGGTGGAGGCGGCCGGGTCGTCCAGGCAGCGGCCCGACTGGGGGTTGATCAAGGACGAGTCCGGGCCGGGGATCCAGCGTTGGGCGCCGGTGCCGTTGCACTGCCAGAGCTGGACCTTGGCGCCGTTGGCGGTTCCGCCGCCGCTGACGTCGAGGCAGCGGCCCAGGGCGCGCAGGGTGCCGCCCTCGCCGGGGACGTAGGTCCAGCGCTGGGCCGCCGTGCCGTTGCAGGTGTAGAGCTGGACGGGCGTGCCGTCGGCGGAGACGGCGTCGCGGACGTCGACGCACTTGCCCGGGATGCCCGAGCGGAAGGCGGCCGTGCGGGTCACGCCGCCGGACGCCAGCGCCGACCGCACGAGGCCGGCCGCCGCCCGCATGCCCGCCTCGTTGGGGTGGTAGGTCGACCGGCCCTGCGCCGGGCGGTACGACTCCACCCAGGGGTCCGCCGAGCACGCGTCGTGGCCGCGGCTCGCGCCCGCCAGGTCGACCAGGGTGGCGCCCGTCGCGGTGGCCGCGTCGGCGGTGGCGGCGGCCAGGCGCGCGGCGATGCTCCGTTCGTACGCCGCCTGCTCGTCGGTCAGCGGCGCGACGGCACATGTGCCGGAGTCCGGCAGCAGGGTGAAGTAGGTGACCAGGTGGACGCGCGCCTGGGGCGCCACGGCGTGGACCGCGCGCACGATGTCCGCGATACGGCCCGGGAGTTCGGGGAAGGTGCGCTCGATCGCGTCGCGGTCCACCGCCGGGCAGCCGGATCCGCCGCTCGCCTGGCAGGAGTAGGCGTTGATGCTGCCGAGGTAGTTGACGTCGTTGCCGCCGATCGTGATCGTGACGAGGCGCGTGTCCGGGGTCACGGCCTGGATCTGCGGCGGGCGGGTGCCCTGCGGGTCCCTCAGCACGTGCGCGGTCGTGGCGCCGCTGCACGACACGTCGGTCCGGTCGGCGCCGATCTCACGGGCCACGATGCTCGGGTAGTTGACATCCGACCGGCCACAGGCGGAAGCGCCGTCGCTCGACTGGAGGGGCGGGATGCCGGGGCCCGCGGCGAACGAACTACCCATCGCCACGTAGTCCGTGCCCGCGTCGGCCGCCACGGAGTGCGGCTGCGCGGAGGCCGGCCCGGCCGGGACGGCGACGACCGCGGCCCAGGCCGCCACCAGGGCGCACACCGCCCTCGCCCATCTCCCGATCCGGCTCCCGGTCCGTCTTCCGGCCTGTGAACGGCGTGGCGCGCGCGAACCCGGCATCGGCATCCTCCACGAGAGCGCAGTGACCGTCACACAACGTTGTAAACGGACCTTAGACGCGTCCGGGGGCGGCGCCAAGACCGCGTGCACGCCGAGTCGGGGAGGATGAGGGCATGGCCGATTCCTCAGCGCAGATCAACGCCCTCATCGTCGACGCGACGGACCCCGAGCGGCTCGCCGCGTTCTGGTCGGAGGTGCTCGGCAGGCCGGTGGTGGGCCGCACGGGCCCCTACGTGTGGCTGCGCAGGGAGAACGGCCTGGGGCTGGGCTTCCAGCGCACCGACGCGCCGGCATCCGGCTCCGGCTCCGGCTCCGGCAAGAACCGCGTGCACATCGACATCGCCGCCGCCGACCCCGCCGCCGAGCAGCGCCGGATCGAGGGGCTCGGCGGGCGGCGGCTGGAGGGGTACGAGGACGGCGGGTTTTTGGTGATGGCGGACCCCGAGGGGAACGAGTTCTGTGTCATCCCCGCGGGGCCCTTCGAGCTCGACGACGAGGGACGCGCGCACTACCTGGACCGACCGGCGGACCGGTAGTTCCCGGAGGCCGGCTCAGTCCGCCTTCGCGTAGTCCTTGGCCATGGCGCCCGCGAAGTCGTACACCACCACCTGCTCGTCACCGACGACCCACGCGTCGTGGCCGGGCGGGCACACGAAGACGTCGCCGGGTCCGACCTCGCTCTCCGCGCCGTCGTCCATGCGGATGTGCATACGGCCCTGGAGCACGTAGCCGTTGTGGTGGATGGCGCACGATGCCGTGCCGGCGATCGGGCCGACCGACTCGGACCACCGCCATCCCGGCTCGAACGTGGCGACCGCGAAGTCCAGTCCCGTCAGATGGACGGCTTCGAGGTGGCCCCTCGGAAAGTCGCGTCGCTCATCGGGCTTGTCCAGCGTCTTCACCTCGAGCATGGCCCTGCTCCCTTCCGGTGCCCGGCCCGGTGCCGCACGGGCCGGGCCGGGCCCCTGCTCCTTCATCGTCCGCCCGTCCACCTGTGGGCGCCATTCGGGTGAAGGCCCCCGGCCGTCGTCCGCCTCAGTCACCGGGGGCGCAGAGCCGGGCGAAGCGCTCGGCGTCGATGTTGCCGCCGGAGAGGATCAGGCCGACGCGGGGCGGCAGCGGGCCGGCGCGGCCGGTGAGCAGCGCGGCCAGCGGGGTGGCCCCGCTGGGTTCGAGGACGATCTTCAGACGCTCGAAGGCGAACCGCATCGCGTCCTTGATCTCGTCGTCCCCGACCAGCACGATCCCGTCCAGGAGCCGCCGGTTGAGGGAGAAGGTCAGCTCGCCCGGGGTGTGCAGCGCCTGGCCGTCGGCGATGGTGCGCGGAACCGGGATGCTGACGCGCCGGCCGGTCTCCAGTGACCGCTTGGTGTCGTCGCCGGCCTCCGGCTCGACCCCGATCACCCGCGTCGCGGGGTGCAGTCCCTTCACGGCGGTGGCGCTGCCGGCGATCAGCCCGCCGCCGCCCACCGGCGTGAGCAGGACGTCCAGCTCTCCCGTGTCCTCGACGAGTTCGAGTGCGGCGGTGCCCTGTCCGGCGATGACGTGCGGGTGCTCGTAGGGCGGGACGAGGGTCAGGCCCCGCTCGGCGGCGAGGGCCTCCGCGACGGCGACCCGGTCGCCGCTGTAGCGGTCGTACGTGACGATCTCGGCGCCGTACCCCTCGGTGGCCGCGCGCTTCGACGGCGGGGCGTCCTCGGGCATGACGATGACGGCGGTGGTGCCGAGCTCCCGGGCGGCGAGGGCGACGGCCTGGGCGTGGTTGCCGGAGGAGTAGGCGGCGATGCCCCGGGACAGCTGGTCGGGGGTGAGCCGGGAGGCCGCGTTGTAGGCGCCGCGGAACTTGAAGGCGCCCACGCGCTGGAAGTTCTCGCACTTGAGGTGGACGTCGGCGCCGACGAGCGCGTCCAGGGTGCGGGAGCGCAGCACGGGCGTGCGGTGGGCGACGCCCTTGAGGCGTGCGGCGGCGGAGCGGACGTCGTCGAGGGTGACCGGCGGGGTGGTGGTCGTCACGGGGTGCCTCCGGCGGGGGTCGGGTCGGTCGTCGTCCGGGACTGGGAGAGATAGCTGTACGCGGAGGCGCGGGAGATGCCGAGCCGGCCGGCGACCTGCTCGACCGCGCGCCGTACGGCGAAGACACCCCGGGCGTCCAGGTCCCGGAACAGCCGCAGCCGCTCCTCGCGGTCCAGCTGCGCCCAGCCCCGGTGCCGCAGCTGCTGGTGGTCGTCGACGATGGCCTCGACCACGGAGTCGATGTCGTTGCCGAAGGGGGTCGTCGGCGGTTCGGCCGGGCCGCCGGCGAGACCGGCGAGCGCGCCGAGCAGGGTGTGCGCCTGACTCACGGCGGTGACGTCGACGTTGACGCACAGGGCGCCGAACACCGCTCCCGTGGAGTCCCGCAGCAGCATCGTGGAGGACTTCACGAGAGTGCCGGTCCCGGTCCGGGTGAGGTAGTTCAGCTCGTCGGCTGCCTTGTCGCCGCGGGCGAGCATCCGCATGCCGATCTCGCTCATCGCCCCGCCGGCCGTCCGCCCGGTCACGGAGCCGGCCACGGCGACCACGGATGCCTCCGGGCGCCGGTAGTCGTGCAGCACCACCTCGCAGACCGGACCGAACGTCGCGGCGATCCCGTCGACGACCGGCGTCAGCGCGGCGAGGATCGCCTCCCGTTCGGCTTCTTGGTCCTGTGCGGCCGCCATGAGCCCACCTCCTGCCGGAGTCACGTCCCGCGTCAGACTACATGTCCAGAAGCTGGACTGTCAGTCCAAACGGGTGGTTGGCGCCGCGGTGTTCGCCTCCTCGGCCTCGGCGACGAGGGCGGTGAGAGTCGTCCGCACGCGGGCCACGCAGGAGCGGACCGTACCGACCGGGCAGTCACCAAGGGCCGCCGCCTCGGCCGCGGCCACCTGACCGGCCGGTGCGTGTGCGTGGAATACGGGACCGTCGGGGTCCGTTGTCGGGCTCGAAGGAGGCCAGAAGTGGACACCACGTACTACGACCACGGAACGCACGCCGAGCGCTGGGAGCGCGCGGGGATGTTCTTCGACGCCAAGGACTACGCCGCCGCCGCGCGGGTCCTGGGCAGCCTGGTCGAGGAGGTGCCGGAGCAGACCGCGCCGCGTCTGCTGCTCGCCCGCGCCTACTACCACTCGGCCCAGCTGCGCCGTGCGGAGGCCGAGCTGCGGATCATCGTGGACCGCGACCCGGTGGAGCACTACGCCCAGCTGATGCTCGGGCGCACCCTTCAGCGGCAGGGGCGGGACGCCGAGGCGCAGCCGCATCTGCGGCTCGCGGCGGCGCTGGGCGGGGAGTTCGGCGAGTCCTGAACCCCTGAGACACGCACGGTGCCCGGCTCCCCCTGAGGGGCGCCGGGCACCGTGCGTGTCAGCGCCGACGTCGACGTCAGCGGGACGCGGGGCCGTACGTCCGGCGGCCACGGCGGTGGGCGATCTCGCCGAGCACGATGTCGACGGCGAGGAAGGCCGCCAGAGGTATGCCGAGCAGGGGGACGAAGTAGCCGAGGACGGCGACCAGCGCGAGCAGCGGCACGAGGACCTGCGGGGGCACCTGCTGCCAGGCCCCGCGCGGGATCGGCCGGCCGAAGGCGGAGCCGCGGCCCCGCTGCCACCACATGCGGTACCCCCACAGGATGAGCAGGATCAGGGAGAGCGCGAGCAGCATCAGGGCGATCTGGTTGACCAGGCCGAACAGCGAGCCGGTGTGCAGATCGATGCCCCACCGGGTGAGCTTGGCCAGGACCGGGAAGTCCTCGAACCGCAGGACGTCGGTGACCTGCCCGGTGGCCGGGTCCACGGCCACTGCGTCCTGCTTCGTCGGCCAGCTCCGCTGGATCTGCTGCACGACGTACGCGGACCCCTCGTCGGCGGGCGGGACGATCTCCACCGGGTTGTCGAGGCCCTCGGCGCGCGCGGCGGCGAGGACCCGGTCCAGGCCGACGCCGTGCGCCGCGTCGCCGCCCGCTCCCCCGGCCACGCCGTGGCCCGCGTGCTCGCCGGCCGCCGCGGACACCGCCGGGGTCTCCTGGCCGAGCGCGGTGCGCAGGTCGCCGATGTGCGCGCCGGCGTACGCGGACCAGGTCAGGCCCGTGGCGGACAGGAACACGAAGCCGAGCGCGACCCACGCGCCCACCCCGCCGTGCAGACCGAGGGTGCGGCGGCGTCCGGTGGTGCCGCGGAGCTTGCGCTGCGTGCGCCGGCGCGAGAACCACAGCACGAGCCCGCCGCACGCAATGACCCACAGCCAGCTCGCCGCGAACTCGCTGTAGAGTCGCCCCGGTTCGCCGAGGTGCAGGTCGCGGTGGAACTCGTCGATCCAGGTGCGCAGCGGCAACGCGCCGGTGGAGCCGTACTGTTCGAGCTCGCCGCGCACCTTCGCGGTGTACGGGTCGACGAACACGGCGAGCGTGTGGCCCGGGTCCACCCCTGGGATGCCGGAGAGCAGCACCCTGGTGGTGGCGCCGGGCTCGGGCGAGGGGCGTACGGCGGTGATCTCGCCGTCGGGATGGGCGGCGCGGGCGGCGGCGACCTGCTCGGAGACGGGGAGTTCGCGGTCGCCGACGGGGACGGTCAGCTCGTGGTCGTAGACGATCTTCTCGGCCTGGAAGGAAGCGGCGTACAGCAGGCCGGTGAGGGCGG
>MUNG01000022.1 GCA_002154585.1 Streptomyces pseudogriseolus
CCTGACTCGAAGTGGCCGAGCAGCTCGGCCACTTCGAGTCAGGGCTGGGCACGCTCATCGCGGAGGCGGTGCTGGGGTGGGGGGCCCGGCGCTACCTCGACTCGCGGCCGGGCCGCGCCGCGTCCGGACCGCGCTCAGGACGCACCGGCCGCCGCCGTCGCCACGGCGGACAGACCGGCACCCGGCACCGGCTGCTGTCCCGGCTCCCGGTGCCCGACCGGCTCGCGATGGCCCTGCCCGACCCGGTGCGCTCCACCCGCACCCTGCTCACCGGCCTCGGCGCGGTGTCCGCGGGCGTGCTGGTCAGCGTGCTCATCGCCGGCTCGTCCACCCCGGACGGCGGCACCGCCGATCCGACCGGCGCCACCGGCGCGGGCGGCCGGGCCGCCGTGCCGTCCGCCTCCCCGCCGGGCGCGGCCGGCCTGCCCTCGGCGCCGGACCGCACCCGGCTGCGCAACATCTCCTCCGGCCTGTGCCTGGACACCCGCGACGAGCCCCAGGACGGTTCCGGCGCCCGGCTGGCCCCGTGCTCCACGGCATGGACCCAGCAGTGGACGTACGAGGAGGACGGGCTGCTGCGCAGCGTCGCCGACCCCGGGCTGTGCCTGGACTCCCACAAGGACGCCGGCGTGGTCGTGCTCGGCGCCTGCGCCGACTCCGGGGACCGGACCGCCGACGACGTGCGCTACGACCTCACGGTGCAGGGCGAGCTGGTGCCGCGCTGGGACGTGCAGATGGCGCTCGCCCCGTCCACCCCTGACGCGAACGCCGACATCGTCGTCAAGGTGCGCGACCGTACCGTGGAGCAGCGCTGGGCCGCCGAACCGGTCCGCTCGACCGACGCGTCCAGCGAGTCCCTCTCCGTCACCGGCCCGACGGCCCCCTCCGCCCGGTACGCCGGCGTCGCCGCGCCGGTGAGCTGAGCCGCGCGCCTCCGGGGCGGCCACGGGGCCGCCCCGGACGCGGGTCAGACCGCCGCCTCCGTGAGGTCGCCGGGCCCCACCGTGCCCGGCCCCGCGTGGCCCGACAGGGCGAGGGTCAGGTCCAGTTCGGCGAGCAGACAGCGGATCACGTGCTCCACGCCCGCCTGCCCGTCCAGGCCCAGCCCGTACACGTACGGACGGCCCACCAGCACCGCGCGGGCGCCCAGCGCGAGCGCCTTGAAGACGTCGTCACCGGTGCGCACCCCGCTGTCGAACAGCACCGTGAGCCGGTCGCCGACGGCCCGCACCACACCGGGCAGCGCGTCGGCCGCGGCGACCGCGCCCGCCACCTGCCGGCCGCCGTGGTTGGACACCACCACGCCGTCCATGCCCGCGTCGGCCGCGAGCCGCGCGTCGTCGGGGTGGCACACGCCCTTCAGGACGATCGGGCCGTCCCAGTTCTCCCGCAGGAACGCCAGATCCGGCCAGGTCTTCGCCGGGTCGGCGAACATGCCGACGAAGTGCATCACCGCCGCGTTCGGGTCCTCGTGCACCGGCCTGGCGAGGCCTGCCTGGAACGCCGGGTCGGTGAAGTAATTGGCGGTGCCCACGCCGTGCAGGAACGGCAGGTACGCCTGGTCGAGGTCGCGCGGACGCCAGGACAGCAGCGGCGTGTCCAGGGTGACGACCAGCGCGGTGTACCCGGCCGCCTTCGCCCGGCCGAGGAAGGACCGCGCGACCTCCACGTCCTTCGGCCAGTACAGCTGGAACCAGCGCTCCGCGTTCCCCATCGCCTCGGCGACCTGTTCCATCGGCGTGCTGGACGCGGACGACAGCACGAACGGCACGCCCTGCGCGGCCGCGGCGCGCGCGGCCGCCGGCTCGGCGTCCGGATGCATGATCGACAGCACCCCGACCGGCGCGAGGGCGAGCGGCGCCGGCAGCGGGCGGCCCAGCACCTCCACCGACAGGTCGCGCTCGTGGACGTCCCGCAGCATCCGCGGCACGATCCGGCGGCGGTCCAGGGCGGCCCGGTTGGCGCGCGCGGTGCTGCTGTCGCCCGCGCTGCCGGCGACGTACCCGACCGGGCCGGGGCCCAGGCGCCGCTCGGTCAGCTCCTCCAGCCGGGTCAGGTCGGTCGGCAGCCGCGGCACGGCACCCGTCATCCCGTTCAGGTAGATCTCGTACTGGAAGTCGGCCCAGTGCTTCGCCATCCGTCCCGCCCTGTCTCGTGATGCCTCGTCGGTGCCTCGGGGCGCCCTCGCGGCCCCGACGCATACTGGCCGGTATGCGCCGGTCCCGTCCAGCGTCCGGTGACAGGACGTTCCCTCCGCCCCGGGGGACGCGCGGGGTGTTCGGAGATGACCGCGAAGCGTCCCTTTCATGACCGCAAGGGGTTTCTATTCGCCCTGCGCACGACGGAATCGGAATGTTTCAGGCCGATTAACGGGCGGCGGTTATTCGGCCATCTGGCCACTTCGCTTCCGCGCGTGCCGCCTGTTTACCGGGTCGACGCGCGTCCGTTTGGTCACTTCGCGCCACTGATTCAATACGCAATGTTACTGAAATGCATGGGGTCGAGGTGAGTTTCCGCCGGGGACTCGGCAGACTCCGGCACGCCGGTTCGGCACCACCGAGCACGGGCCGGCAACCGGAAGAAACGAAGCGGAAGGATGCACACAATGCGGAACACCGCGCGCTGGGCCATCACCCTCGGTCTCACGGCCACCGCCGTCTGCGCCCCCCTCTCCGGGGCCGCGCTCGCCGCCCCGGGAGATGCCCCGTCCGCGCTCTACGCCCCCTCTGCCCTGGTGCTCACCGTCGGCAAGGGCGTCAGCGCGGCGACCGTCACCCCGGAGCGCGCGGTCACCCTGACCTGTGCACCGGGGCCCTCGGGCACCCACCCGGCCGCGGACTCCGCCTGCGCGGACCTGGCCGCCGTGGGCGGCGACCTCGATGCGCTGACCCGGAGCGAGGGCGTCATGTGCCCGATGATCTACGACCCGGTGCTGCTCACCGTGGACGGCGTCTGGCAGGGCGAGCGGGTCTCCTACGAGCGCGTCTTCTCCAACGAGTGCGAGATGAACGCGCACGGCTCGAGCGTCCTCGCCTTCTAGGACCGGGATCGCACGTTCCCGTGACCGCGTGGCGGCCCGCGGACTGGGGAGTACGGGGCACCGCGCGGACAGTGCGATCCCATGGGAGGCCGGCGGGCGGAGTGGGGCCGCCCGCCGGCCTCCGAACGTTCACCCACCGCGCCTGACGTCCTGCCGGACGGTCAGGCGCGGTCGCGGTGACTGGTGTCGCACCACGGATAGCGCCGGCTGCGCCGGCAGGTGCACAGGGCAACGCGGAAGCGGTCGGAGGACACCACCGTGCCGTCCTCCAGTTCCACCTCCACCGGACCCTCCACCAGCATGGGCCCCTTGCGCCGGAGACTGACCCGGCGCACGTCGCCGGACGCGGCCTGAGGTGCGCCTGACGCGGAACGCACGGGATCAGACGGGCCGTTCGGCACGGATCACCACCAGCTCTTCCTCGCTCTCGTCCGGGGACAGCAGCCCACGCTCCCGCAGCCACTCCACCCGGGTCCTCAGCACCGGCCCGAAGGCGATCCGCCGGCGCTGCGTGACCGCCGCCTTCAGCCCCGCCGACCGCAGACAGTCCACGGTCCGCCCGGGATCGCTGAGCGCCGACTGCACCAGCAGCAGCACCCCGCCGGGCCGCAGCATCCCCGGCGCCTCGTGGCAGATCCGGTCGAGCACGAGCCGCCCGTCACCGCCCGCGTCCCACGCGCGGGCCGCCCCGCGAGGCGGCCGGTGCGCGCCAGGAGCCGGCACGTACGGCGGGTTGGCGAGGACCAGGTCGAACGACCGTCCCCGCACCGGTTCGAACAGGTTGCCGCGCAGGACCCGGACGGGGAGACCGGCCCGCAGGGCGTTCAGCCGGGCCGCGCACACGGCCCGCCGCGACACGTCGACCGCGGTCACCCGGGCGCCGCGCCGGGCGGCCGCCAGGGCCAGGGCACCGGAACCGGTGCCGACGTCGAGGACGGCCGCGCCCGGCGCCAGCGGCTCGTCGGCCAGGGCCGCGGACAGCAGCGCGGTGTCCTCTTGAGGGGCGTACACGCCCGGAGGTGCCAGACTGTTCACAGGCGGCCGAGTACCCCGTTGGTCAAGAGACATGGGTCGCCTCCTGCGGCAGGGGAGTACGCAGCGCGGAGCGGCCCTCGCTCCAGGCGGCCAGCAGCCGGTCGCCGAGCAGGTCCTCCGTGAACACGGTGGCCGCCACGCCGAACGCGACGTCCGGCGCGAGAGCCGGCTCGTCCTCCAGCAGACCGCCGATCACGTCCTTGCGGACCACCTGCTCGTGCACCGCGTCCGCCTCCACGTGCTCGTCGTAGAAGTGCTCGGCGGCGGGTCCCGCGCCCGTGCGGCGCATGGCCTCGGCGAGCCTCCGGGACCCCGGCGAGGACGTGATCTCGACCGTCGCGAAATGCCCCACCAGGGCGCCCCGCAGCGTGCGGTGCAGCCCGAACAGCGACATCAGGTTCACCGTGACCAGCACCTCCGCGGGTGCCGCGTCCAGATGGCGGCCGTAGGTGGTGTCCAGCCCGAGGTCCGTCATCAGGTCCGCCCACAGCCGGGCGTGCACCCGGTCGGCCCGCCCGCCGCCGAACTCGTCGAACTCCACGGCCGCCATCGCCGCCTTGGCCCGGCCGCGCAGCCGCGGCAGCACCCAGGCGTGCGGGTCGGCCTCCTTCAGGTGGTAGAGGGAGCGCAGCGCCGCGTACTCGCGCAACTGCCACAGCTCGCCCCGGTCCCGCAGGAAGTGGCTGACGCCGGTGCCGTCCACCGGCTCGACCAGGATCCCGGCGAGCGCGTCGTCGACGCTGTCGTACCGCGGGGCGTCCTCGCGGAGCGCGGCGAGGAAGCGCCGCTCCATGGCGGCCCGGGTCCGCAGCAGGTCCGGGTCCCACTCCAGGGTGGGCGCCACGTCCGCGAAGCCGCGGTAGTGCAGTTCGTAGCAGAGGTAGAGGGCGAGCTGAAGGTCCTCGCCGTACACCGGGGCGGCGGCGACCTCCGCGTCGGAGGGCAGCGCGCCGGCGCCTCGCAGATACCTGGTCACGGCACGGCTGAGCGGCCCGCGCGGCGCGGGCAGCAGAGGTTCGTCTCGGGGGTCGTCCATGGTCCCCGGGTACCCGGACGGAGCATGGAAACGCCCGGTGGCGTGGCAGGGGCGGGCGTACCGGGTACCCCATGACCTCATGAAGGCACTGGTGATCAACTGCACGCTCAAGAAGTCCCCGAAACCCTCCAACACCGAGGCGCTGTTCCGGACCGTCACCGAGCAGCTGGAGCGGGAGGGCGTCGAGGTCGACGTCGTCCGCGCCGTGGACCTGGACATCGCCCCCGGCGTGGTCAGCGAGGCCGTGCACGAGGGCGACGACTGGCCCGGGGTGCACGAAAAGCTGCTCGCGGCCGAGATCCTCGTCATCGCCTCCCCGACCTGGCTGGGCCAGCCGTCGTCGGTGGCCAAGCGCGTCCTGGAGCGCATGGAGGGGCTGATGTCCGAGACCGACGACGACGGACGCCCGGTCGCCTACAACCGGGTCGCCGGCGTCGTCGTCACCGGCAACGAGGACGGGGCCCACCATGTGATCAGCGAGATCACCGGCGGGCTCCAGGACATCGGCTACACCATCCCCGGCCAGGCGTGGACCTACTGGAACCAGGGTCCGGGGCCGGGACCGAGCTTCCTGGAGGGCGGCAGCGGTCACGACTGGTCGCGCAGCACGGGCCGCGCGATGGCCGCCAACCTGCTGGGCGTCGCCCGCGCCCTCGCCGCCCGGCCCCTCGGGGCGCCGCCGAAGTAGCCGTGGCAGTGCCGTGGGAGTGATGAGGGCGCGCGGCTACTCGCCCTCCGCCTCCTCCTGCGCCCGCGTGTTGGTGGTGGTCGCGTCTCCCGCCTCGCCGTGGTGGCGGCGGTCCTCCTCGGTCTCCTGGGTGCGCCGCTCGGCCTCCTCGACCTCGCGCAGCACCTCCTCGAGGGCCGACTCGGACTGCTTCGGGGTGTCGTGGTGCTGGTCGTGCTCGTCGTGCTCGGACAAGGGGATCTCCTCAGGTCGTGCCGGTCGGTCGGTCGTGCCGGTCGTGTTCGTGCCGACCGTGGTCGTCCGGTCAGTGCCGGGCGGCGGCGATGTGCAGCGGCACCGGTTCGGCGCCGTCCGACTCCTTCTCGCTGCGCCGGGCGATCTCCGCCCACCAGGCCGGGCCGTCCTCCACATGGCGCAGCAGCACCCCCTCGCGCAGCGCCCAGGGGCAGATCGTCACCGTCGCAAGGCCGGTCAGCTTCATCGCGGTGTGCGCCACCACCGCGCCCGCCAGGCTCTGCGTCGCGCGGGGCGCGGAGATGCCGGGCAGCCGGGCGCGTTCGGCTGCGGGCAGGGCGGCCAGCCGGTCCACCGCCCCGCGCAGGTCGGCGGCGGACAGCACCCGCTCCTCGAACGGGCCGTGCCGTCCGGGCGCGGCCCCGCACAGCCGGCCCAGCTGCTGGAAGGTACGGGAGGTGGCGACCGCCGTGCGCGGGCCCTCCCAGCGGATCCGGGCCGCGGCGTCGCGCAGCTGGTGACGGACCCGCCGGCGCAGCGCGCGTACCCGGTCGGGCGCGGGCGGGTCCTCGTCCTCGAAGTACTCGTGCGTCAGCCGGGCCGCGCCCAGCGGCAGCGAGGCGGCGAAGTCGGGCAGCCGGCCGCGCCCGAAGGCGACCTCCAGGGAGCCGCCGCCGATGTCCAGCACGGCCAGCGGACCGCAGCGCCAGCCCATCCAGCGGCGAGCGGCGAGGAAGGTGAGCTCCGCCTCGACCTCGCCGGGGAGGGTGCACAGTTCGACGCCGGTGCGCTCCCGGACGGTGCGCAGCACCTCGTGCCGGTTCGGCGCGCCGCGCACCACGGCCGTGGCGAACGCGAGGGGACCGGCGGCGCCCCAGCGCGCGGCGGCCCGGTCCGCCGCCGCGACGGCGTCCACCAGGTCCTCCACGGCGCGCTCCGGGACCGGGCCGCCGGGGGTGACCTGCTCGGACAGGCGCAGCCGCCACTTGGCGGTGTTCACGGGCAGGGGGGCGCCGCCCTCCGTGTCCGACACGACGAGCCTGACGGTCTTCGACCCGACATCCACCACGCTGGTCCGCATGGCCCGTGGGTACCCACTTCCCGCCCTGTCCAACGGGCGGCCCATACGGAGGGGCGGATACACGCCACGGCCGTGCCCCTCCGGGGGCGCGGGGAACTCCGTACCCGGCGGGCAAGAGTCCCCGGTACCCCGGTGGCCGCACGGGGTGGGGCGCGGGCCCGCTGGAGGGGTGCCGCCTGCGCCCACCCTCCCCCACTCTCGGCTTCGCTCGAGCGGGAGGTACCCCCATCGCCTTGGGGGTACCTCCCAGGCCCTCAAGGCACTGGGGGAGGCACGACTGCCCGCAAGCGGCGGCGCCCTAAGGGGCGCGGGGAACTGCGCGACCGGCCCCGTGCGGCCTGCACCCGGCGTGCAACAGTCCCCGGCACCCCAGTGGCCGTACGGGGTGGGGCGCGGGCCCTTTATAGTCCTTGATTGGAATATAACTGCCGAGGAATATTGGAGCCATGCCCGACCCCGCCCTCTGGGCTGCCCTCGCCGACCCGCACCGGCGGGCCGTCATCGCGCTGCTGCGCACCGGCCCCCACACCGTGGGCGAAATAGCGCAGGAATGCGAACTGAGCCAGCCCAGCGCCTCCAAGCACCTCAAGGTGCTGCGCGAGGCCGGCCTGGTCCGGGTCCGCCAGGAGGCGCAGCGTCGCGTGCACACCCTCGACCCCGCCCCGCTCGCCGCCCTCGACGACTGGCTGGCGCCGTACCGGAAGCTGTGGGGCGAGAGCCTCGACGCGCTGGGCCGCCGCCTGGACGCCCGGCCGGACACCACCGAACCGACGACCCCGAAGGACTGATCGCCATGGCCGCCGAGCTCACCGGCACCTTCCTCACCCTGGACGACGGCCGCCCCGCCGTCCGCTTCGTCCGCGAGTACGACCACCCCGTCGACCGGGTCTGGAGGTTCGTCACCGATGCCGACGAACTCGTCCACTGGTTCCCCTCGCGCGCGGAGATCGACCTGCGTCCCGGCGGCGCCGTCGTCTTCAGCGGCGACCCCGCCCTGGAGGACTCCACCGGCCGGGTCGTCGCCGTCGACCCGCCCCGCCACCTGTCCTTCACCTGGGAGGAGGACGAGATCCACTTCGACCTGGAGGAGCTGGGGGAGAAGCGCACCCGCTTCACCCTCACCAACGTGCTGGGCGCCGAGAACACCGCCGCCCGCAACAGCGCCGGCTGGGACGTGTGCCTCTCCGCGCTGGACGCGTGGGCGCGCGGCGAGCGCTTCGAAGGGCCGCACGCCGGCCCGGACGCGCCCGCCCGGGAGCTGTACGAGGCCTACGTCGCGGCCGGGGTGCCCTCAGGGGCGCCGTACCCGGGCACGGACGACTGACAGCCGGCCGCTCAGGCCAGCTGCCGCCGCACCAGCTCGTGCAGCCGCCCCCGCGTGTCGGCGAGCAGCTCAGCGGGGGTGCCCTGCTGGACCACCTTGCCGGCCTCCATCACCACCACCCGGTCCGCGTCCAGCACCGTCGACAGACGGTGGGCGATGACGATGCGGGTCGCCCGCAGCGCCTTGGTGCTCTCGATGACCGTGCGCTGCGTCTCGTTGTCCAGGGCGCTGGTCGCCTCGTCGAAGAAGAGGATCCGGGGCCGGCGGATCAGCGCCTGGGCGATCATCAGCCGCTGCCGCTGACCACCGGAGACCGCGCCGCTGCCGGAGACGATGGTGTGCAGCCCCATCGGCATCCGGCGGATGTCCTCCGCCAGACCCGCCATCTCCGCCGCCGCCATCGCCTCCTCCGGCGTGTACGGCTCGCTCCCGCAGATCACGTCCATGATCGACCCGGTGAACGGCTGCGCGTGCTGGAGCACCACACCGCACTGCCGCCGCACCGCCGACCGGTCGAGCGCGGCCAGGTCCTGGCCGTCGTACAGCACGCTGCCGGACAGCGGGCGGTCGAAGCCGATCAGCAGCCGCAGCAGCGTCGACTTGCCGCAGCCGCTCGGGCCGACGACCGCCACGAACTCGCCCGGCCGCGCCTCGAAGGACACGTCGTCCAGCACCAGCGGGCCGTCGTCGGTGTAGCGGAAGGACACCCGCCGCGCCTCGATCGCGCCGGTCAGCGGCCCCGGACGGGTGCTCGCCACGCGGACCTCGGGCGTCGCGTCCAGCACCGGCTTGATCTGTTCGAACAGCGGCAGTGCGGCGACCGCCGAGACGAACGAGCCGGTCAGCTGCGTGACCGAGGTCAGCACCATCGTCACCGACGTGTTGAAGGTGAGGAACTCCGCCGCCGTCATCGACCCGCGCGCCGGGCCCGCCAGCAGCATGAACATCCCCAGCGTGCACAGCGGCAGATAGACCGCGCCCAGCACCGCCGTCAGGTTCTTGATCCGCCCGGCCTTCTGCTGGAGCTCCCGGCTGCGCGCGAACTGCGACGCCCACGCCGCGTACGCGTAGTTCTCCGCCGCCGCCACCCGCAGCTTCGGCAGTCCGCGCAGCGTCTGGAACGCCTGGTTGTTCAGCTTGTTGGTGAGCACCACCAGCCGCCGCTGCCAGCGCACCTGCCACAGCCCCAGCCCCAGGAACACGCCCGCGATCACCACCAGCATGCCCATCGCGGCCAGCGCCATCGGCACGCTGAACCACAGCAGCAGCGCCAGGTTCACCGCCCCCACCGTCACCGACTGGGTCACCGTGGGGCCCACCCCGGCCAGCATCCGGCGGATCGCGCTGATGCCCATCGCCGCGCTCGCCAGCTCACCCGTGGACCGCTCCGTGAAGAACCGGGTCGGCAGCCTCAGCAGCCTGTCCCACACGGCCGGCTGGAGCGTGGCCTCCACCCGGCCCTCGAGCCGCAGCAGCGTGAGGTTCTGCAACAGCATGAACGCGGCCGCGACCACACTGCTCAGGATCACCGCCAGACACACCTGCACGATCAGGTCCGTCTGCGCCTTCGGCACGTACTCGCCGAGCACCCGGCCCGTCGCCAGAGGCACCAGCGCCCCCAGCACCACCGTCACCAGACCGCTCAGCACCAGCCCCGTCAGATCGCCGCGGGTGCCGCCCATGCAGAACCGCACCAGCCGCAGCGGGCTCAGCCCCCGCTCGGGCAGCGGGCGGTAGAACATCACCGCACGCGGCTCGAACTCCTCGGCGTTCGCCTTCTCCACCGGGGTCTCCCGGCCGGTCGACGGATGCACGGCCACATAGCCGCCGCGCCGCCACAGCAGCGCCACCGGCGCCCCCGACAGCGCGCGACGGCCCACCAGCGGACCCACGTCGTCGCGCCACCACCGGCCCTCCAGCCGCACCACCCGGGTACGCAGCCGCGAGGCCAGCGCCACCTGCTCCACCGGGTCCAGCCGGTCGGCCCCGGTCCCGGACTGCGCGGGCGGGGCCAGGGAGATCCCGGCCGCCCGCGCCACCAGCTCGCAAGCCGCGTACGTGGCGTCCGCGTCCGCGGCCGTCGTGCGCCGGTCCGACCTCTTCCCGATCGACGCGAGCAGCGTCCGGTCCGCCTGCGCCCGCACCGCCTCACCGGCCGCGATGCCCTGCGCGGTACGCGTCTCGTGCGTCTCCTCCAGCTGCTCGATCCACCGGTCGAGCGTGGTCATCAGCCGGTACTGCTGGTCGACCATGGTCTGCCACAGCGCCGGGTCCATCAGCAGGTCGGCCGCGGCCTCCGCGCCGTACAGGGAGCCGTACTGCACGCTGCCCGGCGGCACCTGCATCCAGAACACGTCGTCGTCGGCGGGCGCCGCCGCCCGCTCCGTCGCCATCGGCGCCTGGAACAGCACCGCGAGGCTCCGGCCCACGCCCAGCGCGAGCGCGTACTCCAGCGGACTCGTCGTCGGCGGCACGTACTGCGGGTTGCCGTACTCGTCGTACGACCAGGTCTGGGTGTGGGCCTCCTGGTACAGCTCGCGCAGCGCGATGCGGTGCACCACGCAGTCCCGCAGCGGCCGCGCCACCAGCGTGTGCGCCGGACCGGCCACCGGGCCGAGCACCAGCGAACCCGCCTCGAGACGGCCCAGGTGGTGCCAGTGCCCCTGCTGCTCCGCGTCCACCGCGAACAGGTCCACGGCCCCGGACGCGATCAGCCACAGCACCTGCGGCCCGTCCAGGTCCAGCTTCCCGAACCCGGAGCAGTCGATCGGGGTGCCCAGCGCGCCGAGCGCGCCCAGGACGACGTCGCCGCCCTGCCCCTCCTGCACGGCAGTCATTTCATCGCTCCCTGACCAGCGCCGCGTACGCCCCGCCCCGCGCCACCAGCTCCTCGTGCCGTCCGCGCTCCACGACCGTGCCCTGGTCCAGGACGACGATCTCGTCGCTGTCGCGGACCGTGGACAGCCGGTGCGCGATCACCACGCACGCGCAGCCGCGGCGGCGCAGGTTGTCCATCACCACCAGCTCCGTCTCGGCGTCCAGCGCGCTGGTCACCTCGTCGAGCACCAGGATGCTCGGCCGGCGCACCAGCGCCCGCGCGATCTCCAGACGCTGGCGCTGACCGCCGGAGAAGTTCCGGCCGTCCTGCTCGACCGGACTGTGGATGCCGCCAGGACGGCGCACGATCACCTCGTACAGCGCCGCGTCCTTCAGCGCCTCGACCACGGCCTCGTCCGGGATCGACGGGTCCCACAGCGCCACGTTGTCCCGCACCGTCCCCTCGAACAGGAACACGTCCTGGTCGACGAACGACACGGACGCGGCCAGCGCCCCGCGCGGGATGTCCTCGATGCGCTGCCCGTCGATCCGGATCACGCCCTCCCACGGGGTGTAGAGCCCCGAGATCAGCCGCGACACGGTCGACTTGCCGCTGCCCGAGCCACCCACCAGCGCCACCTGCCGGCCCGGACCCACCGTCAGGTCGAAGCCGGTCAGCAGCGGCTTGTCCAGCGGGTTGTAGCCGAAGGTGAGGTTCTGCAGCTCCACATGGCCGTGCAGCCGCCGGGTCGACTCGCCGGCGCCCGGACGGCCGTACAGCGGGTCCGCCCGGAAGTTCTCGACGTCCTTCAGCCGGGCCACGTCGGCGGCGAAGTCCTGGATGCGGCCCGCCACCCCGTTCAGCCGGGTCAGCGGCGCGGTGAACCGGGCGACCAGCGCCTGGAAGGCGACCAGCAGACCGACCGAGATGTGCCCCTCCACCGCCCGCATGCCGCCGATCCACAGGATCAGCGCGCTGTTGAGCGTGGCCAGCGTCGGCGCGACGACGCCGAGCCACGCGCTCGGCACCCCGAGCCGCTGCTGCTCCTCCAGCGTGGTGGCGTGCTGCCCCGCCCACTTGCGGAAGTAGCCGTCCTCACCGCCGGTCGCCTTCAGCGTCTCGATCAGCTGGAGCCCCGTGTACGCGGTGTTGGTGAGCCGCGCCGTGTCCGCGCGCAGCTTCGCCGTGCGGGTCGCGCGCAGCCGGATCACGATCCGCATCGCCAGGATGTTCAGCAGCGCCACCCCGATCCCGACGAACGTGAGCTGCGGGTCGTACGTGTAGAGCAGCACCGCGTACAGCACCACCACCACGGCGTCGACGCCCGCCGCCGACAGGTCGCGGGCCAGTGTCTCGGCCACCGCGTCGTTGGACTGGAGCCGCTGCACCAGGTCGGCGGGGCTGCGCTGGGAGAAGAACGTCACCGGCAGCCGCAGCAGATGGCGCAGGAACCGCGCGCTGGACAGCGTGGACGAGATCAGCCGGCCGCGCAGCAGGTTCGCCTGCTGGAGCCACGTCAGCAGCAGTGTCAGCAGCACACAGGCGCCCATCGACGCGAACAGCACGTCCAGCATCGACGTCCGCTGCCCGATCAGGAACTCGTCGATGAAGGTGCGGCTGAGGCCCGGCACCGCCGCGCCCACCGCGACCAGCAGCAGACTGGTCAGCACCACGGCGGGCATGGTGCCCGCGGTGCCGCGCAGCCGGGCCGGCATCGCGCCCAGCACGCCCGGCCTGCGGCCGCCGCGGGTGAAGTCCTCGCCGGGCTCCATCACCAGCACCACGCCGGTGAAGCTGCCGTCGAACTCCTCCAGCGGCACGAACCGGCGGCCCTTCGCCGGGTCGTTGACGTACACCCCGCGGCGGCCGAAGCGGCGGCCCATGCCGTCGTAGACGACGTAGTGGTTGAACTCCCAGAACAGGATGGCCGGCGCCGTCACCTCGGCGAGGGCGGCCAGGTCCATCTGCATGCCCTTGGCGGTCAGCCCGTAACTGCGGGCCGCCTTCAGCAGGTTGCTTGCGCGCGAGCCGTCCCGTGAGACGCCGCACGCGATGCGCAGCTCCTCCAGCGGCACATGACGGCCGTGGTGGCCCAGCACCATCGCGAGCGAGGCGGCGCCGCACTCCACGGCCTCCATCTGGAGCACGGTGGGCGTACGGACCGTCTTCGCGCGGGACCTGGGCACCTTGCGGCGGGGCGGGGCGGCACGGCGTCTGCCGCGGGTCTCCTGTGCGGTGCTCACGGCAGCAGCCAATCCACGGGACGCCGGTCGGCCAGCCGGATCGAACCGTCGGCCAGGGTCATCGACGTCAGCTCGAACGGCGGGCCCTGGGCCGAGGACCACGCGTAGCCGCTCTCCGTGCTGTCGGAGCGCTTCAGCTTCACGGTGACCGCCACCGGCCTGCCGTCCCGGGTGAACTCCTCGCCCAGCTGGGTGTCGCCGAGGAACGCGGCGATCTGCCGCGGGGACTGGGCGGAGCGGTCCACCTCCGTCACCTCGCCGCGCAGCACGCCGTACTCCTGGCTCGGCACCGACTGCACCGTCAGGTCGACGAGGGCGTGCGCGGGAATGCCGGCGGCCTTCTGCGCGGGGACGTACACCGTCGCGTACAAGGGGGAGCCGGCGCCGCGCACCTTCTCCACCGCGGCGACGTCCGCGCCGGTCGAGATGATCTGCCCGGCGCTCGCGGCGAGCGCGGTGACCCGGCCCGCCTGAAGGGTGCGCACGGTCTCGTCGCCGTCCGGTGTACGCACCTTGAGCACGGGGGAGTTCGCCGGCAGCCGCTCGCCCTCGCGCGCGAGCACGGCGACGACCTGACCGGCGACGGGACTCTGCAGGATGTAACTGCCCTGCCCGTACGTGAGGACGGCGGGCGCCTGGACCGTGGAGGTGACCGAGCCGGTCAGCGCCCAGACGGACGCGGCGGCCATCGCGATCACGGTGACGGACAGCACCAGCCAGCCCTGCGGGCGGGCGAAACGCACCGGCAGGTCGAGTTCCTCCGGCGACTGGAGCTTGGCGAGGGCCTGTTGACGGAATTGCACGGGTCTTCCCTCACCTGGGTGAACTGTGCGACGTGACGGAAGGGACGCCTCGGTCCGCGGGGCCCGCGGACCGGGTGGGGCTGTGGACGCACCACAGAGTCCCGGAGCCGGGGAACGGCTCCGGGACTCGGCGGAACAAGGGCGCGATCAGAGACCGGCGACCAGGTTGGTGACCGGGGCCGTGTTCAGGCCGGTGACACCCTCGACGGTGCCGACGGCCGTGTCGACCAGGCCGGAAACCGGGGCGATGCTGTCCAGGGCACCGGTGAGGGTGTTCACGGCGTTCACGGACAGACCGCCGGAGACGGCGTCGAGCTCGGTGTCGGAGATCTCGACGGTCTCGACCTGGGGGGTGGAGTTCATGATGGAACTTCCCTTCGTATGGACTTTCACAAGGGGGGAGCGGCCCCCCTCTGGGGACAGATGAAGGCCGCGACCGCGGGCGCTCCGAGCGCCCGTCGCCGGGAGCCCGGAACGGCCTTGCGGTGCGATGGATCAAAGCACGCGGCCACCGGCCGCTTCCAATCCCTCACCCGCCTCACCAGGCAACTTGCGTCCACAAGGCCCCCAAGCGTGCAGACGAGGGCACGGCTCGGGGGCGAGTTCTTCACATGGGCCACCGCATCGACGCATCCGGCCACTTGCGCCCCCCTGGCCGGAATCCGACACACCGGCCGCAAAGGCGTGTCCCGGATGGGCGCCCTGTGAACGGACGGCGGGTCAGGTGACCGGGTTGGGCAGTCGCTGTGCAGATTCGCCGAAGCCGGGATTCGGGCCGGGGCCGGGCACGGAGCGTGTGTGTTCCGTGGCGCACGGTGAGCACCGCGGACCGCGTTGAACACTCCTCAACTCCCTTGCGTACCAACGACCGTCCAGGCGCCCCGAACAGCCGCCGCCGGACGGCGGCACGACTCCGGTCCCCCACAGGAGGTCGAGAAGTTTGAGTCACAAGCGAATCCCGAAGCGCAAGGCCGCGATAGCGGTGGGCGGTGTGGTGGCCCTCGGCGCCGCCGCGATCCTGCTCCCCAGCGCCAACGCCTCCCAGGACGGCGCGCCGGACGACGCCGCGGCAGCGCCCAGGACCCTGAAGGCGGGCGACGCCTCCGACCTCGCCGCCCGGCTCGCCGGCACGCTCGGTGACGCCTACGCGGGCGCCTGGTACGACGGCGAGGACAAGCGGCTCGTCGTCAACGTGGTGCGCGGCGAGGGCGACATGGCCCTGAAGGTCCGCAGCGCGGGCGCGGAGGTGCGCGAGGTCGACAACAGCATGGCCGAACTCCAGGCCGGTGCGGGCACGTTGAAGTCGGAGGCGACCATCCCCGGCACGTCCTGGGCGGTCGACCCGCGCACCAACAAGATCCTCGTCACCGCGGACAGCACGGTCACCGGCGACAAGTGGGACCGGCTGGAGTCCACCGTCGAGAGCCTCGGCTCCGGCATGGCCACCCTCAAGAAGTCCGAGGGCACCTTCCGCACCTTCGTGTCCGGCGGCGACGCCATCTTCGCGGGCGGCGCCCGCTGTTCGCTCGGCTTCAACGTCACCGCGGGCGACGGCAGCCCGGCGTTCCTCACCGCCGGACACTGCGCCGCCGCCGGCGACGCGTGGTCCGACCAGCAGGGCGGCGAGCCGATCGCCACGGTCGACCAGGCGCTGTTCCCCGGCGACGGCGACTTCGCGCTCGTCAGGTACGACGACCCGGCCACCGAAGCCCCGAGCGAGGTGAACGTCGGCGGGCAGACCGTCCCGATCGTCCAGGCCGCGGAGGCCACCGTCGGCCAGCAGGTGTTCCGCATGGGCAGCACCACCGGCCTCGCCGACGGGCAGGTGCTCGGCCTCGACGCCACGGTGAACTACCCCGAGGGCACGGTCACCGGACTCATCCAGACCGACGTGTGCGCCGAGCCCGGCGACAGCGGGGGCTCGCTGTTCACCCAGGACGGTCTGGCCATCGGCCTGACCTCCGGCGGCAGCGGCGACTGCACGGTGGGCGGCGAGACGTTCTTCCAGCCTGTCACCACGGCGTTGGAGGCGGTCGGTGCGACGCTGGGTGACGGTGGCGGCGCGGCCGCCGGTGATCAGGCCGACGGCCAGGACGCCGGGGCCGAGCAGGACGGTGCGGGTGGCGACCAGGGCGTCCAGGAACAGTCGGACATGGGCTCCGACCGCCACTCGGGACTGACCCGGACGCACTGACCCTGCGCGGGTCAGGAACACCGCCCGTCCACGGCAGGCGCCTCAAGGGGCGCGGGGAACTGCGCGCCCGGCCCCGTACGGCCTGCACCCGGCGTGCGACAGTCATCGGCACCTCGGTGGCCGTCCGGGCGCGGAGCGCCCTTCAGGGGCGCGGGGAACTGCGCGCCCAGCCACGAGGTGCCTGCACCCGGCGTGCAACAGTCCCCGGCACCTCGGTGGCCGTACGGGAGTGGGGCGCGGGCCCGCTGGAGGGGTGCCGCCTGCACCCACCCTCCCCCACTCTCGGCTTCGCTCGAGCGGGAGGTACCCCCATCGCCCTGGGGGTACCTCCCAGGCCCTCAAGGCACTGGGGGAGGCACGACTGCCCGCAGGCGGCAGGCGCCTCAGGGGCGCGGGGAACTGCGCGCCCGGCCCCGTACGGCCTGCACCCGGCGTGCAACAGTCCCCGGCACCTCGGTGGCCGTCCGGGCGCGGAGCGCCCTTAAGGGGCGCGGGGAACTGCGCGAGCGGCCGCGTGCCGGCCGCACCCGGGGTGCGACAGACCCCCGCACCCCGGTGCCCGTCCCCCTCAGCGCGCAGCTTTGAGCAACAGCACCGCCGTGTCGTCCAGCCGGTCCGCCGCGTGCGGGCCGTGGCGGACCAGCGCGTCCGCGAGGTCGTCCAGCGGCAGATCCCCCAGCTCGCCCAGCCGCCGGCACAGCTCGGCGAGCGCGTCCTCGAAGTCGACGCCCGGCGACTCCACCAGACCGTCGGTGTACAGCACCAGCAGCGATCCGGGCGGCAGCGCCACCTCCGTCGACGGGTAGGCCGCCGCGCCGTCGATGCCCAGCAGCGGCCCGCCCGCCAGGTCCAGCACCCGCACCCGGCCGTCGGGGCGGCGCAGCAGCGGGGGCGGATGCCCGGCCCGGGACATCACGGCCCGCCCCCGCGAAGGGTCGAGCCGCAGGTACAGGCAGCTCGCGAACAGCTCGGCGCCCAGGTCCAGCAGCAGCCGGTTGGTGCTGCGCATCACCTCGTCCGGGGCCTGCCCCACGGCCGTGTAGGCGTGTACCGCCGTGCGCACCTGCCCCATCAGCCCGGCCGCCGTCACGTTGTGCCCCTGCACGTCCCCGATCACCGCCGCGGCCACCCCCTGCGTCGGCACCAGGTCGTAGAAGTCGCCGCCGATCTCCATGCCCCGGGTGGCGGGCAGGTACCGGGCGGCGGCCTCGATCCCGTCCAGCGCCGGCAGGGTGTGCGGCAGCAGGGCCTCCTGGAGCCCGTGCGCGAGCCGGTGCTTGACGTCGTAGAGCATCGCCCGCTCCAGCGCCTGGGCGATCAGCCCCGCCAGACTGGTCAGCACCGCCCGCTCCTCCGTCGCGAACCGGTGCGGCGCCCCGTACGACAGCACGCACGTCCCGACCGGGCGGCCCGAGGCGATCAGCGGCAAGTACGCCCACGCCGAGAACTCCGAGGGGTGTGTCTGCAGCGCCGGGTACAGCCGCTCCAGTTCCTCCCGCGACTCGAAGAAGGCGGGCACGCCGGTGCGCAGCACCTGGCCGCCCGGAGTCGGCTCGGACAGCGGCAGCCCGTCGAACCGCTCGACGACCTGCGGGTCCGCGTACCCGCGGTGTCCGAGGACGCGCAGCCGGCCCGCGCGGGAGCCGAGGACCACCAGGCCCTGGCCGCCCACCGCCGGCACGATCTCGTCCGCGACCAGCTGCACCACGTCCTGCACCCCGACCGCCTCGGTCAGCGCACCGGCGAGGCCCAGCACCTGGGTGATGGTCACCAGCCGGTCCCGGGCCGCACCCGGCGGGGGAGCCGCACGGTTCATCTCCGTCACCGCGCGCGCCCTGCTGATCCGCATGCTGAGGCCGGTGGTGCTCGGGTACAGCCGGAAGGACAGCCAGGTGTCGGGCGGCCGCAGCGCGACGAACGACGTGACGTGCTGGCTGAACAGCGCCGCCCGGTACCGGTCCTCGTACACCGGGTCGTTCAGCCACGGCACCGCCGCCCACAGGTGCCGGTCCAGCAGCCCGTCCGACGCGACGCCCAGCAGTTCGGACGCGGCGGCGTTGGCGAACGCGACCCGCCCGTGCAGATCGAGCGAGCACAGCCCGTACGGCAGCCGGGCCACCATCCGGGCCGCCTCCACCGTGCCCAGCGACCCGGCCACCCCGCCCACCACCGGCGCGGCCAGCAGGTCCGGCTCGGGCGCGAGCGGCAGGCTGTGCTCGGCGGCCCGCTCGAGCCGCACCGCGAGCCGGTCGCAGACCGCGGTCAGGTGCTCGCGCTCCCAGTCGGACAGCTCCGGCGGGTGCGAGCCCGGCCAGGTCACGAAGACCGCGCCGTACGTCTTCGCCGGCGTCGCCACCGGCAGCGCGGCCAGGGCGAAGGGATAGGGGAGGACCATGGCGATCCGGGGGTAGCGGAGCGCCATCTCCTCCTCGCCGGCCACCCACACCAGCCGCCGTTCGCGCACCGCGGCGGAGACGGGGATCGGCGCGCTCAGCCCGATGCGCTCCCACGGCGCGGCGAAGGCGCGGGGCAGCCCGGCCATCACCGCCATCTCCAGGACGGGCTGGTCCGGGGAGAGGAGGTACACGGCGCCGGAGTGGGCGTGGACCTCGTCCATCAGCGCCGCGAGCGTCAGCGACAGCAGCGGACGGCCGACGGGGGCGCGCGTGCGCGCGGAGGCCTGTCCCTCGGACATGCCGACCACCTCCTCGCTCGGGCCGCACCCTGCACGTACCCCGATCCGCGGCCGTGAGGCTCGCCAGGCCCCGGCCCCGGCGGACCCCGCGACGTCCGGCGGGACCCGGTCACGCACCGTCGCGGGCAGGCACACCCGGCGCAGTCGCGGGCGCCCCGAACCGCGCGCCGGGCGCACACCCCGTGCGGACAGCGGCGCGCCCCGGCCGCGCGCCGTTCGCGCACAGGGGCTGCGCCCGTGTCCCTTTGGCGCTGTAATGGCCAACGTGGTCGGTGAGGGCGCTGCGGGACGCAGCACGAGAACGCTGCGCGCCGAAGGCGCCCTGGGCGCGCTCGCGGCCGACCCCCAGGCGCCCGACCGGCTGCGCCGCATCCTGGAGCAGGCCCTGGTCTTCGCCGGGGCCGCCTTCGCCGGCTTCTACACCCTCGGCGAGGACGGCGAGCTGCTGTGCCTGGCGGAGTCCGCCGGGGTGCCGCGCACCCTGTGCGGGGTGCGCGACTGCTACTCCGCGGCCGGCCGCGGCCCGGTCGCCGAGGCGCACCGCGGGCGGGCGGTGTGGCTCGGCCCGAAGGACCTGGCCGCCCAGTCCCAGTCGCGGCGCACGCCCCGCCGCGAGTTCCACCTCGCCGCCCTGCCCGTGCGCCACGACGGCGGCGGCTGTCTGCTCGCGGTGAGCGAGCGGCCCGGCGGCTTCGACGCCGACGACCGGACGTGCCTCGCCCTCGTCGCCGACGCCGTCGCCTTCCCCGCGCCGCCCGTCACCGCCGAGGGCGCGGACCTGCCGCCGGGCGGCTTCACCCTCGCCATGGACACCGGCCGCCTCCGCGTGCACGACGACGTCCTGGACCTGTTCGGACTCGACCCGGACGACTTCGACGGGCGGGTGGAGACGCTGCTGGGCCTCGCCGTCCCGGAGGACCTGCCCTCGCTGATGTCCGTGGTGGAGGCCGACCACATGACCATCGGCGACCGCGAGCTGGAGTTCCGGGTGCTCCAGCCCGCCGGATCCCCCCGGTGGCTCCGGCTGCGCGGCCGGCTGGAGCACGGCGGCGAGGGACACCCGGCCCGCCTCGTCGGCACCGTCGCCGACGCCTCCTCGCTGCGCGCCGACGTCACGGACGTGGCCCGGGTGCAGCGCCTGGCCGCCGCCCTGTCCACCGCCGTCACCGTGCGGGACGTCGGCAAGGCCGTGGTCGCCGCGCTGCGCCGCCCGCTGCGCGCCGACCGGATCGCGCTCGCCGAGCTGGAGAGCGACCGGCTGGTCGTCACCGTCCTCGACCCGCCCGAGCCGGAGGCCTGGCCGCAGGTGTGGCGGTCGGAGTGGCGCACCGAGTGGCCCGACGCCCCGGTGCGCACCATGCCGACGCTGGCCTCGGCGCTGCGCGAGGGCCGCCCCGCGACATGGCCGGCCGGCTCCCCGCTCGAACCGGCCCTCGCCGAGGTGGGCCCGGGCGGCCTGGCCGTGCTGCCGCTGCCCGCCGGCAACCGCATGGCCGGCGCCTGCCTCGTCGGCTGGGACGCCCCGCACGAGATCGGCGCGGACGAGCGCACCCTGCTCACCGCCGCCGCCAACCTGGCCGGGCAGGCCCTGACCCGGGCCCGCGCCTTCGACGCCGAGCACGAGCTGGTCGGCATGCTCCAGCGGCAGCTGCTGCCACGCCGGCTGCCCCGGCTGCCGGGCGCGGTCGCCGTCGCCCGCTATCTGCCCAGCACCGCGGGGCTGGAACTCGGCGGCGACTGGTACGACGTCATCCCGCTGCCCGACAACCACGTCGCCCTCGTCATCGGGGACGTGCAGGGCCACAGCGCCGGCGCCGCCACCCTCATGGGGCAGATGCGCACCGCCCTGCGCGCCTACGCGGTCGAGGGACATCCCCCGGACGTGGTGGTCTCCCACGCCAACCGGCTCCTCGTCGACCTGGAGACCGACCTCTTCGCCACCTGCGCCTACGTCGACGTCGACATGGAGGCGGGCGCCGCCTGGTGCGTGCGCGCCGGGCATCTGCCGCCGGTGCTGCGCCACCCGGACGGGCGCACCGAGATCGCGGAGGCGGAGGGCGGCCCGCCGCTCGGGGTGGTGCGGCAGTGCGACTTCCCCATGAGCCCGCTGCGCCTCCAGCCGGGCACGCTGGTCGCGCTCACCACGGACGGCCTGGTCGAGACGCCCGACTCGGACATCGACGCGGGCATGGAGCGGTTCGCCCGGCAGGTGGCCGCCTCCGACCCCGCCGACCTCGGGCCGGTCGCGGACGCCCTGCTCGGCAAGGCGCTCCGCAGCGACGACGTGGCGCTGCTGCTGATGCGCTACGACGGCATGGACACCCGCCCGCTGCGGGAGAGCTGGACCGTGTGGCGGGTCCCGCAGGCGGTCGGCCACGCCCGCCGCTTCACCCGGCGCACCCTGCGCTCCTGGGGCGTCACCGAGGAGATCGACGCACCGCTGCTCGCCGTGTCCGAGCTGGTCACCAACGCCCTGGTGCACACCGACGGCAAGGTCCGCCTCGACCTCACCCTGATCGGTGACCGGCTGCGCCTCGCCGTCGCGGACGCCTCGCCGCGCTCGCCGGTGCGGCCCACCAGCATCGGCTGGGAGGCCACCGGGGGCCGCGGCATCCTCCTCGTCGAGGCGGTGTCGGCGGCCTGGGGCACCCTGCCGGTCAGCGGCGGCAAACAGGTCTGGGCGGAGTTCACCGTACGGCGCTGACGGGTGGCAGGGACCGCCCTCCGGCGGGTACCCGGTCGGCCACATCGAGACAGGCGAGGGAAGGGGTACGCCATGACCCAGTACGTCCGCGACATCATGACCGCCGCGCCGGTGACCGTAGGACCGCAGACCTCCGTCGCGCAGGCCGCCCGCCTCATGCGGGACCACGACCTCGGCGCGGTGCTGGTGACCGACGACGGCCGGCTGCGGGGGCTGGTCACCGACCGGGACCTGGTGGTGCGTTCGGTCGCCGAGGGCGTCGACCCGGAGGAGACCACCGTCGTCCGCGCGTGCAGCGAGGACCTGGTGACCGTACGGCCCGACGACGAGCTGGACCTCGCGGTGCGGCTGATGCGGGAACACGCCGTGCGCCGCGTCCCGGTGGTCGACGGCGAACACGCCGTCGGCGTCCTGTCGTTGGGGGACGTGGCGATGGAGCGCGACCCGGACTCCGCCCTCGCCGACATCGCCGTCGCCCGCCCGCACACGTGAAGTGGCCTTGTCCTCAAGCGAGTCGTGCATCTTCCGCAGCGCGGGGTTTGACCGGCCCGGCGCCGGGGACCCGGCCCGCCGGTGACCGTGGAAGGAAGATGATGTGACGTGATCACGAAGAGCACCGACACCCCCCGGACCCGGCGTCCGGAGACCGGCTGGGCCCGCGCACGGCGACTGCGCGGCCAGGAGCCGCTGCGGACCTGCCTTCCGGCGGTCGGCCGGCCCACCACGCCGGCCGCCCCGGCCGCCTGGGCCGAGGAGAACATCGTGCGGGGCGAGGACTGACCCCCGCGGGGGGCCACACCGCCCCGTCGCCGTCACCGGGCCCGCATTCCCAGGGTGCGCGGCCCGGCGGCGTGTACGCGCCCGTCACCGCACCCGGCGTCTAGGCTCGAACCGTGCGTCTGCTTCTGATGTCCGACACCCATCTGCCGAAACGCGCCAAGCGGCTCCCCGGGCCGCTGCTGGAGGAGATCCCCCGCGCCGACGTCGTCGTGCACGCGGGGGACTGGGTCGACACCGACACCCTCGACCTGCTGGAGAGCCGCAGCCGCTCGCTCCTCGCCGTGTACGGCAACAACGACGGCCCCGCGCTGCGCGCCCGGCTGCCGGAGGTGGCCCGCGCGGAGCTCGGCGGGCTGCGCCTCGGGGTGATCCACGAGACGGGCCCGGCGCAGGGGCGGGAGAAGCGGTGCGCCGCTCGCTTCCCGGACCTGGACGTGCTCGTGTTCGGACACAGTCACATCCCGTGGGACACCACGGCTCCCACGGGACTTCGTCTGCTCAATCCGGGGTCCCCGACGGATCGCCGCCGGCAGCCCCACTGCACCTATATGACCGCCGCGATCACCGACGGCCGGCTCACGGAGGTGGCCCTCCACCGGCTGCCGCCGCGCTGACGGTCCGGGCCGCTTCGCCTCGGTGGAAACGGCCCGGGCGCTGCGAGTGGATGCGACTCTTCCACGGACCTCCTTCCAGCGATCGGAGGTGATACGTGGCGACTACCCGGACCCGCGAGGCTCACACACCTCGTGCGGGATTTCTCTTCCCGGCGTTCCGGCGCCGGCGGGCCGCCGGCGCCGCGGGGGCGGCTCAGCCGGCCGACGGGCCGGTCCAGCCCTCCTTCACGTGCCCGAGACGCACCCGCTGCGGGTGGTCGCCGACCGGGACGGACACGGTCTTCCCGCCGGTCGTGAAGTCGATCGCGGTGACCCGGTCGGCGCCGCTCTCGGAGACCACGCAGGACTCCCCGTCGCCGCTGACGGTCGCCCAGTACGGCTTGGAGACGGGGACCAGCGGGCCGTGCTCGAAGGTGTCGCGGTCGACGACGGTCGCGTAGTCGTCCATGGTGCCCGCCACGCACAGCTTGGCGCCGTCGGGCTTCATGGTGATGCCGTGGTGGCGCGAGTCGTTGACCCAGGTGGTGCGGTCCTCGCTGGTGTCCGGGTTCTTCGGCAGGGTCTTGACGCGGCTGATCCGGTCGGTGGCGACGTCGTACTCGAAGAAGCCGTTGAAGAACGACACCTGGAAGTACAGCTTCGACTCGTCGGGGGAGAAGGCGGCGGGGCGGACCGCGTCGGAGTACTCCGCGAAGCCGGCCGCGTCCAGCCGCTCCCGCATGTCGATCACCTTGACCTGCCGGAACGTCCGGGCGTCGGTGACGGTGATCTTGCGGTCGCCCTTCGTCCAGTCCAGCCAGGGCGCGTCCAGGTCGGTGTTCACCTCGCCGATGGACATGTTCCAGATGTACCGGCCGTCGCGGCTGAACACGTTCTCGTGCGGCTTGTCGCCCGTGGTGAAGCGGCCGGCCTCCTCGCCGGTCTCGATGTCCAGGACGTGCACGGTGTTGGACGTCGAGGCGGAGACGGCGACGCGCGTGCCGTCGGGGGAGACCGCCATGTGGTCCGAGCGGTAACCGGACACCGGGAAGCGCCAGTTGACCCGTCCGGTGGCCAGGTCGAGGGAGACGACGTCCGCGAAGCTGGGCCGGGAGACCACCACCGAGGTGCCGTCCGGGGTGGAGTACATGTCGTCGACGAACTGGTCGTGGCCCTCGCCGACGGTGTTGCGGATGGCCATGAAGTAGATCCAGCGGATCGGGTTGGCGTTGATCTCGGCCATCCGCCGGTCCTTGTCGGGGATCACGTCGATCCGGCCGATCCGCCCGAAGTCGCCGCCGGACTCGATGACGTCGGCGGTGCCGTCCCAGTTGTTGCCCACGAACAGCACCTCCCGCAGGTCCGCGGAGGGGGTCTGTCCGGCGGCGCCCGCGACGGCGCCGGGGGCGGTGAGGGTCAGGGCGACGGCGGCGGCGAGGGTGCACAGATGCCTGCTGCGGATCGGCATGGCGGGGTCTCCTCTGCGGTGGGGCTCCATGATCGGGACATGCCAAACGAGGGGAGGGGAATCTGAACAGGCGTGCTTTCAGATTGAACTTACTGAAAAGTAGGGACGGTCGGGGGTTCTCCACAAGACCGCGGACACGACAAGATTGCCGGGCGCGGGGAGAGGAGAACCGGTGGCGGGCAGACTGAGCGCACCGAGCGGCCGGTACGCCGGGAAGTCCGCCGAGGAGCGGAAGGCCGAGCGGCGCCGGCGCTTCCTCGACGCAGCCCTCGAACTCTTCGGCGCGGGCCCCGGCTACCGCGCCACCACCGTCGCCGCCCTCAGCGAGGCCGCCGGGCTCTCCACCCGCCAGTTCTACGAGGAGTTCCGCACCCTGGAGGACGTCCTCGCCGCGCTGCACCTCCAGGTCAACGACTGGGCCGAGGCGGCCGTGCTCGCCGCCGCGGCCGAGACGGCGGACGCCCCGCTCGCCGAGCGCGCCACCGCGATCTTCCGCGCCTACGCCGCCGACGTCACCCGCGACCCGCGCCGCATCCGCATCGCGTTCGTCGAGATCATCGGGGTGAGCCCGCGCCTGGAGCAACAGCGGCTGGCCCGCCGCGCCCGCTGGGTCGACCTGATCTGCGCCGAGGCCGACGCCGCCGTCGCCCGCGGCGATGCCGCGCCCCGCGACCACCGCCTCGCCGCGACCGGCTTCATCGGCAGCGTCAACGGCCTGCTGCACGACTGGAACGCGGGGTGGGTCGAGGCCACCCTCGACGAGGTCGTGGACGAACTGGTCCGCCAGCTCCTGGCGATCCTCCGCCCTGCGGGGACGGCGGAGCGGCCGGGGACGCCGGAGCGGCCCGCCTGACGGCGCGTCAGCCGGCCGGCGCGAGGTCCCCCGCGAAGACGATCATCTGGTCGATCAGCCCCCGCCGGAGATGGACGACATCCGTCCCGGCGAGCCGGGGACCACCACCCGGAGTGGTGAACACCCACCGGTACCGCGCCCACTCGTCGGGCATGTCCACCCCCGAGCAGCGCACCATCGTGCCCGGCCCGGCCGGATGCCGCCGGATGTCCAGCACGAACCGCTCGACCGCCTCAATGCCCTCACTGCGGCCGAGCGGTCCCCAGAGGACCACGTCCGAGGTGAGCGCCTGTGACAGCAGCGAGGTCACGTAGGCATCGTCGGAGGCGTTGAAGGCCGAGACGAACGTGTCGATGGCCGACCGGGCGGCGTCTGCATGCATGCCCCAGTCATACCAGCCCGGCTCACGCCCCGGCCCGGGTCCGGGGGTGACCGGCCGGCGAGGACACGGTCGGGCTGCGCGCCCTCGCCGACGAACCGGTCGCCGGTCTGCGATGTCACTCGTCCCAGGCCTGGATCAGCACCTGCCCCGTGATCTTGCCGTCGCGCAGTGTCAGCATGGACTCCGAGAGCACCCGCATGCCGTCCGCGTAGCGGCAGCTCTCGCAGTAGGCGGCGTGATCGCCCTGCACCACGCACGCCTCCAGCGCGTGCGTCATGTCGCGGCTGTAGACGTCGTCCAGCATGGCGGCGATCTCGTCCTTGCCGTGCAGCACCTTCGGGTGGCTCGGCCCGCTGACGTGGTCCACGACGCGCAGCTCCGCGTCGTCCGCGTAGAGCGACTTCAGGATCTCCGGGGTGTCCGCCTCGACGCCCCGGCGCAAGGTGTCGGTGCCGAACACGGGCTGTGCCGCGGTCGTCATGATGACCCACCTCCTCGAAGGCCCCGGCCCACGGAACCGGGCCCTCGGGCCTCACCTACGAGCCTCCTCCCGAGGCCCGCCCGGGGCAAGCCCGACGCCCGGCCGGCGGGGGAGCGGCACCGCGCCCCGCCCCGCTCAGCCCGCCGTCGCCAGGAACTGCGTGGCCGCCAGCTCCGCGTACAACGGGTCGGCGGCGACCAGTTCCCGGTGCGTGCCGACCGCGCGGACCCGGCCCGCGTCCATCACCACGATGCGGTCCGCCGCCGTCACCGTGGACAGGCGGTGGGCGACCACCAGCACCGTCGTGGTGCGGGCGACGTCCGCCACGGTGTCCCGCAGCGCCGCCTCGTTCACCGCGTCGAGCTGGGACGTCGCCTCGTCGAGCAGCAGCAGGCGCGGGCGGCGGAGCAGGGCGCGGGCGATGGCCACCCGCTGGCGCTCGCCGCCGGACAGCTTGGTGCCGCGATGGCCGACCAGGGTGTCGAGCCCGTCCGGCAGCCGGGCGACCAGACCGTCGAGCCGTGTCGTCTTCAGCACGCGCGTCAGCGTCCCCTCGTCCGCGTCCGGGTTGCCCAGCAGCAGGTTGTCCCGCAGGGAACCCGACAGCACGGGCGCGTCCTGCTCGACGTACCCGATCGCCGCCCGCAGCTCCGGCAGGTCCCAGTGCGCGAGGTCGCGGCCGTCGACCGTGATCACACCCGACTCGGGGTCGTAGAACCGCTCGATCAGGGAGAACACCGTGGTCTTGCCCGCGCCCGACGGGCCGACGAACGCCGTCAGCCCCTGCGCCGGCACGGTGAACGTCACCCCGTGGTGGACGTACGGCAGGTCGTCGGCGTAGCGGAACCGCACGTCCGCGAAGGCGACGGCCGCGGGCGCGGCGCCGGGCGACGGCAACGCGGCGGGCGGCGCCGCCGGTTCGGCGGGCAGCCGCAGCGCCTCCTGGATCCGGGCGAGCGCGGCGCTGCCCGCCTGGTACTGCGTGACCGCGCCGACGACCTGCGAGATCGGCGACATCAGGTAGAACACGAACAGCAGGAACGCCACCAGCGTCCCGATGTCGACGGCGCCCGTCGCCACCCGCGCCCCGCCCACCGCCAGCACCGTGATGAACGCGAGCTGCATCGCGAGCCCCGCCGTGTTGCCCGCCGCGGCCGACCACTTGGCGGCCCGCACGCTCATCCGCCACGACTCGCGCGCCGCGTCGTGCAGCGCCCGCTCCTCCCGCGGCTCGGCCCCGGACGCCTTCACCGTGCGCAGCGCCCCCAGCACCCGCTCCAGCGACGCCCCCATCACGCCCACCGCGTCCTGCGCCTGCTTCGACGCCCGCCGGATCCGCGGCACGACCACCCCGAGCAGCACCCCGGCCAGCGCCAGCACGCCCAGCGTGACCGCCAGCAGCACCGGCTCCACGTACCCCATCAGCGCCACGGTGGCGACCAGCGTCAGCCCGCCCGTGCCCAGCCCGATCAGCGAGTCGGTGGTCACCTCCCGCAGCAGCGTGGTGTCGGAGGTGACGCGGGCCATCAGATCACCCGGCTCGGTCCGGTCCACGGCGGCGATCCGCAGCCGCAGCAGATACGACGACAGCGTGCGCCGCGCCCCCAGCACCACCGACTCCGCCGCACGCCGCAACACGTACGAACCCACCGCGCCCAGCACCGTGTTGCCGATCACCAGCGCCGACATCAGCAGCAGCGCCCCGGTGACGGCACGGTCGTGCGCGAGGTCGTCGATCAGCTGCCGGGCCACCAGCGGCAGCGCCAGCCCCGTAGCGCCGGTCGCCAGCGACAGCAGCGCGCCGCCCAGCAGCGCCCAGCGGTGCGGCCGTACGTACGACAGCAGCAGCCGCCAGGCGGGCGGGTCGGACCGGTCCTCGGTGATGCTCACATGCCCCCCTCGGCATCGGACGGATGTTCAGGCTACGTCGCCGGGGCGGACGCACCGCACGGTGGGCGGCGGAGCCGATCATTCCCGCGTAGGGTCGGGGACGACGGGGGAGACGGACCCGGCCGACGAAGGAGTCAGCAGCATGGCGCAGGAAGTACGCGGCGTGATCGCACCCGGCAAGGACGAGCCGGTACGGATCGAGACGATCGTCGTACCCGACCCGGGACCCGGCGAGGCGGTCGTACGCGTCCAGGCCTGCGGGGTGTGCCACACGGACCTGCACTACAAACAGGGCGGCATCAACGACGACTTCCCCTTCCTCCTCGGCCACGAGGCCGCGGGCGTCGTCGAGTCGGTGGGCGACGACGTCACCGACGTGGCGCCCGGCGACTTCGTGATCCTCAACTGGCGTGCCGTGTGCGGCAATTGCCGCGCCTGTCTGCGCGGACGCCCCTGGTACTGCTTCGCCACCCACAACGCGAAGCAGAAAATGACGTTGACCGACGGCACCGAGCTGTCCCCGGCGCTCGGCATCGGGGCCTTCGCGGAGAAGACCCTGGTGGCCGCCGGGCAGTGCACGAAGGTCGACCCGGCCGTCGCCCCGCAGGTCGCCGGACTGCTCGGCTGCGGCGTGATGGCCGGCATCGGCGCCGCGATCAACACCGGCAACGTGGGCCGGGGCGACTCGGTCGCCGTCATCGGCTGCGGCGGCGTCGGCGACGCGGCGATCGCCGGCTCCCGGCTGGCCGGCGCGGCGAGGATCATCGCCGTCGACATCGACGACCGCAAGCTGGAGACCGCCCGCTCCATGGGCGCCACCCACACCGTCAACTCCCGTACGACCGACCCGGTCGAGGCGATCCGGGAGCTCACCGGCGGCTTCGGCGCCGACGTCGTCATCGAGGCCGTCGGCCGCCCCGAGACGTACCGGCAGGCGTTCTACGCCCGCGACCTGGCCGGCACCGTCGTCCTGGTCGGCGTCCCCACCCCGGACATGAAGATCGAACTGCCGCTGCTCGACGTCTTCGGCCGCGGCGGCGCCCTCAAGTCCTCCTGGTACGGCGACTGTCTGCCGTCCCGCGACTTCCCGATGCTGATCGACCTCCACCTCCAGGGCCGCCTGGACCTCGGCGCGTTCGTCACCGAGACCATCCAGCTGGACGAGGTGGAGAAGGCCTTCGAGCGGATGCACCAGGGCGACGTGCTGCGTTCGGTGGTGGTGCTCTGATGGCCGCCCGCATCGAACGCCTCGTCACCTCGGGCCAGTTCAGCCTCGACGGCGGCACCTGGGACGTCGACAACAACGTGTGGATCGTGGGCGACGACCACGAGGCCGTCGTCATCGACGCCGCCCACGATGCCGACGCCATCGCCGAGGCGGTGGGCGACCGGCGTCTGACCGCCATCGTGTGCACCCACGCCCACAACGACCACATCGACGCCGCCCCCGCCCTCGCCGAGCGCACCGGCGCCACCATCTGGCTGCACCCCGACGACCTGGCGCTGTGGAAGCAGACCCACCCCGACCGGGACCCCGACGCCTGGCTGGCCGACGGGCAGGTCATCGAGGCCGGCGGCGCCGACCTCACCGTGCTGCACACCCCGGGCCACGCGCCGGGCGCGGTCTGCCTGTACGACCCCGGACTCGCGACCGTGTTCACCGGCGACACCCTCTTCCAGGGCGGCCCCGGCGCCACCGGCCGCTCCTTCTCGCACTTCCCGACGATCATCGACTCCATCCGGGACCGGCTGCTCACCTTGCCGCCGGAGACCAAGGTGCTCACCGGCCACGGCGACCCGACCACCATCGGCGCCGAGGCCCCGCACCTGGACGAGTGGATCGCCCGGGGCCACTGAGCGGAACCTCTCCACGCGCCCGGACGCACCGGCGTCCGGGCGCGCCCGGGTGAACCCGGGAACGTGCCGGATGATCTTCACGGAAAAGGCGACAGAGGATGTCCGGCTTACCCGAGAAGATCTTCGTCGACGGACGGAAACACGTGCACGGAAGGCCGGAGAACATGACACAGCCGTTGCGGGACAAGGTCGCGCTGGTGGCCGGGGCGACCCGGGGAGCCGGACGGGGCATCGCCGTGGAACTCGGCGCGGCGGGCGCCACGGTGTACGTCACCGGCCGCAGCACCCGCGCCCGCCGCTCCGAGTACGACCGGCCCGAGACGATCGAGGACACCGCCGACCTGGTCACCGAGGCGGGCGGCCGGGGCATCGCCGTGCCCACCGACCACCTGGACCCGGCGCAGGTGAAGACGCTCGTCGACCGGATCGACGCCGAGCAGGGCCGCCTCGACGTCCTGGTCAACGACATCTGGGGCGGCGAGAAGCTCTTCGACTGGGAGGCGCCCGTCTGGGAGCACGACCTCGACAAGGGACTGCGGCTGCTGCGCCTGGCGGTGGAGACCCACGCGATCACCAGCCACCACGCACTGCCGCTGCTGCTGCGCCGCCCCGGCGGACTGGTCGTCGAGCTCACCGACGGCACCGCGGACTACAACCGCGACCACTACCGGGTCTCCTTCTTCTACGACCTCGCCAAGTCCTCGGTGCTGCGCATGGCGTTCGCCCTCGGCCAGGAGCTCGGCCCGCGCGGCGCCACGGCCGTCGCCCTCACCCCCGGCTGGATGCGGTCGGAGATCATGCTCGACGAGTTCGGGGTGCGGGAGGACAACTGGCGCGACGCGCTGGAGAAGGAGCCGCACTTCGCCATCTCCGAGACCCCGCGCTACGTGGGCCGCGCCGTCGCCGCGCTCGCCGCCGACCCCGGCGTGGCCCGCTTCAACGGCGCGTCCCTGTCCAGCGGGGGCGTCGCCCAGGAGTACGGCTTCACCGACCTCGACGGCAGCCGTCCCGACGCCTGGCGCTACATGGTCGAGGTGCAGGACGCGGGCCGCCCGGCCGACGTCACCGGCTACCGCTGACCCACCGGGGCGCCGGCCGGACTCGGCGCGGGCGGGGCGAAAAGCACTTGCCGTGGTGATCGTCGCGGCGGCACCGTCGCCCCATGACGACGGACACAGGGCGATTCGCGGGGTACGGGGTTCTGATCACGGGGGCGGCGCGCGGCATCGGCGCCGCCACCGCGGCACGGTTCGCCGAGGAGGGCGCGGGCGTCCTGATCGCGGACGCCGACCCGGAGGCGGGGGAGCGCACGGCGGCGCGCCTGCGTGGGCGGGGACTCGCGGTGGAGGCCGTCGCCTGTGACGTGGCCGACCGGGCGTCGGTGGAGGCGGCGGTGGCCCACGCCGTGCGCCGCTTCGGCTCGCTGGACGTGCTGGTGAACAACGCCGCGCACTGCACCCCGGACGCGCCCCGCTTCGAGGACGAGCCGGAGGAGGAGTGGGCGGCGGACCTGGACGTCACCCTCACCGGCGCCTACCGCTGCTGCCGCGCCGCCCTCGCGCACCTGGAGGCGTCCGGGCGGGGCGCGATCGTCACCGTCGGCTCGGTCAACGGGCTCCAGGACTTCGGCAACCACGCCTACAGCGCCGCCAAGGCGGGCCTGATCTCCCTCACCCGCACCCTCGCCGGGCACGCGGGCCCCCG
Source organism: Streptomyces pseudogriseolus (assembly GCA_002154585.1). Taxonomy (GTDB): domain Bacteria; phylum Actinomycetota; class Actinomycetes; order Streptomycetales; family Streptomycetaceae; genus Streptomyces; species Streptomyces pseudogriseolus. Next base: position 31,904 of record MUNG01000022.1, read on the forward strand.
GGGCGTCCGGGTCAACCTCGTCGCGCCCGGCACGGTCCGCACCCGCGCCTGGGACGGCCGCTCCGACGACCTGGCGGCGATCTCCGAGGTGTACCCCCTGCGCCGGGTCGGCGAGCCGGAGGACATCGCCGCGGCCGTGACCTTCCTCGCCTCCCGGGACGCCGCCTGGATCACCGGCGCCACCCTGGTCGTCGACGGCGGCATCACGGCCGTCAACAACGGCTTCCACCGGACCATGGACCACGACGGGCGGTGACCCGCCCCGCACCCCGGGTGGCGGCGCGTGACACGACTCACGCCCGGGGTGCCCGCCGTGTCGGACATAACGGTCCGGTCGCGCGTACAACCGATTTCCCCCGTTCGCCGTCTACCTGGCAGAGTGCGCGGGCCAGCGCACGTTTCCGCGGGAAAGGCAGAACGACCATGGGGGACATACGCAGACGGGGTGTCGTCGCCCTGGGGGTCACCGCTCTGGTGGCTCCGCTCACCCTCGCGCTCGGCGCGACGCCGGCGCAGGCCGCCAGTTGCACCACGTCGGCGGGGCCGTACCAGAAGAAGGTCGAGAAGTTCCTCGGCCGCCCGGTCGACAGCAAGCAGTCCGCCGCCGACTGCAAGGCCATCAGGGCCTTCCAGAACAAGCACGGCATCCGGCCCAACATCGGCTACGCCGGCCCTGTGACCTGGGGCGTGATGGACCTGATGAACAAGCAGAAGGCCGTCGGGAAGAACCCGAACAAGGCGGGCAAATGCCCCACCAACAAGGGGCGCATCGCCTGCGTCAACCTCACCCTCCAGCTGAGCTGGATCCAGGACGGCAAGAAGCTCGTCTACGGCCCTGTCCCGGTCCGCACCGGGCGCAACGGCTACGAGACCCGCACCGGCCTGAAGAAGATCTACTGGCGCAACATCGACCACGTCTCGACCATCTACGACGTGCCGATGCCCTACAGCCAGTTCTTCGACGGCGGCCAGGCGTTCCACTCGGTGGGCGTCAGCATGTGGAACCCGCCCGGCTCCCACGGCTGCGTCAACATGACGAAGACCGCCGCCAAGAAGTACTGGTCGCTGCTGAAGAAGGGCGACGACGTCTACGTGTACGGCCGCAAGCCGGGCACCTGAGCCCCCGGCGCCCGGCCCACGGGCCGGGCGCTCCCGCGTCCCCGCAAGGCCCTCGGGGGGTTCCCGAGGGGTTCCCTCAGGAGTGTGAACTCGCCCACGTTGTACGGCAGATGGACGTGATCAGCGACACTGTCCGAAATGCCCGATGAGCGTGCGATTACTCACAGCGTCTTCACGTCGGGGGACGTATGCTTCACGGCATGTCCACCAGTGTTGAACCCTCCTCCGAGCGATCGGCTGCCGAGGTCAACGAGGAGATCCGGGCCCTGTGGCTCCGGTCGGGCGGGACACTCAGCGTCGAACAGCGCGAGGAGTACCAGCGCCTGGTCCAGGAGTGGGCCTCGGCCCTCCCGCAGGCGGCCACGGCGGCCTGACGACCGGCCTCGGCATCACGATCGGGCACCCGTGACCCCACGGGTGCCCTCACCGTCTCACCCCCAGGTCGCCGAGTACTGCCTGCGGTACGCCTTGCGGTCCTGCTCGGCCCTGATCCACCGCGACGCCACCAGCGCGACCAGGCTGCCGCCCATCACCAGCAGCCCCGGACCCACGTTCCGCGGGTCGGCCAGCCGCGACACCAGCGTCGACGGGTCCGGCAGGATGCCCCGCACCGGCGTCGAGGACCCCGGCGTGGCCGCGTCCGGCGCCGTCACGCCCTGCGCCTGCGACGGCGCCGGGGAGGGGCTCCCGCCCCCGCCCTCCGCCCCGGGCGCCACGATCATCTTCAGGTCCAGGTCCGCCAGCGCCTTCGTCACCGGCTGGAAGTACGTGATGCCGCCCGAGCGGCAGTCGCCGCTGCCGCCGGAGGTGACGCCGAGCGCGATCCCCTCGGAGAACATCGGCCCGCCGCTGTCCCCGGGCTCCGCGCACACGTCCGACTCGATCAGCCCGCCGACCGTGCCCTCCGGGTAGTTGACCGTCACGTCCAGCGCGGTCACCTCCCCGTCGCGCAGCCCGCTGGTGCTGCCGCTGCGGAAGATCCGCTGCCCCACCGTCGGGTCGGCCACCCCGGTGATCCGCACGCCCTTGTTGCCGCCCACCGCGACCACCCCGGCGTTGTCACCCGCCTTGCCGCCGTCGTACGCGATCAGCGAGTAGTCGTCGCCCGGGAAGCTGCCTCCGACGGTGGTGCCGACCTTCTGCCGGGCCCCGCTGTCGGAGAACCACACCGACCCCTGCGGCCCGCAGTGCCCGGCGGTGAGGATGAACTCCCGCTCCCCGTCGGTGACGTTGAACCCGGCCGAGCAGCGGCCCGCCGTCGACAGCACGGGCAGCCCGCCGGCCAGGCGGGTGGTGAAGGCCCCCTCGACCCGCTCCATCCGCACGAAGTCGCCGATGCCGTCGGCCACGTCGGTGAGCGACGACCAGTCGTCCGCGGACACCGTGCTGTCCCCGCGCACCACCACCTGGTTGGACCGGTAGTCCTTCAGCCAGGCCGTGCCGGGCACCCGCGGCGCCGAACTCAGCGTCCTCGTCGCGGAGTCGAAGTCGTCCATGCTGTGCCGCACCATCTTCGGCTCGGCGCCCGCGGCCCGCACCTCCTCGGCCGCCTCCTGGTCGGTGACCGCGACGACCGTCCGGCCGTCCTCGCCGACCCAGGTGCCCGCCGTGCGGGACGTGCCGAGCCGCTGCACCAGGGCGGCGCCCGGACCGGCCGCGGCCCCGTCCCCGGGGGAGGCGGTGGAGAAGGGGACGGCGTCGGGCGTGCCGGGCTCGCTCGCCACGGCGTGCGTGACCATCGTGCCGCCCAGCAGGAGTCCGCCGACGGCCGCCAGCCGTGTCACTCGCCGGACCACCCGTCGTCGTGCGTGCCTCATGCATGGCTCCAGAACCTCGACAGCGCGGTGCGCGCACCGCGGGGGCCTCCCTCGAGCAGAGCGCCCCCTGTCCATACGGCCCCGGAGCCCGCCGTGTTCAGCGCGGACCGGACGCCGTTCGGCTCAGCGGGCCGCGCGCATCGAGGAGTTGGGCACGGACAGGCCCAGCGCCGGCGCCGTACGGCCGTCGCCCCACACCGACGCCGGGTCCACGTAGGGACGCAGCAGCGCCGTGAGCCCCGCGTCGCCGCTGCCGCGCAGCGCGTCACCGGCCGCCTTGCGCGCGATGCCGGCGAGGAAGTCCGCCAGCTGCACCCGCGGGTCGTCCCGCGCGACGACCAGCCGCACCTCCGCCAGCGCCACCCCGGACCGGCGGGCGGTCTCCTCGATCCACGCGATGCGCTCGGGCGTCAGCAGGTTCTGCCGGTCGTGCACCAGCCGCACCGGCCGCCGCCCGGGCCCGCTCCAGTACGCCGCCGTGGCGACGATCGCCGGGAGCAGCGGGTTGAGGACCGGGATGCGCACCGCAGGGCCTTCCAACAGCCCCGCCCGGTAGGCCTCGGCCCGCCCGCGCCCCGCCGCCAGCCGCTCCAGCACCGGGCCCGCGTCCGTGCCGGCGTGCACCCGGCGCAGCTCGTCCAGGGTCGTGAAGAACAGCGGCACCGAGGACCCCGGCTCCGCCCCGTTACGGGTGCGCAGCAGCCGGTTCGCCACGGCCAGGAACCGCTGCCCGTCGTCCGCGCCCAGCACGTCACGGACCGTGCGGTACAGCTCCGCCGCCGCGCCCCGGTCGTCGAGCAGCACGGCGGCCAGCCGGTCCACCACGAAGAACGACTTCTCGGTGAGATGCACGCGCGCCGCGCCGTGCAGCGGCCCGCCCGGCGCGAGGAACCACTCCAGCACCGCCCGGTGCTTCTCCCGCAGCAGATGGGTCGCCTTGTACTCGGTCGCCGGGGAGCGGATCCGGTCCCGGATCTCCCGCAGCGCGCCCGCCGCGTCCGCCACGGGGACATGGACACCGGCGTGCGCGAACACGTCGGTGTTCCCGCCGGTCAGGTTCTCGCCGTCCGACCCCGACTCGTCGCAGGCGACCTCCCGCACCGCCCCGTCGCCGTCACCGGGCGGCGGCCCGAAATTCCGATGTGGGTCCACACCACGCCCCCTATCGTGTGTTTCATGACCAGGATCCCGCACGGTACGTCCGGTGAACCGAATCCGCTCGAGGCCTTTTCCCTGGATCAGCTGCGCCGCCGCACCAGCATGAAGTGGCGTACGTACCCCGAGGACGTCCTCCCGGTGTGGGTGGCCGAGATGGACGTGGCGCCGCCCGGACCGGTCGTGCGGGCGGTCACCGAGGCGATGGAGTCCGGCGACACCGGATACCCCGCCGGGACCGCCTACGCCGAGGCGCTGGCCGCCTTCGCCGACAAGCGGTGGGGCTGGTCCGGCCTCGCCGTGGAGCGCACCGCGATCGTGCCGGACGTGATGCTGGGCGTGGTCGAGATGCTCCGGCTGGTCACCGGGCCCGGCGACCCGGTCGTGGTCAACCCGCCGGTCTACCCGCCCTTCTACGACTTCACCCGTCACGCGGACCGCCGTGTCGTCGAAGCCCCGCTCGGCGCGGACGGACGGCTCGACCCGGACGTCCTGGAACGCGCCTTCCGCGAGGCGACCGCCGGCGGCGGGCGCGCCGCGTACCTGCTGTGCAGCCCGCACAACCCCACCGGCACCGTGCACACCGCCGACGAGCTGACGGCGGTCGCGGCGCTCGCCGAGCGGTACGGCGTACGGGTCGTCGCCGACGAGATCCACGCGCCGCTGGTGTACGACGGCACGCGCTTCGTGCCGTACCTGAGCGTGCCCGGCGGCGAGCGCGGCCTGTCGCTGATGTCGGCGTCGAAGGCGTGGAGCCTGGCCGGGCTGAAGGCGGCCCTCGCCGTCGCCGGGCCCGCCGCGGCCGACGACCTGGCCCGCATGCCGGAGGTGGTCGGTCACGGTCCGAGCCACGTCGGCATCCTCGCCCACACCGCAGCCCTGCGCGACGCCACCGGCTGGCTGGACGCCCTCCTCGACGGCCTCAACGCCAACCGCCGGCTGCTCACCGCGCTCCTCGCCGAGCAGCTGCCGGCCGTCCGGTACCGCCCGGGCGACGCCACCTACCTAGCCTGGCTGGACTGCCGGGACCTCGGCCTGGGCGACGACCCCGCCGAGGCGTTCCTCCGGCACGGACGGGTGGCGCTCACCGGCGGACCGCCCTTCGGCACCGGCGGCGCGGGCCACGCCCGGCTGAACCTCGCGACCTCGCCCGAGGTGCTCACCGAGGCGGTGCGGCGCATGGCTGCCGCCGTGCGCGCGGCGGGCGGCGCCCGTGCCTGACGCCTGCTTCGCCCACCCCCGGCTCGCTGCCGTCTACGACCCGCTCGGCCCCGACCGCGGCGACCTCGACGCCTATCTGCGCACGGCGCGGGAGTTCGGCGCCCGCCGGGTGCTGGACATCGGCTGCGGCACGGGCGTGTTCGCGCTGCTCCTCGCGGACGAGGGCATCGGCGTCGTGGGCGCCGACCCGGCCGCCGCGTCCCTCGACGTCGCCCGCGCCAAGCCGGGCGCCGGGCGGGTGCGCTGGATCGAGGGCGACGCGACGGACCTGCCGCCGCTCACCGCCGACCTGGCCACCATGACGGGGAACGTCGCCCAGGCGATCGCGGACCCCGCCGACTGGCACGCCACCCTGCGCGGGGCCCGCTCGGCCCTGCGTCCCGGCGGCCGCCTGGTCTTCGAGACCCGCGACCCGGCCCGGCGCGCCTGGGAGACCTGGACCCGCGAGCACTCGTACGTCCGCGCCGACGTGCCCGGCGCCGGCGTCGTGGAGAGCTGGCACGACGTGACCGCCGTGGACGGCCCGTTGGTGACGTTCCGTACGACGTACGTGTTCGCCTCGGACGGGGAGGTGCTGACCTCGGACTCGACGTTGCGGTTCCGGCAGCGCCAGGAGGTCGAGGCGGACCTCGCCGACCACGGCTACGTGCTGGAGGACGTAAGGGACGCGCCCGACCGCCCCGGCCGGGAGTTCGTGTTCGTGGCCCGCCGCCCGTAGAGCCGAGCCGGACGGCTCCCGGCGGACCGTGCCGCGGCGGGCCTAGACTTCGGCCATGGACGACGCGTTGCGGGACCGGCTCGGGGCGGGCACGTACCTGCTCCTCACCAGCTACCGGAAGAACGGCACGCCCGTGGCCACCCCGGTGTGGGTGGTGCGCGACGGCGACGCACTGGGCGTGTGGACCGCCGCCGACTCGTGGAAGGTCAAGCGCGTCCGCGCCCGCGGGGACGTCCTCGTGGGCCCCTGCGACGTGCGCGGCAACCCGACCGGCGACCAGGTCCCGGCCACCGCCGAGATCTGCGACGCGGCCACGACCGCCCGCTACCGGCAGCTGATCGCCCGCAAGTACGGCCTGATGGGCCGCCTCACCCTGCTGGGCAGCCGGCTGCGCCGGGGCCTGGACGGCACGGTGGGCATCCGCGTCACCCTCTGAACCGGCGCTCCGGCGACGGGGGCCGGACCGGTCAGGTCCAGGCCCGCAGCGGCTCGTCCACCAGCTGGAACACCGGCTCGCCGCGCACCGGGTCCTCGGCCGTCGACAGCCGCACCCGGTCGCCGCTGTGGATGCCGATCGGCGGGCCCATGACCCGGCCCCGCACCACGAACCCCTCCGCCATCTCTATCAGCGAAACGTTGCGCGCCGCCGGGGTGTTGCGGTGCAGCACCGTCGAATGGCGCACCGTGCCCAGGCCCGCGCTGCGCTCCGTGCGCAGGTCGCTGCCCTGACAGACCGGGCACAGCAGCCGGTGGTACATCGCCGTGCCGCACCAGGTGCAACGCTGGAAGAGCATGGCCTCCTGGTCGCCGCTCCGCGCTCCGGGCCCCTGCGGTTCGAGCAGGCGCGTGGAGCCGGCTGCCTGCTGAGCGACGCTCCCTGAGAAGTGGTACACGCTGGTCAACTCCTTGCACTCGGCCGGACGTCCACGTGCCCGGTCGCCCGGACACGCGCCTGCCCGGTGGCCGTGCCACCGCGCACGGCCACAGAGTATGGCACTGAGTGCCACGCGTAAAGGCACTCAGTACCCCCTTCTGCGGGGCCGGGGCCCTTCCCCGGGGAACGCCGTCATGTGCACGGCACGTGACAGGTCTGCACACGCCAAGGACGGGCATACGGGCAACACCCCTAGGAAAAGGAGCCTGTTCATGGTCGGCATAGTGGCGGCGGTGCTGTTCTTCATCGCCTTTCTGATCAACGCGGCGGACATCACGACCAACGACGTGTTCTCCTCGGTGAACGTGATGCTGCTGGGGCTGACCGCCCTGGCCCTGCACGTCGCCGGCATCGGCGCGGGACGGCCCCGCAGACGCTGACAAGCCCCGGCCGGGGTGCGGAGAGGGCCGACCTGAGGAACGGTGGCGGGCAGAGCGATGAGCTGCGCACGGCGACGGGGTCTCCCCTGTGTGCCGGCCGCCACCGGGCCGGCCCCGCCGCACCCCCCGAGGAGAACCGCATGACCGCCACCTACACCTTCGACGTCTTCTCCAGCCTCGACGGCTACGGCGCCGCCGGCGGCGACTGGACCGGCTACTGGGGCAAACAGGGCCCGCAACTGCTCGACCACCGGCTCGCCCAGCACGCGGGGGAGCAGCGCATGGTCTTCGGCGCGAACACCTACCGGGCCTTCGCCCAGATGCTGGCCGACAGCACCGGCGAGTCGGACGTCCGCGACCCCTGGGTCACCCGCATGCGCAACCTGCCGGCGATCGTCGTCTCGAACACGCTCCAGGAGCCCCTGGACTGGCCGGACGCCACGGTCGTCAAGGGCGACGCGGTCGACGTCGTGGCGCGCCTGAAGGAGGAGTCCGACGTGCCGCTGCGCTCGCACGGCAGCCTGTCGATGAACCGCGCCCTGATGGCGGCCGGCCTGGTCGACCGCCTCCAGATCACGGTGTTCCCGGTCGTCACCGGCCGCACCGGCCTGGACCGCGTCTTCGAGGGCGCCGCCGACTTCGACCTCGAACTGCTCGAACACCGCACCCTGGACGACCGCATCCAGGAACTGGTCTACCGGCCCACGCTGCACTGAGACCACCGCCCGGAGCAGCGGCCCCAGCGGGGCGGGAGGGAGCGTCGTACGGCCCGCGAGGCCCCCTGCTTCGGCGCGCGGCCCGGCGCTACAGTGGTCGTCACTGCCGGCGCGGGGAAGGGGACCTGTCGTGACCGGAACCGCACCCGCGACCCAGGCGGTCCTGCTCCGCCCCGGCCGGCTCACGCGCCCCGTACCGCGCACCGGCGTCACCCGGATCGGCGTCACCGGTCACCGCGCGATCCCGGCCGCCGTGGAACCCGTCGTACGGGCAGGGATGCGTGCGCTGTTCCACGGTGACGGACTGTCCCACGACGACGGAGGCGGCGGACCGTCCCACGGTGACGGCGACGGCGGACCGCTGGAGGCGCTCACCAGCCTCGCCGCCGGAGCCGACCAGATCTTCGCCGACATCGCCCTGGCCAACGGGGTGCCCGTGACGGCGGTGATCCCCGGCACGGACCACGAGGCCGGCCTGGGCGACGCCGCCACCCTGCGCGCCTACCGGCGCATCCTGCGTTCCTGCGCCAAGCAGGAGCGGCTGCCGCCCGAGCCGACGCGCGAGGCGGCGTACCTTGCGGCAGGCCGGTGGATCGTCGACCACGCCGACCATCTGGTCGCCGTCTGGGACGGCCTGCCCGCGCGCGGCGTCGGCGGCACCGGAGACGTGGTCGCGTACGCGCGCCGCACCGGGGTCCCGGTGACCGTTCTGTGGAGGCCGGGCGTCGTACGCGACTGACGCCCGGCACCGGCGCGTTCACCGGCCGAAGGTGCCCAGCCAGTCCGAGTGCTGGGGGGAGACCAGCCGCTCCGCCTCGGCCACCGCGTCCGCCCAGCCGCTCTCCGCCACCGTCGTCGTCATCGCGACCCGCAGGGTGTCCAGGTCCTGTTCGACGAGGGAGTGCGCGTAGGTGAGCGGCCGGTGCCGGCGCAGCTCCTGCCACGCCACGCCCGCCGCCGCGGCCGTACTGAACAGACCGGTCAGATCCCAGCCTTCCAGCAGCCCGAGCGCCCGCAGCACGGCCGCCGTGAGGGCGAGCAGGGTCAGCAGCGCCGTGACCGACGACCACAGCGCCGCGGCCCGCCGGGCCTGGGAAGCACGCCTCTTGTACCAGAGCTGCTGCTCCAGCAGCCGGTCCCGGAGGTAGATGTCCCGGCGCACCTCGAACGGCTTGGACCGCACAGCCCGCATCGTCGGCGTGATCTGCCCCGCGCCCCGGGTGACGGGCCCGTTGCGGGGATCGACCCAGCCGACCTTGCGCAGCTCACGCAGCCGCGCCTCCAGCCGCTCCTCGAAGAGCGCTTCGGGGTGCGGCACCCGGGAGTGGAAGGGGCCGCCGTGCACCATGTACTGCCACGCCAGCGACTTCAGCAGCTCCGCCGCCGCCCGGTGCGCCTGCCAGTGCGTACGGGCACGGCGCCGGGCGATGTGCAGCCCCAGGGCGATGCTCCCGGCGTACAGGACCGCCGCGGCCACGGCGGGAGCGCGGCTGTCGAGACGTTCGGCCAGCATGGCGGCCGTGGTGGCGGCGAGCAGAACGAACAACTGGGTCCGCACGACGCGGAAGGACTCACTCTGACGGGCGATCGCCCATTGATCACTTGACTGGAACAGCGGCGGCAGGTCTCTGTCGCTGACCACGGTGCTCGGCCCAGGAACAGCGGCGCTCATCGACCACCCCCGAAGTCTTCGGCCGCGCCGAGGATTTACGAGTATGAATGCGAAGCGGTCCGGATGGCCATCCTTCCGACATGCGGCTGAGGTAGGGTCCGCCTCGAACCGTGCTGTCCCCTCAGCTGTTGTCCGAGGACCAACCGTGGCACTGGACCTCAGGTCCCCCTGGACCGGGGACAAGCCGGTGCCCATGGAAGGAGACATCGGAACGATGAACGAATCAATGATCGCCGAGCGCGGCCCCGCGTCCCGCCGACGCCTCACCCCCCTGGCGGCGATCGACTCGCGCGCCGCCGCCAGGACGGCCGCACGGGTCGAGGGCGGTGGCGGCCGGCGCCGGACCAAGCCGGTGACGTTCAACTCCGGAGTCTGAGCTCCGCTCGGATCCCGGACCGGACCACCGGAACACCGCCGTACGAGGTAGGTCCGCCCGGTTATTGTTCGCCGGGCGCGGCCCCTTTCGAGATATCCGAGGTCTCCGGCCGAAAAACGTCCCGTCAGAACGCCGAAGTGCGGGTGAATTGACACATATTCCTGCGGTGGCGCGTAAGCACCGTTAGAATGGCGCATTCCGCGTGGCGGGCCGTAGTCTGTCGTGAATGAAGGCCCCCGCGGGCGCTCCGCTCCGCCAACTCGTGCTCAAGATTCACAGCCGCTGTGATCTGGCCTGCGATCACTGCTACGTCTACGAGCACGCGGACCGCAGCTGGCAGGCGCGGCCCAAGGTGATGGCCGAGGAGACGGCCGCGCGGACCGCCCGCAGGCTCGCCGACTACGCGCGCTCGCACGAGCTCGATTCCGTCAGCGTCATCCTGCACGGCGGAGAGCCCCTCCTCGCGGGCCCGGCCCGCATCCGCGCCATCTGCGCCGAGCTGCGCGCCACGGTGGGCGCGGTCACCGATCTGGACCTGGCCGTCCACACCAACGGCGTCCAGTTGAGCCGACGTCACCTGGACGTGTTCAAGGAGTTCGACGTCCGCGTCGGGATCTCGCTCGACGGCGACCGCGTCGCCAACGACCGGCACCGTCTCGACCGCCGGGGCCGCAGCAGCTACGACCGGGTCCTGCGCGCCGTCGCCCTGTTACGGACGCCCGAGTACCGCCATCTGTTCGGCGGGCTGCTCTGCACCGTCGACGTGGACAACGACCCCCTCGCCGTCCACGAGGCGCTCACCGAGCTCGACCCGCCCCGCATCGACTACCTCCTGCCCCACTCCACCTGGGACACCCCGCCGCCCCGCGGCTCCTCCGGCTCTCCGACGCCCTACGCCGACTGGCTGCTCGCCGTCTTCGACCGCTGGCTGGAGCAGGGGCAGAAGGTGCCGGTCAGGACCTTCGACTCCGCGCTCAGCACCCTGCGCGGCGGGCCCAGCCTGACCGAGGCCATGGGTCTGGCGCCCACCGACCTGGCCGTGGTCGAGACGGATGGAGCGTTCGAGCAGGCCGACTCCCTCAAGGTCGCCTACGACGGCGCCCCGGCCACCGGGTACGACGTCTTCCGGCACGGCTTCGACGCATTCGTCCGGCACCCCGGTGTGCAGGCCCGGCGGCTCGGCATCGCGGGCGTCTCCGAGACGTGCCGGCGATGCCCCGTCGTGCAGTCCTGCGGCGGCGGCCTCTACGCCCACCGCTACAGCAGCGAGCGCCTGTTCGACAATCCGTCCGTCTTCTGCGCCGACCTGCGCGCCCTCGTCGACGGCATCGCGGAACGCATCACCGAGCGAGCCTACTTCCCGGGCCTCACCGACCCCGGCGAACTGCGTCTCGCCCTGCTCGAACGGGACCGGGAACTCCTCGCCCACCTCAACGACCGCCTCGCGGGAGACGCCGACTGGGACGAGACCTGGCAGAGCCTGCTCCACCTGGACGCCGACGAACGCACCGCCGCTCACCTCGACCGGGTGCTCGCCCACAGCCACGTACGCGCCTCGCTGGCGCAAGCCCCGGTCGGCGTCGAGCTCACCGCCCGCGTCGCGTCCGTCGCGGTGGCCGCCGCCGTCCAGGCCCGCTCGTCCCTGCGCCTGTCCTGGCTCCATCACGGCGGCGTGCTGCACCTGCCGACGCTCGGCACGTTGAACCTGCCCTCCCCGGCACGCATTCAGGCGGAGGTGGACGGCGCACGGCTCACCGTCACCCTGCCGGACGGCCACCGGATCAAGGTCAAGGGCGATGCTCCCGCCCCCGGGTGGCGGCCGTCGGTCCGCGTGGACATGCCGGGAGGCGAGCAGGTGCTCGTCGACGACACCGACCCGTGGCGCGACCGCTTCCACGCCGAGGTGGCCGAGCCCTTGGAACTCTCCGCGCTGGCCGCCTTCGCGGAACAGCTGCGCACGGCCCACCGCACCCTGTCCGAGCAGGACCCCGGGTGGGCGGACGGACCCAACGCCCTGCGGGCCGACACCGTCACCCCGCTCGCCCCCGGCACCGGAGTACGGCTCGACACCGACGGAACCGGCGCCCTCGGTGTGGCACTCGACGCGACATCGGCCGACATCGCCGACGCCCTGCCCCGGCTGGGCCGTCTCGCCCGGCTGGCGAACCTCCGCCGGGCCACCGACCTCCATGTGCCGGGCACCCGGGCCGGAAGCCTGCTCACCGACGCCGTCGAGGCACTGGCACAGGGCGACAGGGCGCGGGCGGAGTGCGCCCTCGAGGAACTGGCCGGGCCGGCGGCCCCGGACCTGACCGAGACCGGTGCCGCCCTGGTCGAGGAACTGCGAGCGGAGGCGGGGCCGGCCCGTGGCTGACCGGGCAGCTCTGCAAGCCTTGTTCGAACGGGCGGGCGTCCCCCGAGGCGGTGTGGTGATGGTGCACGCGTCCCTCAGCGGCACCGGCGCGGCCCCCGAGACGGTGCGCGACGCACTGCTCGACGCCCTCGGTCCCGGCGGGACGCTCGTGGTGCCCGCCTTCACCCCGGAGAACTCCGACACCTCCCGCGCCCACCAGCAGCTCATCGAGGGCCTGGACGAACGGGCAGTGCGCGCGTTCCGTGCGACGATGCCACCCTACGACCCGGACACCACCCCCTGCCCGACGATGGGCGCCCTCGCCGAATGCGTACGGACCACACCCGGCGCCGTGCGCAGCGCCCACCCCCAGACCTCGCTCGCCGGACTCGGCCCGCGCGCGCCCGAGTTGCTCGACGGCCACCATCCCCACTGCCACCTCGGCGAGCGCTCCCCGCTGGCCCGGCTGTACGAGGCGGACGCCCGCATCCTCCTGCTGCGCGTCGGTTTCGAGGTGTGCAGCGCCCTCCACCTCGCCGAGTACCGGACGACCCCACCGCCTCCCCGCCGGACCTACCGGTGCGTGGTCGGCAAGCGGGGCAACTGGGTCGAGTACGAGGACGCGGCCCTGGACGACAGCGACTTCGCGGCGGTCGGGGAGCGGCTGCCGAGTGATCTTCTGATGCGGCGGGAATGGTCGGGGCGACCGGTCACGCAGTTCCGCATGCGTCGCGTCGTCGACGACGCG
>MUNG01000220.1:0-473 GCA_002154585.1 Streptomyces pseudogriseolus
CTCCCCCCACTCCGCCCGTGTCCGCGTCCCCTCCCCCGGGAAGCGGGCACGGGCGGGCTTGTGCCGGAAGGGCGGCGGTCAGGGGCCGACGGCCTGAAGGGTCAGCCGGTGGGTCTGATCACATGTCCGGCGATCATGATCACGAGTCCGATGACGGCCGGCGCCCAGGAGAGGAAGAGCACGCTGGAGAGCACGACCAGCAGGCCGGCCCCCCACAGTCTGCGGTTGCGCACGATCCTGTTGAACCATCGGCCGGGCACCCGGTCGTGAAGCAGGGCGTGGGTGCCGGCCCACAGTCCCGCCATGCCCAGCACCGCCATGCCGAGAAGCATGACTGTCAGGAGTCCGCCGTAGGTCACTGCCGTCCCCTCTCGTCCGCCGCACCCTGCGGTCGGGTTCATGCACCGGTCAGTTGCTGCACGGTCCTCAGCACCCGCTGGGCCCCGTCCTCCGTCGCCATGTGCTGTGCCGCG
>MUNG01000220.1:543-6308 GCA_002154585.1 Streptomyces pseudogriseolus
GGCGAGCCGGCTCGCCCAGAACGGCTGGTCGGCGGTGACCGGGACGGTGACCGCCGGCACCCCGGCGCGCAGCGCGGCGGCCGAGGTGCCGGCCCCGCCGTGGTGGACCACCGCGGCCAGCCGTGGGCACAGCAGCGCGTGCGGCACGTCCCCGATCGTGAGCACGTCGTCCGCGTCGACGGCCAGGCGGGCGCTGCCGGCCTGGAGGATCCCGCGCAGTCCGGCGCGGCGCAGGGCTCCCACCGCGATCTCGCTCAGCCGTTCCCCGTCGCCGGACGCCATGCTGCCGAAGCCGACGAGGACGGGCCGGGGGCCGGCGGACAGGAAGTCCTCGAGCTCGGCGGGCAGACGCTCGGCCGGGTCGTGATGGGGCCACCAGGTGCCGACGACGTCCAGTCCGGGGCGCCAGTCGGTGGGGCGCGGCACCAGAGCCGTGCTGAAGCCGTGCAGGACGGGCCAGTTGGCCTGTTCCTGGCGGCGGCGCACCTCGGAGGGGGAGGCCGGCGGGAGTGCGAGGCGGCGGCGCAGCTGTGCGGCCGCTTGCGTGTAGACACGGTCGGCCATCCGCAGCGCGAAGCGCCCGGCTGCCCGGTTGGCGAGCCGGCCGAGCGAGCGGGAGCCGGTCACGACGGGCGGGAAGTCGCCGGTCGGCGCGGTGGGCTGGAGGTACACGCCGAGGCTCGGTGTTCCCGTGGCCTCGACGACGTGCCAGCCCAGCGGGGCCGTGGTGGTCGACAGCAGGAGCAGGTCCGTGCCTTTGTCCACGGCGTCGGCGAAGCCCTCTCCCAGCTCGGTGACGAAGACCGAAGCGGCCCGCATCAGGCCCCGTTTGTCCGTGACGTCGCCGCGCGCCCGCGTGTCCGCGGGCAGACCGCGGAACTCCAGCCCCGCCGCGTGGGCGAGGGGTGCGAAGGAGTCGGTGGCGGCGAGGGCGACGTCGTGGCCGGCCCGGCGCAGTGCGGCGCCCAGGCCGGTGTAGGGCGCGACGTCGCCGCGCGATCCGGCTGCGGCGATCATGATCCTCATCGGTTCTCCTCACGGTCGGTGCCGTCACCGGCGTGGCGGGCCGCGTTGGCGTGGACCGCGTTGCGCAAGTAGGCGGCCAAGCCCGGGCGTTGCCGCGAGGGAGGCACGACCAGGGCGAAGGCGCGCGGGTCGGCGACGAAGTCGTCCGCGATGCGCCGGTGCATGTCGGGCGGGCAGGAGGTGAACCAGCGTGCGATGTGCAGACGGTGTTCCTCGGCGAGGTCCATGGCCCGTCCCCCGTCGCTCGGCTCCCCCTCGTCGAAGGCCGCGAGCAGCTCCGCGCGCCAGGCTGCGGCCTCGCCCATGAGCCGCCGCCAGTCCTCCTTGGTGTGGGCGTCCGCGCGCGCCATCGCCTCGCGCTGCCCTGCCGAGTGCGCCCACTTCAGCTCCGCCTCGGTGGCGTAGCTCAGGTCGAAGGCGACCTCGCCGAAGACCTCGAAGCGCTCTTCCGGCGTCAGGGGCACCCCGGTCTTCTGCACCTCGATGGCCCGTTCCGCCACCTCGGCCAGCCGTTGCAGCCGGGCGATCTCCTCGTTCAGCTGCCGCTGCCGGTCCCGGAGCCGCTCCACGGGATTCGCCTGCGGATCCTTGAGGATCGCGGCGATCTCGTCGAGCGGGAAGCCGAGTTCGCGGTAGAAGAGGATCTGCTGGAGACGGACCAGGTCGGCCTCGCCGTAGAGCCGGTACCCGGCGGGGCTGCGCTCACTGGGCGAGAGCAGTCCCGCCTTGTCGTAGTGATGCAGCGTCCGCACGGTCACCCCGGCGAAGGCCGCCACCTGCCCCACGGAATAGCTCATCCACCTGCCCTTTCGTTCGGCACACAGCGTCAAGCCTGACGTGGGGTGAGGGTCAAGTCGCTCACTCGCGACCGGTCGCCCCTACATTTTGAACACGTTCAAATAGACCGTATCAGCGGCGGTGCTGGAGTGCGACCTGTGGTGCGGCGAGGGTGCTCGTGGGGGCAGGAGGGGTGATCGCCGTCTACGCTTCTCGACTCGCTCCGCGCCCGTACGGTCACCGTGCGCGACGAAGCCTCGGTGCCGCGAGTATGGTGAGGTCCGCCAACGCGCGGGGCGGCGTGACGCGTTGGCGGGGTGCGGGCGCGGGTTTCGGAGGGACATGGAGCAGGGAGCATGGCCGGCAACGTCCGCCACGGCGTCGTGGGCTCCGCGGCAGAGGCCCCTCATGGGTGCGTCGTTGGTTTTCGTGGGCCGCATCGTGCTCGGCACGGGCTTCGTCCTCGCAGCGTGCTGCACCACCCCCGTCCTCCGCAGCTTGTTCCTCGAACCGGATCCGGACGTGGCCCGCATCCACTGGGCGCTGCGCGTCCTGCTGGCCCTGGTCGCCCCGTTGACCGGGTGGCTCCTCTTCGCGGCCGGGCAGAGGCTTGTGCTGCGGGGCAAGCAGCACCGCACTCCCGTCGTCGAGTCCTTCGAGCATCTGCGAGGTCAGCGGTACGTGCTCTATCTGCGGCCCTTCGCCCTCGACGGGAGGATGTCCGAGCCGCCTCCGGAGGCTCCTGGCCGCGGGTGGAGCTCACCGTTCGAAATGCCTGGTCATACGGCGGAGGACTTCCTTCTCCGTCAGTTCTCCTCCCTGGGGGACGTCGTGGCCGTGGGGCAGCCCGGGGAGAGGCTGCCGCCGCTCGGTGCGCGGCGGGGGTATCTGCCGCTCGACGGCTGGCAGAGACCCGTGAGCGCGCTTCTGCAAGGCGCTCACATCGTGCTCATGTCCGTCGCCCCCGGGCCGGGAACGGAATGGGAGTTCACCGAGGCCCTGCGCACCGTCGCACCGGAGCGGCTGGTGCTCATGGTCACCTGCGACGCCGGCGAGTACGACACCTTCCGTCGCGAAGTGGCCGAGCTGTACGACGCGAGGAGACGTCGGGAGGGCGGCAGCACCTGGGCGCCGTTTCCCGATCTGCCGGCCTGCCCGTGGCCGTCGGGCGGGAAACGGCAGTACGTTCCGCCGGTCAGGGCGTTCGTCGTCTTCGACCGGGACTGGCGGCCGACACTGCTTCCGTTCGTGGTCAGCGTGCCGTGGATGCGTCATGCGTGGACGGTGCGCCGGCTCATTCGCGCGGAGATGCGGCCGCTGTGGGACTGGATCGGCGATCTGCCGGAGCGCGGGCCCGGGGAGCTCGTTTCCTTCCCACCCTCGGCTGCGCCCGCCCCGGCGCCCGTGCCGCGGCAGCCTCTCCTGGGAAGCGTCCACGTCCATCGGCAGTCCCCGCCGCGGAAGCGGCGGCGCTGACCGGAACGGCCTCGGACCGCCGTCCCGGCGGCCTTCGACGCCGCTGATTGCCGCGTGCCGACGGACGAACCCGTTCGGCGTGATTTCGAACTGACGATGGTCAGACAGGTGTTCGTCGGTGCATGTTTTCGATCATCACAGGTCATCCACGAAAACCCCCGCACTTCGACACGTCCGGCCTGCCTACCGTTCCAGCGCGGCCAGGGCGAAGGGCTGCCCCTTGTGGCCGCCGCGATCGCGTAACGACTGGAGAGGGAGACGCGCGTGGCAAGTGTGGAAGTGTCGCTGAAGGACATCATGACCAGCGTCGAAGGGGCCCTGGGGGCGGCCGTCGTCGACTACTCGAGCGGCATGGCGCTGGGCACGATGGGTGGTGGGAAGGACCTGGATCTGACCGTCGCGGCGGCCGGCAACACCGACGTGATCCGCGCCAAGGTGCGCACCATGGAACTGCTGGGCCTCACCGGGCAGATCGAGGACATCCTCATCACCCTGGAGTCCCAGTACCACCTGATCCGCCTGGTCACCGGCCGCAGCGGCAACGGTCTGTTCCTGTACCTCGTGCTGGACAAGTCCCGTTCGAACCTGGCGATGGCCCGCCACCAGCTCAAGCGGGTCGAGGAACAGCTGGAAGTGTGAGCCGCCCCGAGGCCCGGCCGACGCGCGCCCATGATGTGAAGACTTCTTCAAGTCGCCACTTGAACATGGTCCCAAGCCGTGGGCGCGCGTCGCGCCGAGCCAGAAGGATCGGCGGCGCAGGACGGCACATCGCGCGGCGGCGCCCGCTGAGGGCGCCGCCGTTTCCTGGAGAACATTCCCGACGCGGCAGGGAGCGCGCACCCATGCAGGTCCCCCTCTACCAGGCCAAGGCCGAGTTCTTCCGGATGCTGGGGCACCCGGTGCGCATCCGGGTGCTGGAGCTGCTCCAGCACGGGCCGGTGCCGGTGCGGGACCTGCTCGCCGACATCGACATCGAACCGTCGAGCCTCTCCCAGCAGTTGGCGGTGCTGCGCCGGTCCGGCATCGTCGTCTCGGTACGGGAGGGCTCCACCGTGACCTACGCCCTCGCCGGCGGCGACGTCGCCGAACTCCTCCGCGCCGCCCGGCGGATCCTCACGGAGCTGCTGGCCGGGCAGAGCGAACTCCTCGCGGAGTTGCGGCAGGTGGACGTGCCGGTGCCGTCGTCGGCCTCCGGGAGCGGGGAGGAGTAGGAGGACGCTGCCGGTCCCGTCAGGCGTCGCCGAGCGTGTCCAGGCCGGTGAGCGCGCCGACCGGGTCCGGGTCGGGCGTGCCGCGCGGCCACCAGTCGTCCTGGCCCGGCTCCGACTCGTACGCGTACCAGAGGTGGTCGCGGCCGAGGCGGAGCTGGACATGGCCACGGGGGTGCGTGAGGCGGTTGCGCCACGGGCGGAAGGCGGGAAAGTCCGCCGCGAGCAGCAGCGGGCGGGCCCGGTCGAAGCGGCCGGCCGGCGGGTCCCACGGCTCCTCCAGCACGGCCAGCCCGGTCGGGCCGCCCTGCCGCCACGCGGCGACCGCGCGCGCCAGGTCGCCGGGGGTACGGGCGGCCGCCCGCGCGAGGGACGCGTACAGCGCGCGGGTGCCCGCGGTCAGCCCCGAGCCGGGGCGCGCGGCGGCCAGGCGCACCGCGTCGTGCCACAGGGACAGCGTGCCGACCGGGTCGCGGCCCGTGGTGAGCAGGGCGTGCGCGCGGGCCGCCGCGTCGGTGGCCAGCTGGTCCAGCGCGAACGGGTCCGGGCCGCCCGGGGACGCCGGGTAGACCGGTGGCTGCTCCGGGTGCGACGGAGGCGGCAACGGCGCGGGCAGCGGCGGGAGTTCAGGACCGCGCCGGGACACGGCGTCGGTGGCGCGTATGCCGGGCAGCGGCTCCGGCTCCCGCCCCTGGGCGGCCCGTGCGGCGCGGGCCGCGCTGAGCCGGGACAGCGCGTCGATCACCTCATGCTCGCCGCGCCCGCGCAGCAGAAGCAGCACGAACGGGTCGGCGTCCAGCAGCCGGGCCGTCTGGTAGCAGAGGGCCGCCGCGTGCTTGCACGGGTGGCCCGAGTCGGGGCAGCTGCACCGCGGGGCGAGGTCGCCCGGGCCGGGCAGCAGCGGGACTCCGCAGTCGGCGAGGGACTGCGGCATCTCCTTGTCCAGCAGGGCCGCGATATGACCGGGGCGGTCGGCGGCGGCGTCCAGGAACCGGTGCCAGTCGGCGTCGTCGAACGTCCGCAGGCGCACTTGCACCCGGTAGGGCCGGGGGCGGCTGCCCTGCACGTACGCCAGGACCAGTCCCGGGGTGACGGTGATGGCGTCCACGTGGCCCTGCTCGGCGTAGCCGCGTCCGCGGGCGAGGCGCGCGGGGTCCAGCGCGCCGTCCTCCAGCGCGGTGACCCACGCCCTCCCCCACCAGGTTTCGGCGAACGGCCCGTCGTCCCCGGAGGGGCGGGGCGGGAACGGCGGGAAGGTACGGCGGTGGTCCTGTCTCT
>MUNG01000221.1:0-11730 GCA_002154585.1 Streptomyces pseudogriseolus
GCCGCGGCGGGGAGTGTGCCGAGGCCGAGCACGAGGGCGAGCAGGGTGCCCGCCATGGCGAATCTTCGTTTCACCTGGACTCCTCCGGACGGTGGCTGTGGGGTTGCCACGCGATGGCGCCCGGGCATGGCATGTGCATGCCGGGCTGTCAGGAAGAGTCACAGCAAGTCGTTGATCGGGTCAACGGCAGGGGGTGGGGCGGAGGCATGTTTGTCCGAAAGCAGCACAGAGGTTCCGCTATGCGGACAGGGTGCCGCCCCTGACCCCGCTCCTCAAGCGCCGGACGGGCTGTTTCCAGCCCGTCCGGCGCTTGAGGACGAGGCCCGCCAGGGCCGAAGGGGGGTCGGGGGGCGCAGCCCCCGGTCAGGCGAGTCCGGGCCCCCGCACCGGAATCGACGTGAACGTCGGCTGGGGCGCCGGATCCTGGAAGAAGTCGTTGCCCTTGTCGTCGACGACGACGAACGCCGGGAAGTCCTCGACCTCGATCTTCCAGACCGCCTCCATCCCCAGCTCCTCGTACTCGACGACCTCCACCTTCTTGATGCAGTCCTGCGCGAGCCGCGCCGCCGGGCCGCCGATGGAGCCCAGGTAGAAGCCGCCGTGCGCCGCACACGCGTCGGTGACCTGCTTGCTGCGGTTGCCCTTGGCGAGCATCACCAGCGACCCGCCGGCCGCCTGGAACTGCTCCACGTAGGAGTCCATCCGCCCGGCCGTGGTGGGCCCGAACGAGCCGGACGCGTAACCCTCGGGGGTCTTCGCGGGACCGGCGTAGTACACCGGGTGGTCCTTGAGGTACTGCGGCATCTCCTGGCCCGCGTCCAGCCGCTCCTTGATCTTGGCGTGCGCGATGTCGCGCGCCACGACCAGCGGGCCGGACAGGGACAGCCGGGTCTTCACCGGGTACTTGGTCAGCTCGGCGAGGATCGCCTTCATCGGCTGGTTGAGGTCGATCTTCACCACGTCGCCGGACTCGTCGAGCTGCTCGTCCGTGGTCTCCGGCAGGAAGCGCGCCGGGTCCGTCTCCAGCTGCTCCAGGAAGACGCCCTCGGCGGTGATCTTCGCGACGGCCTGGCGGTCGGCGGAGCAGGACACCGCGATGGCGACCGGGCAGGACGCGCCGTGGCGCGGGAGCCGCACCACGCGCACGTCGTGGCAGAAGTACTTGCCGCCGAACTGCGCGCCGATGCCGATCTTCTGGGTCAGCTCGAAGACCTTCTCCTCGAGCTCCTTGTCCCGGAAGCCGTGCCCGAGCGGGGAGCCCTCGGCGGGGATCTCGTCCAGGTAGTGCGCGGAGGCGTACTTCGCGGTCTTCAGCGCGTACTCGGCGGAGGTGCCGCCGACGACGATCGCCAGGTGGTACGGCGGGCAGGCGGCCGTGCCCAGCGAACGGATCTTCTCCTCCAGGAACTTCATCATGGAGGCCTCGTTCAGGACGGCCTTCGTCTCCTGGTAGAGGAAGCTCTTGTTGGCGGAGCCGCCGCCCTTGGCCATGAACAGGAACTTGTACGCGCCGCCGTCCGTCGCGTACAGCTCGATCTGCGCGGGGAGGTTGGAGCCGGTGTTCTTCTCCTCCCACATGGTGAGCGGAGCCATCTGCGAGTAGCGCAGGTTGAGCTTCTGGTACGCGTCGTAGATGCCCTTGCTCAGGGCCTCCTCGTCGCGCCCCGACGTCAGCACGTTCTGCCCGCGCTTGCCCATGACGATCGCCGTGCCGGTGTCCTGGCACATGGGCAGCACACCCGCCGCCGCGATGTTCGCGTTCTTCAGCAGGTCCAGCGCGACGAACTTGTCGTTGCCCGACGCCTCGGGGTCGTCGATGATGCGGCGCAGCTGGGCGAGGTGCGCGGGGCGCAGGTAGTGCTGGATGTCGCGGATGGCCTCCTCGGCGAGCTTGCGCAGCGCCTCCGGCTCGACCTTGAGGAACGTCCGGCCGTCGGCCTCGAAGGTGGACACACCTTCGGAGGTCACCAGCCGGTAGGGGGTGGTGTCCTCTCCCATGGGGAGCAGATCGGCGTACTCGAACTCAGGCATCTCGCCCATTCCTCACTCGACGGAAGACGCCCGCCTCCGTCGGCGGGCCTTCCCAGCCTAGGACCTGCCGGGAACGCCGATCCTGTGAGGTTGTCCTCAGTTGCCGCGAGGTCGTCCGCGAGGTTGTCCGCGACTTGTCCGCGCCGCGGGGTAGTCGCGATCTATCGCGTTTGGGTACGCTGCTGCCGTGGACCTTGAGAAGCACGCCCAGCAGCCGGACACGGCACCGCGCGACACCGAGCTGCGCGCCTCCGACGCCGACCGGGACCGTATCGTCGACCTCCTGCACGACGCGCACGCCGAGGGCCGGCTGACCGCCGACGAGCACGCCGAGCGTGTCGAGGGCGTGCTGACCGCCAAGACGCTGGGTGAGCTGGAGGGGTTCGTCCAGGACCTGCCCGCGGCCCACCAGCGGCGCGCGGCCCCTTACTCCGTGCCGGGCCGCCCCGCCTCGGGCGTCTTCCCGGTCGACCCCGACGACAACGTGGTCGCGGTGTTCAGCGCCGCCGCGCGCAAGGGCCGCTGGCGCACCGGCCGCCGCATCCACGCGTACGCGGTGTTCGGCAGCGTGGAGATCGACCTCAGCGAGGCGCTGTTCGACCACCAGCAGGTGATGATCAAGGCGTTCTCCGTCTTCGGCAGCGTCGACATCCGCGTCCCGGAGAACGTGTCGCTGCGCGGCACCGGCGGCGGCGTGCTCGGCGCCTTCGAGGTGGTCCCGCAGGACTCGCCCGACGACAACGCCCCGGTGATCTACGTCGACGGGTGGGCGATCCTGGGCAGCGTCGAGGCGCGGCCGAAGCGCGGCAAGCTCGTGAAGGACATCCTCGACCGCGTGCAGCGCACGGTGGACCGCAGCATGCGCAGGCATCTCGGCCACTGATCGCCTTCGGGCACCGGGTCAGGCGGCCGACGGGCGCGCGCCGGCCGTCGGCAGCTCCACCGTGATGCGGAGCCCGCCGGCGGGGCGGGGCGTGAGGGTGAGCGTCCCGCCGTGCGCCCGGGTGATCGACCGCACGATCGCCAGACCGAGCCCGACGCCCGCGTGGTCGGTGTGCACGCGCTCGGTGCCGCGCCGGAACGGCTCGGTGAGCGTCGGAACCAGCTGCGGGGGGACCGGCTCCCCGGTGTTCTCGACGGTGAGCAGCACGGTCGTGGGCCGGACCGCCGTGGTCACCCACACGCTGCCCCGCTCCGGCAGGTTGTGGACGATCGCGTTGTGCACGAGGTTCGAGGTCAGCTGGAGCAGGAGCGCCGGTGATCCGACGGTGGGGGTGATCTCGCCGTCGGTCACCAGGGCGACGCCGTGCTTCTCCGCGAGGGGCAGGAGCGTTTCGGCGGCCTCCTCGGCCACGAGGGACAGGTCGACGGGTTCGCGTGCGAAGGACTGCCGGTCGGCCCGGCTGAGCAGCAGCAGCGCCTCGGTGAGGTCGATCGCGCGGGCGTTGACGGCCTGGAGGCGGTCCAGGACCTCGCCGGTGTCGTGCGAGGGGTCGGTGCGGGCCACGTCCAGCAGCGACTTCGAGATCGCCAGCGGGGTGCGCAGCTCGTGCGACGCGTTGGCCGCGAACCGCCGCTGCTCGGCCACGTGCGCCTCGAGCCGGGCCAGCATCGCGTCGAAGGCGTCGGCGAGCTCGCGGAACTCGTCCTGGCGGCCCGGCAGCCGGACGCGGTGCGAGAGCGATCCCGTGGCCGCCGTGCGGGTGGCGTGCGTGATGCGCGCCAGGGGGGCGAGCATGCGCCCGGCGAGGAACCACCCGCCCAGGAGGCCGAACACCAGGAGACACGCCATCACCACGGCCGCCAGGGGCGCGAAACCGCGCACGAAGCTGGTGCCCGGGGTCACCCGCCACGCCCCCTGCTCGTTGGTCTGGAACCATCCCTCCCGCAGGAGGAACACGCCGACGGCGGCGAGCACCAGGGAACCGGCGAGCAGGAGGAAGCCGGCGTAGCTGAGGGTGAGCTTGAGACGGACGCTCGGCCCGGGCGGCCTATCCACGGCCCCCGCCCTCCCGCCCGGAGCCGGTGGGCGCGGTGTCGATGCGGTACCCGACGCCCGGCACGGTCGCGATGATCCAGGGTTCGCCGAGGCGCTTGCGCAGCGCCGAGACGGTGATGCGCACGGCGTTGGTGAAGGGGTCGGCGTTCTCGTCCCAGGCCCGCTCCAGGAGTTCCTCGGCGCTGACCACGCCGCCCTCGGCGGCGACGAGGACCTCCAGCACCGCGAACTGCTTGCGGGTGAGCGCCACGTAGCGGCCGTCCCGGTGGACCTCGCGGCGGAACGGGTCCACGCGCAGCCCCGCGACCTCGCGCACCGGAGGCCTGGCGTGCGCCCGCCTGCGGTCGAGTGCTCACAGCCGCAGCACGAGCTCCCGCAGGTCGAAGGGCTTGGTGAGGTAGTCGTCGGCGCCGAGCCCGAAGCCGGACGCCTTGTCGTCGAGCCGGTCGGCCGCGGTGAGCATCAGGATCGGCATGCCGCTGCCGGAGGCGACGATGCTCCGGGCGATCTCGTCACCGGAGGGTCCGGGGATGTCGCGGTCCAGGACGGCGATGTCGTAGGAGTTGACGTCCAGCAGCTCCAGCGCGGTGTCGCCGTCCCCCGCGATGTCGGCCGCGATCGCCTCCAGGCGCAGGCCGTCGCGGATGGCCTCGGCCATGAAGGGTTCGTCCTCGACGATCAGCACACGCATGCCGTCGATGCTAGGAGCCCGCGCATATCGCCGGTGTATCCGGAATCGCATACGTGGCCGCAACACGGCCCGCCCTTGACTGGCCGGGACATGACCGGCAGTGAGCGAGGACGGGGAACCATGACGCAGGTCGACACGGCGAGGACCGGGCCGGAGGACACCGGCCGCCACGACAGCCGCGACAGCCGCGACAGCCGCGCCGGGCGGGAGGGGTGGCGCGGGATGCTGCGCGCCGCCTCCCGGCCCGGGCCTTGGAGGCGCGGCAGGGTGCTCGCGGCGCTCGCGGTGCTGCTGGGCCTGACCCTGTTGCTGCACGCGCGGATCACGGACCGCGCGGGCCTCGGCAGCCTGGTGGAGTCCTTCCTGCCGTGGACCGGCCTGTTCGTGCCCGTGCTGCTGATCGGCGCGCTGTGGCGTCGCTCCGCCTCCGCCGCGGGCGCGCTGCTGCTGCCCGTCGTGGTGTGGCTGCACCTCTTCGGCGGGCTGCTCGGCGACCGGTCCGGCCCGGCGGGCCCCACGGATCTCACCGTGGCGGAGCACAACGTCGCCGCCGGCAATTCCGACCCGGCCGGCACCGCCCGGTCGCTGGCCGGCTCCGGGGCGGACGTGCTGGCCCTGGTGGAGCTGACCGACGAGGACCTCGGCACGTACGAGAAGGGCCTGGCGGCGGCGTACCCGCACCACACGGTGCTGGGCACGGTCGGGCTCTGGAGCAAGCTGCCGCTGTCGGGGACCCGGCCGCTCGACATCACGAACCACGGGCCGCTGGCGGCCACCCGGCCGGCCGGCGAGACGTGGTCCTCCCTGCGGGCGCTGCGCACCACGGTGGCCACGGACCAGGGCCCGCTGGCCGTGTACGTGGCCCACCTGGGCTCCGTACGGCTGATGCCCCGGGGCGGCTTCTGGACGGACAGCCGGGACCGTGACGCGCGGGCGCTCGCCGAGGCCCTCGCCGCCGAGCGGAACGAGCGGGTGGTGCTGCTCGGGGACCTGAACGGCACCACGGACGACGGCGCGCTCGACGGCATCACCTCACGGCTCGGCTCCAGCTGGACGGAGGCCGGGGACGGCTTCGGTTTCACCTGGCCGGCGGCTTTCCCGGTGGCGCGGATCGACCACATCCTGGTCCGGGGCGTGCGGACGGAACGCTCCTGGGTGCTGCCGGCCACCGGCAGCGACCACTTGCCGGTCGCGGCCGGTCTGAGGTGGTGACGGGGTGCTCAGCCGCGGCGGCGACCGGTAAGCGGAGCCCGTCGGGGACTCTGTGCATAGGCGCGCGCACATCGGGTAAGCCTTGACGCATCGTCTCCTTGGAGGGCGCCAGGGATTCACGCCGGGCCGACCCGTGTGCATCCACGGCACTCGCCAGCTCGCGAAGCCGTCGTCAGGAGTAGACCGTGCTGCAACCGCCGCATTCGTCCCTGCAGGTAGCCGCCGTTCCGGCCCAGCGAGTGGCAGCGCGGGACAGGGACCAGGACGCCCCCTGGCACACCGAGGCGGTGTGCCGGCGTGACGAGGCGGGCCTGTTCTTCGCGCCGTCGAAGGAACCGACCGCCGCGCGGCTGTCCCGCGAGGAGGCGGCCAAGCGGGTCTGCGCCCGCTGCCCGGTCATGGTCGAGTGCCGCGAGCACGCCCTGCTCCAGCCCGAGCCCTACGGCGTGTGGGGCGGCCTGACCGCGGCGGAGCGCCGTGTCGTCCTGGCCCGCCGCAGGCGCCGCGAGATGGAGCTGAAGAAGGCCCGGCAGAACCGCATAGCCGCCGCGGGCTGACCCCGCAGCGACGGACGGAGGCGCCCTCTCCGCACAGAGGACGCCTCTTCTTCCGGTGGTTCACGGGTTCGCGGGGTGGCTCCCGGAGGTCTCCGGGTGGCTCCGCGGCCTACTTGGCCCGGTCGAAGTCGATCGCGCTGTAGGCCCGCAGCTTGCTGAGCCGGTGCTCGGAGTCGATCCGGCGCACCGTCCCCGACTTGGAGCGCATCACGATCGAGTCGGTCGTCGCCGTCTCCGAGCGGTAGCGCACACCCCGCAGCAGCTCGCCGTCGGTGATGCCGGTCGCCACGAAGAACACGTTGTCGCCGGTGACCAGGTCCTCCGTGGTGAGCACGCGGTCCAGGTCGTGACCCGCGTCCACGGCCCGTCGGCGCTCCTCGTCGTCCTTCGGCCACAGCTTGCCCTGGATGGTGCCGCCCAGGCACTTCACCGCACAGGCCGAGATGATGCCCTCGGGGGTGCCGCCGATGCCCAGCAGCAGGTCGATGCCGGTGCCCTCACGCAGCGCCAGGATCGAGCCGGCCACGTCACCGTCGGAGATCAGCTTGATGCGCGCCCCGGTCTCCCGGATCTCCTTGATGATGCCCTCGTGCCGGGGCCGGTCCAGGATCACCACGGTGACGTCCTCGGGGGTGACCCGCTTCGCCTTGGCGACCCGGCGGATGTTCACGCTCACCGGGGCGTTGATGTCGACGAAGTCGGCCGCCTCCGGCCCCGTGACCAGCTTGTCCATGTAGAACACGGCCGACGGGTCGAACATCGAGCCGCGCTCGGCCGCCGCCAGCACCGCGATCGCGTTGGTCATGCCCTTGGCGGTGAGCGTGGTGCCGTCGATCGGGTCGACCGCGATGTCGCACTCGGGGCCGGTGCCGTCGCCGACGCGCTCCCCGTTGAAGAGCATCGGGGCCTCGTCCTTCTCGCCCTCGCCGATGACGACGACGCCGTTCATCGAGACGGTGGAGACCAGGGTGCGCATGGCGCGCACCGCGGCACCGTCGGCGCCGTTCTTGTCGCCGCGCCCCACCCAGCGGCCGGCGGCCATCGCGGCCGCCTCGGTGACCCGCACCAGCTCCAGGGCGAGGTTGCGGTCGGGGGCCTCGGAGGGGACATCGAGCTCGGACGGCAAATGATGGTGTTCGGTCATCGGAGCGCACCTTTCTGTACGACGACGGCCGGATGAGGGTGTGGCCACGACTCTAGCGCCAGGCGGACAGAATGAGCAGGGGACCCCACGGATGAGCGCCCCGGGCACCTGCGACGATAGGGGGCGTGGCAGGAACGAACAGCATGCAGAAGACCGCCAGGGACATGGTTCTCTCCCTGGCCCTCATCGTGCTCGCGGCGGGAGTGGTGTGGCTGTTCATCCCGCACACGGACGGTGAGCCCGAGATCAAGCGCGTCGACTACCGCGTCGACCTGCTCACCGCCCGCCGTGCCGCCTCCTACCCGGTGGCCGCGCCCGAAGGGCTGCCCGAGACGTGGAAGCCGACCTCCGTGCGCTACCGCGGCGCCGAGGACGAGGCCTGGCACCTGGGCTTCCGCACCCCCGAGGGCGAGTACGCGGCGGTGGAGCAGTCGGCCGGCAAGCGCTCGGCGTTCATCGAGAACACGACGCAGCGCGCCGAGGAGACCGGGGCCACCCAGCGGATCGCGGGCGAGACCTGGACGCGCTACGAGGGCGACCGGTACGACGCCCTGGTGCTGGAGGACACCCCAGGGTCGACGACCGTGGTGACCGGCACGGCGTCCTTCGCGGAGATGACGAAGCTGGCGGAGGCGCTCCGCACGGAATGACCCGCGCGCACACGTACGAGGGCGGGGCCCCGGACCGGTGATCCGGGGCCCCGCCTCTTTCCGCTGCGGTGAACCGCTCGGGATGCCGCCCCGCGGTGGACGCGGTGGCTCAGACGGTGGTGACGACCTGGTCGTACTCCAGGCGCGGGTTGCGCGGGAACCAGGCGTCCGGGCCGGGACGGCCGATGTTCACGACCATCAGCGGGGTGTGGTCGTCGTCGAGGAACTCCTTGCGCACGCCCTCGGCGTCGTAGCCGGTCATCGGGCCGGCGGCCAGACCGGCGGCGCGCACGCCGATGATGAAGTACGCGGCCTGGAGGGCGGCGTTCAGCGCGGCGGCGGACTCACGGACCGGGCGCTCGCCGAAGAACGCGTCCTTGGCCTGCGGGAAGTGCGGGAAGAGCTGCGGCAGCTCCTCGTGGAACTCGTTGTCCGCGGACAGGATCGCCACGAGCGGCGCGGTGGCCGTCTTGGACTGGTTGCCCTCGGCCATGTGCCGCACCAGACGCTCGCGCGCCTCGGGGGAGCGGACCAGCGTGACGCGCAGCGGCGACTGGTTCATGGACGTGGGGCCGTACTTGATCAGGTCGTAGATCGCCCGCACCTGCTCGTCGGTCACCGGCTCGTCGGTGAACGTGTTGGCGGTGCGCGCCTCGCGGAACAGCAGGTCCTGCGCGGCGGAGTCGAGAACGAGAGACATGCGTGAACCTCATGGGGGGTCGCGGCGGCCCGTCGGGGATTAGCGGACCGCGGTCCGGTTTGCCGGGACCGAGCGTACCTCTATGAAGTTTCAAGTTTCAACCGGCGCCGGATTCCGGCCGGCGCCGGCCCCGAACCGGCGCCTACTCGTCGTCGCCGGCCTCCTCGCCCCGCTCCTCCTCCGCGAGCGCCGCGTCCAGCCGGGCCCGCGCCCCGTCGAGCCAGCGCCGGCACACCTTGGCCAGCTCCTCGCCCCGCTCCCACAGCGCGAGCGACTCCTCCAGCGTCGTACCGCCCGCCTCCAGCCGGCGCACCACCTCGACCAGCTCGTCCCGCGCCTGCTCGTACCCGAGCGCCTCGGCCACCGCCGCCTGCTCCGTCCTGCCGCTCATTCCGCCCACCTATGCCTCATCCGTCCCGACCCGAACCGTGAACTCGCCCGCGGACACCCGCGCCCGCAGCGTCTCGCCCGCCTCCACCTCACCGGGCGCGCGCACCGCGTGCCCGTCCTCCCGCTGGAGCACCGCGTACCCGCGCTTCAGCGTGGCCGCGGGGGAGAGGGCCACCACCCGCGCGTGCGTGTGCGTCAGCTCGGAGTCGGCCCGGTCCAGCTGGTGGCGCAGCGCCCGCCGCCCCCGGTCCAGCAGCATCGTGACGTCCTCCGCGCGCGCGTCGATCATGCGGTGCGGGTCTTGTATCGACGGCCGGGCCAGCGCCTGCGCCAGCCCCCGCTCCTCCCGCTCCAGCAGGGCGCCCACGCACCGCCGCGCGCGGTCCCGCAGCATCCGCACCCGCTCGTACTCCTCGCCCACGTCCGGCACCACCTTCTTGGCGGCGTCGGTCGGCGTGGAGGCGCGCAGGTCGGCGACCAGGTCGAGCAGCGGACTGTCCGGCTCGTGCCCGATCGCCGAGACCACCGGCGTCCGGCACGCGGCCACCGCCCGCACCAGCTGCTCGTCGGAGAACGGCAGCAGGTCCTCCACACTGCCCCCGCCCCGCGCGACGACGATCACGTCCACGTCGTCCAGCGCGTCCAGCTCCTTCACCGCCTGCACCACCTGCGGCACCGCGTGCACCCCCTGCACCGCCACGTTCCGCACCTCGAAGCGGACCGCCGGCCAGCGGTGCCGCGCGTTCTCCAGCACGTCCCGCTCGGCCGCCGACGCGCGCCCGCACACCAGCCCGATCAGCTGCGGCAGGAACGGCAGCGGCTTCTTGCGCTCCGGCGCGAACAGCCCCTCCCGCGCCAGCGACTTCTTCAGCTGCTCCAGCCGCGCCAGCAGCTCCCCGACCCCCACCGGACGGATCTCCGCGGCCCGCAGCGACAGCTGCCCGCGCGGCGCGTACCACTCCGGCTTGCAGTGGACGACCACCCGCGCGCCCTCGCTCACGACGTCCGCGACCGCGTCGAACACCTGCCGGTAACAGGTCACCCCCACCGAGATGTCGTACGACGGGTCGCGCAGCGTCAGGAACACCACGCCCGCGCCCGGCCGCCGCGACAGCTGGGTGATCTGACCCTCCACCCACACCGCGCCCAGCCGGTCGATCCACCCGCCGATGAGCCGCGAGACCTCCCCCACCGGCAGGGGGGCGTCCGCGGACGTGTTCACAGCCATGCCGCGAGCGTAGTGCGCCCCGCCGACACCGGTGCGCCGCCGCCGACGGCGCACCGTGCCGGACCCCCGCACCCATGGCCCGTACGATGGGACGCATGACCGCTTCGACTGGCCGCCGTGTCCTGCTCGCCGCCCCCCGGGGCTACTGCGCGGGGGTGGACCGCGCCGTGATCGCCGTCGAGAAGGCCCTGGAGCAGTACGGGGCTCCCGTCTACGTGCGCCACGAGATCGTGCACAACAAGTACGTCGTGCAGACGCTGGAGAAGAAGGGCGCGATCTTCGTCGAGCGGACGGAGGAGGTGCCCCCGGGCAACATCGTGATGTTCTCCGCGCACGGTGTCGCCCCCGTCGTCCACGAGGAGGCCCAGCGTGGCCGGCTCGCCACCATCGACGCCACCTGCCCGCTGGTCACCAAGGTCCACAAGGAAGCCGTCCGCTTCGCCAACGACGACTACGACATCCTTCTCATCGGGCACGAGGGCCACGAGGAGGTCATCGGCACCTCCGGCGAGGCCCCCGACCACATCCAGCTGGTCGACGGCCCCGGCGACGTGGCGAAGGTCGAGGTCCGCGACCCGTCGAAGGTCGTCTGGCTCTCCCAGACCACGCTCAGCGTCGACGAGACCATGGAGACCGTCGACGCCCTCAGGGAGAAGTTCCCGCAGCTGATCTCCCCGCCCAGCGACGACATCTGCTACGCCACGCAGAACCGCCAGCTCGCGGTGAAGCAGATGGGCGCCGAGGCCGACCTGGTGGTCGTCGTCGGCTCCCGCAACTCCTCCAACTCCAAGCGGCTCGTCGAGGTCGCCAAGCTGGCCGGCGCCCGCGCCGCGTACCTGGTGGACTTCGCCGACGAGATCGACGAGGCCTGGCTGGAGGGCGTCACCACGGTCGGCGTCACCTCGGGCGCCTCGGTGCCGGAGGTGCTGGTCGAGCAGGTCCTGGAGTGGCTGTCGCAGCGTGGCTTCGAGGACGTGGAGATCGTCAAGGCGGCCGAGGAGTCCATCACCTTCTCCCTGCCCAAGGAGCTCCGCCGCGACCTGCGCGAGGAGGCCGCCGCGCTGGTGGCCGAGCGGGGCGGCGCGGGCGCCGGGGCGTAGAACTCCGGCCGCCCCCACGGGTGGTTGA
>MUNG01000221.1:11736-11952 GCA_002154585.1 Streptomyces pseudogriseolus
ACGTGGTGCCATGGAGATCTTCGGCGTGGACATCGGCGGATCCGGGATCAAGGGCGCCCCGGTCGACCTCGACAAGGGGGAGCTGGCGCAGGAGCGCTGCAAGGTCCTCACCCCGCACCCGGCCACCCCTGACGCGGTGGCCGACGGGGTGAAGCAGGTCGTCGACCACTTCGGCTGGACCGGCCCGGTCGGCGTCACCTTCCCCGGCGTGGTCAC
>MUNG01000222.1 GCA_002154585.1 Streptomyces pseudogriseolus
CGGCCGGTGGGACCGGGCCGGAGGCGGCGCCCGGCTGGGGCGCGGTGCTCGTCGCGGCGGACAGGGCCTCGGCCAGGCCGCCCAGCTCGACGTGGACCACGAGGACCGGCTTGGTCGGCTGCTCGGCGGCGGCCGAGCGCAGCGCCTCGGCCAGGGACGCGTCGCCGACCGAGCCCTCCCCCACCGACGGGATGGCGGTCACGACGACGGCGTCGGAGGTGTCGTCGGCCAGCGCGCGGGAGAGCGCGGCGTGGAAGTCCGCCGCCGAGGCGGCCGTGGTGAGGTCCCGCGGCGGGTGCGGGCGCAGCCCCTCGGCGAGGCAGGCGTCGTAGGTGAGCAGGCCCAGGGACTCGGAGTTGCCGAGGATCGCCACCCGGGGTCCGGCCGGGAGGGGCTGGCGGGCGAGCAGCAGGCCGGCGTCGACCAGTTCGGTGATGGTGTCCACGCGGATCACCCCGGCCTGGCGCAGCAGGGCGGAGACCGTGGCGTGCGGCAGCTGGGTGGCGCGGACGGCGTGCCCGCGCGGTCCCGCCCCGTGGCGCGCGCCCTGCACCACGACGAGCGGCTTGGCGGCGGCGGTGCGGCGGGCGAGGCGGGTGAACTTGCGGGGGTTGCCGATGGACTCCAGGTACATCAGGGCGACGTCGGTGTCGGCGTCCTCGTACCAGTACTGGAGGACGTCGTTGCCGGAGACGTCGGCCCGGTTGCCGGAGGAGACGAACGTGGACAGGCCGGTGACGCCGGTGACGCCGCCGCCGCGCCGGTGCAGGCGGGACAGGAGCGCGACGCCGATGGCGCCGGACTGGGCGAACAGGCCGATGCGGCCGGCGCGGGGCATGTCGGGGGCGAGCGAGGCGTTCAGCCGGACCTCGGGCGAGGTGTTGATGACGCCGAAGGAGTTCGGTCCGATGATCCGCATGCCGAAGCTGCGGGCCTGCCGGACCAGGGCGCGCTGGCGCTCCCTGCCCTCGGGGCCGGACTCGGCGTAGCCGGCGGAGACCACGACCAGGCCCTGGACGTCGTGCTCGCCGCACTCGGCGACCACCTCGGGGACCCGGTCGGCGGGCACCGCGACGACCGCGAGGTCCACCGGCCCGTCGATGTCGCGCACGGAACGGAAGGCGGGCACGCCGTCGAGCTCCTTCTGCCCCTCGGGCAGCGCCCCGTTGACGGCGTAGAGGCGGCCGGTGAAGCCGCCGTCGCGGATGTTGTCGAGGATGCTGCGGCCGACACCGCCGGGGGTGCGGCCGGTGCCGATGACGGCGACCGCGCCGGGGGCGAGCAGCCGCTGCACCGAGCGGGCCTCGGCGCGCTGCTCGCGCGCGTACTGCACGGCCAGGGAGCGGTCGGTGGGTTCGAGGCCGAACTCCAGGCGCACCACGCCGTCCTCGAAGCTGCGCTTCTGGGTGTACCCGGCGTCGGTGAACACCTTGATCATCTTGGTGTTGGCGGGCAGCACCTCGGCGGCGAACCTGCGGATGTCGCGCTCGCGGGCGACCGCGGCGATGTGCTCCAGCAGGGCGGAGGCGACGCCCCGGCCCTGGTGGGCGTCCTGCACCAGGAAGGCGACCTCGGCCTCGTCGGCGTCCGCGCCGGCCGCGGGCCGCCCGCCGGCGCCGATGCGGTCGTAGCGCACGGTGCCGATGAACTCGTCGCCGACGGTCGCCGCGAGCCCGACCCGGTCCACGAAGTCGTGGTGGGTGAAGCGGTGCACGTCCTTGGCGGACAGCCGCGGGTAGGGCGCGAAGAAGCGGTAGTACTTCGACTCGTCGGACACCTGCTCGTAGAAGCTGACCAGGCGCTCGGCGTCGTCGGCGGTGATGGGGCGGATGCGTGCGGTGCCGCCGTCGCGCAGCACCACGTCGGCCTCCCAGTGGGCGGGGTACTCGTGGCGGTCCGACGAGGTCTGCATGGGCCCCAGAGTACGGCTCGCGTCCGGCGGCGGCGCGGGGCAGTCTGTGGTGGACGACCGCCGGGCCGAGGCCGCGGCCCGGCGCCCCCGGGGGCCGTCCCGGACGCCGCTCCGGGCATGCGCCACGATATGGAAGACTGGTCTAGACAACCCTGAACAGCGAAGGGCAGCAACACATGGCTGAGCGCCGCGTCAACGTCGGCTGGGCCGAGGGTCTCCACGCCCGCCCCGCCTCCATCTTCGTCCGAGCCGCCACGGCCGCAGGCGTCCCGGTGACGATCGCCAAGGCCGGGGGCACCCCCGTCAACGCGGCCTCGATGCTGGCCGTCCTGGGCCTGGGCGCCCAGGGCGGCGAGGAGATCGTCCTCGCCTCCGACGCCGAGGGCGCGGACGCCGCCCTGGACCGTCTGGCGAAGCTGGTCGCCGAGGGTCTCGAGGAACTCCCCGAGACCGTCTGAATCCGCATTCCGCACGCCACGGCCGTGCGGCTCGGAAACAGACGTAAAGACACGGAAAGGCCCGTCCGGATCACCGGACGGGCCTTTACCGTTCCCCCATTTCCGGGCAGCGGAAAAGCCCCCCGCGAATTCCGTCCTCTTTGTATACGGGACGCTTGTTAATGGCGCAGGCCCGTCATGTTTACGGGATGTTGCGAGTTCCTCACACGGTCCGCGCGGACGGCGCGCTCGGCGCCGGAGCCGAACCGCAGCCGGTGCCCGGCGTTCGCCTGCTCGGTGTGCAGTGCCGTGAGGGCCCGCGCCCGCTCGCCGTCGCCGCGCGCCACGGCGTCCACGATCGCGCCGTGCTCCGCCCAGTACGCGACCGGGTCGGGCGGGCCCTCGACCGCGTACATCCAGGCGATCTTGTGCCTGAGCTGGGTCAGCAGCGATGTCAGCGCCGGGCTGCCGGAGGCCTGGGCGAGCGTCTCGTGGAACCAGCCGCCCAGTGAGCGCAGGTCGTCGCTGTTGCCCTGACGTGCCCGTTCCTGCCCCAGCCTGACCAGGCCGCGCAGCACCTTCAGATGGGCGTCGGTGCGCCGCTGGGCCGCCCGGGAGGCGCCGAGGGGCTCCAGGAGCCGGCGCATCTCCAGCAGGTCGGCGGCCTCCTGATCGGTGGGCTCCGCCACGCACGCGCCCGCGTGCCGCCGGGTCACCACGAACCCCTCCGCCTCCAGCGTGCGCAGCGCCTCGCGGACGGGGACGCGGGAGACCCCGTAGCGGCGGGCGAGCAGTTCCTCGGTGAGCCGGCCCCCGCGCTCGTGGACACCGGCGACGATGTCGTCCCGGATCGCCGTGCACACCGAGTGCGCGGGAATACGCATGACCGACCTCCGGCTTAATCCCCGTGAAACGTCGACGATTGACGTCCGTTCGTGACTCTATTGCAATCGGCGACAATTTCCGACGGGGGACCGGAATCCATACATGAATTTTGGACAGCCGGCGCCCGGACGGACGGGTCCTAAAACGGCGAAAGCCCCGGCTCCAGTGAGAGCCGGGGCCCGGAGGGCGGGAGGGCGCGCCTCAGATGTTCACGCCGTGCGACCGGAGGTAGGCGACCGGGTCGAGGTCGGAGCCGTAGTCGGCGGACATGCGCGCCTCGAAGTGGAGGTGGGCGCCGGTGACGTTGCCGGTGGCGCCGGAGAGGCCGATCTGCTCGCCGGCGGCGACCTCCTGGCCCACCGACACCACGATCGACGACAGGTGCGCGTACTGGGTGTACGTGCCGTCGTGCATCTTGATGACGACCTGGTTGCCGTACGCGCCGCCCCAGCCGGCCTCGACGACGGTGCCGACGCCCACGGAGTGGACGGGCGTGCCGGAGGCGGCGTGGAAGTCGATCCCGGTGTGGCTGCCGGACGACCAGATGGCGCCGCCGCTCTGGTAGGCGGTCGACACGTACGAGCCGGGGATCGGGGAGACGAAGGTGTTGAGGCGCTTGCGCTCGGCCTCGCGGGCGGCGCGCTCCTGCTCGGCGCGGGCCTTCTCGGCCTCCTCGGCCGCCCGCTCACGGGCCGCCTGCTCGGCGGCCTTGCGCGCGGCCGCCTCGGCGGCCACGCGGGCGGCCTCGTGCTGGGCGGCGGCCTGGGCGTCGATGCGGTCGGCGACCACGTCGCCGAGGGTGACGACGGGCGTGAGGCCGGTGCGGGCCGCGGCCGGTTCGGCGGCGAGCGCGGGGGCCGCGAGGGAGCCGACGACGCCGCTGCCCGCGAGGGCCGCGACGCCGGCGGCACGGGCGGTGCCGCGACGGCTGGTGCTGGGACGACGGTGCTTCCCGGTGGCGCGCGTGAACGCCATGTACAAGCTGGTCCTTTCCTTCCCTCTCGCCTACCGGGTTAGCTGACGGGTTCGGAGCAGGAAGGTCTCCTACGGGCCCCCTCGCGACACGCGCGGGCGCCCGATTCACCCCAGGGACTTCATGTGGGTCCCCGGCTCCCCTGGCTCGCGCCGTACGGGGACTCGGCGATGACTGTCCGGTGCCGCGGATGCGGCGCACTGCCCGACGAACAGCCCGCATGAAACTAAGCGGGACATCTCGCAATCCCCAAACGTTTCCCGGGTTTTGTAGCGCATCCCACAGGGCAGACAGGCAACCTCCGCCCCAATCCGGGCATAAGGGAGCCCCGGTGACGTACCCGCCACCGGGGCGCCCTCGCGCGCGGGGTGTCCCGCCGCGTCCCTACTCGGCCGCCACGACGGTGACTTCGCCGATCCCGAGCGCCTCCACGGGCGCCTTGATCTGCGCGGCGTCGCCGACGAGGACCGTCACCAGGCGGTCCACCGGGAAGGCGTTCACCACCGCCGCCGTGGCCTCCACGGTGCCGGTGGCGGCCAACTGCCGGTACAGGTCGGCCTGGTAGTGGTCCGGCAGGTGCTGCTCGACCTGGTCCGCCAGGGTGCTCGCGACGGCCGCCGCCGTCTCGAACTTGAGCGGCGCCACACCCACCAGGTTCTGCACGGCGACGTCGCGCTCCTCGTCGGTGAGGCCCTCGCCGGCCAGCGTGCGCAGCACGGTCCACAGGTCGTCCAGCGCCGGGCCGGTGTTGGGGGTGTCGACCGAGCCGCTGATGGCCAGCATCGCCGCGCCCGTGCCGTCGGGCGCCGACCGGAGCACCTGGCCGAACGCCCGTACGCCGTAGGTGTATCCCTTCTCCTCGCGCAGGACGCGGTCCAGGCGCGAGGTGAGGGTGCCGCCCAGGCAGTACGTGCCGAGCACCTGCGCGGGCCACACCCGGTCGTGCCGGTCCGGGCCGATCCGGCCGATCAGCAGCTGCGTCTGCACGGCGCCGGGCCGGTCCACGATCACCACGCGCCCGGTGTCGTCCGCGACCACCGGCGGGACGGGCCGCGGCCGGCCCTGCGAGCCGGTCCAGGCGCCCAGGGTGTCGGCGAGCAGCGCGTCCAGGTCGACGCCGGTGAGGTCGCCGACCACGACGGCGGTCGCCGTGGCCGGGCGGACGTGCTTCTCGTAGAAGCCGCGCACGGCCGCGGAGTCGATGCGCTCGACGGTCTCCTCGGTGCCCTGGCGCGGGCGCGACATGCGCGCGCTCGCCGGGAACAGCTCCTTGGAGAGCTCCTTAGCGGCACGGCGGGACGGGTTCGCCAGCTCGTGCGGGATCTCGTCGAGGCGGTTGCGGACCAGCCGCTCGATCTCGCTGTCGGCGAAGGCGGGCGCGCGCAGGGCGTCGGCGACCAGTCCGAGTCCCTTGGCGAGTCGCGAGGCCGGCACCTCGAGGCTGAGGCGGACGCCGGGGTGGTCGGCGTGCGCGTCCAGGGTGGCGCCGCAGCGCTCCAGCTCGGCGGCGAACTCCTCGGCGGAATGCTTGTCGGTGCCCTCGGAGAAGGCGCGCGCCATGATCGTGGCCACGCCGTCGAGGCCCTCCGGCTCCGCGTCCAGGGGCGCGTCGAGGCACACCTCGACGGCGACGACCTGCTGGCCGGGGCGGTGGCAGCGCAGCACGGTCAGACCGTTGTCGAGGGCGCCGCGCTCGGGGGCCGGGAAGGCCCAGGGCTTGGCCTCGCCCGCCTGCGGCCGGGGGTGGAACTCCATCGTGGCGAGCTCGGTCACTTCGCCGTCTCCTCGTTCTCGTCGGTGGCGTCGGCGTCGGTGTCGGCGGCGGGGGCGGTGGGCTCGTAGACGAGCACCGCGCGGTTGTCGGGCCGCAGGCGCGCCTTGGCGACCTCCTGGACCTCCTCGGCCGTCACCTCCAGGACCCGGCTCACGGCGGTCAGGGCGAGCTGCGGGTCGCCGAACAGCACGGCGTAACGGCACAGTTCGTCGGCGCGGCCCGCGACCGTGCCGAGCCGGTCCAGCCACTCGCGCTCCAGCTGGGCCTGGGCGCGCTCCATCTCCTCGGCGGTGGGGCCCTCCTCGGCGAACCGGGCGAGCTCCTCGTCGATGGCGGCCTCGATGACCGGCACCTCGACGTCGCCGGACGTCTTCACGTCCAGCCAGCCGAGCGACGGCGCCCCCGCCAGCCGCAGCAGGCCGAACCCGGCCGCCACGGCCGTGCGGTCGCGCCGCACCAGCCGGTTGTAGAGCCGCGACGACTCGCCGCCGCCGAGCACGGTGAGCGCCAGGTCGGCCGCGTCGCACACGCGCGTGCCGTCCTCCGGGAGCCGGTAGGCCGCCATCAGCGCCCGCGCGGGGACCTCCTCCTCGACGACCTCGCGCAGCTCCCGGCCGATGACGTCGGGCAGCGAGCCGTCGCGCGGGGCGGGCTTGCCGTCGTGCGCCGGGATGGAGCCGAAGTACTTCTCGATCCAGGCGAGCGTCTGCTCCGGGTCGATGTCGCCGACCACGGACAGCACCGCGTTGTTCGGCGCGTAGTACGTGCGGAAGAACTGGCGGGCGTCCTCCAGGGTCGCCGCGTCCAGGTCCGCCATCGATCCGATCGGCGTGTGGTGGTACGGGTGGCCCTCCGGGTAGGCGAGGGCGGTCAGCTTCTCGAAGGCGGTGCCGTACGGGACGTTGTCGTAGCGCTGGCGGCGCTCGTTCTTCACGACGTCCCGCTGGTTCTCCATGGACTCCTCGTCCAGGGCGGTCAGCAGGGAGCCCATGCGGTCGGCCTCCAGCCAGAGGGCGAGCTCCAGCTGGTGGGCGGGCATGGTCTCGAAGTAGTTGGTCCGCTCGAAGCTGGTGGTGCCGTTGAGCGAGCCGCCGGCGCCCTGCACCAGCTCGAAGTGGCCGTTCCCCTTCACCTGGGCGGACCCCTGGAACATCAGGTGCTCGAAAAGGTGAGCCAGGCCGGTACGGCCCTTGACTTCGTGCCGGGAGCCCACGTCGTACCAGAGGCACACCGCCGCGACCGGGGTCAGGTGGTCCTCGGAGAGCACCACGCGCAGGCCGTTGGACAGGCGGTGCTCGGTCGCTGTCAGGCCCCCGGAGCCTGCCTGGGCTGTGGCCGTGTGACCCATGGGCATGTACGTCCCTTCGATCGCGGAGGCGGTCGTCGTCGACACCGCCCGTTTCTGCCGGTCCTGCCACTGTATGCAAGCGCGCGGACAGCCGACGGAGTTCCCGCCCCGCCCGACTACGCCGAGAGCGAGCACCCCTGGCCGCGGGCAGTCGTGCCACCGCCGCCCGCGGGCAGTCGTGCCTCCCCCAGCGCCTTAAGGGCCTGGGAGGTACCCCCAGGGCGATGGGGGTACCTCCCGCTCGAGCGAAGCCGAGAGTGGGGGAGGGCGGGCGCGGCGGCACCCCGCGAACGCCGGGCTGCGTACTCCCCCGCCCCGCACCAACGCGCGGTGCCTGACAAACACGCCCCGAGGGCGGCCGCGGCACCGAAGCCACGTACCCTGCGCCGTACCTCACGGCACCGCACCGCACCGAACCGGCCCCCAGGACCCGGGTCCTGGTCCGCCCTGTCAGTGCGAAGGTCCACAATGGTCCGCATCAGATCCCGTCCCACGCTTCAGCAAGGAGCCGGCAGCGATGGCCCGCCGCAGCACCAAGACCCCGCCGCCCGACGACCCGTTCGAGGAGAAGATCCTCGACATCGACGTCGTCGACGAGATGCAGGGCTCCTTCCTCGAGTACGCGTACTCGGTCATCTACTCCCGCGCCCTGCCCGACGCGCGTGACGGACTCAAGCCGGTGCACCGCCGCATCGTCTACCAGATGAACGAGATGGGCCTGCGCCCCGAGCGCGGGTACGTCAAGTGCGCGCGCGTGGTCGGCGAGGTGATGGGCAAGCTGCACCCGCACGGCGACGCGTCGATCTACGACGCCCTGGTCCGCATGGCGCAGCCGTTCTCCATGCGTCTGCCCCTGGTCGACGGCCACGGCAACTTCGGCTCGCTGGGCAACGACGACCCGCCGGCCGCGATGCGGTACACCGAGTGCCGGATGGCGGAGGCCACCGGTCTGATGACCGAGTCCATCGACGAGGACACGGTCGACTTCGCGCCGAACTACGACGGCCAGGAGCAGGAACCGGTCGCCCTGCCCGCCGCGTTCCCCAACCTCCTGGTGAACGGCGCCTCGGGCATCGCCGTCGGCATGGCCACCAACATGCCGCCGCACAACCTCCGTGAGGTCGTCGCCGCCGCCCGGCACCTGATCCGGCACCCGAACGCCGACCTCGACGCCCTGATGAAGCACGTCCCCGGCCCCGACCTGCCGACCGGCGGCCGGATCGTCGGCCTCTCCGGCATCCGGGACGCCTACGAGACCGGGCGCGGCACGTTCAAGATCCGCGCGACGGTGACCGTGGAGGACGTGACCGCGCGCCGCAAGGGCCTGGTCGTCACCGAGCTGCCGTTCACGGTCGGCCCGGAGAAGGTGATCGCCAAGATCAAGGACCTGGTGGGCTCGAAGAAGCTCCAGGGCATCGCCGACGTCAAGGACCTCACCGACCGCGA
The DNA here is from genome assembly GCA_002154585.1 of Streptomyces pseudogriseolus. GTDB lineage: Bacteria > Actinomycetota > Actinomycetes > Streptomycetales > Streptomycetaceae > Streptomyces > Streptomyces pseudogriseolus. The sequence goes on from MUNG01000222.1 coordinate 8,776, forward strand.
GCACGGCCTGCGCCTGGTCATCGAGATCAAGAACGGCTTCGTGCCGGAGGCCGTGCTGGAGCAGCTGTACAAGCTGACGCCGATGGAGGAGTCCTTCGGCATCAACAACGTGGCGCTGGTGGACGGCCAGCCCCTCACCCTGGGCCTCAAGGAACTGCTCGAGGTCTACCTCGACCACCGCTTCACCGTGGTGCGCCGCCGCTCGGAGTTCCGCCGCGGCAAGAGGCGCGACCGGCTGCACCTGGTCGAGGGCCTGCTCACGGCCCTGCTCGACATCGACGAGGTCATCCGCCTCATCCGCTCCAGCGAGAACTCGGCGCAGGCCAAGCAGCGGCTGATCGAGCACTTCTCGCTGAGCGACGTCCAGACGCAGTACATCCTGGACACCCCGCTGCGCCGCCTCACCAAGTACGACCGGATCGAGCTGGAGGCCGAGAAGGACCGGCTGAACGCGGAGATCGAGGAGCTGACCCGGATCCTGGAGTCGGACGCGGAGCTGCGCAAGCTGGTCTCGGCCGAACTGGCCGCCGTCGCGAAGAAGTTCGGCAACGACCGGCGCACGCTGCTGCTCGAGTCGGCCGGTGTCCCGGCCGCGGTGCCGCTCCAGGTGGAGGACGCCCCGTGCCGGGTGCTCCTGTCGTCGACGGGGCTGCTGGCGCGCACCGCCGACGACCGGCCGCTCGGCGACACGTCCGGCGGCAAGCGGGTCAAGCACGACGTGATCGTCTCGGCGGTCCCGGCGACCGCGCGCGGCGAGATCGGCGTGGTCACCTCGGCCGGCCGGCTGCTCCGGGTGAACGTGATCGACCTGCCGCAGCTCCCCGAGTCGATGCCGGTCCCGAACCTGTCGGGCGGTGCGCCGCTGGCGGAGTTCGTGTCCCTGGACGACGACGAGCAGGTGGTGTGCCTGACGACGCTCGACGAGTCCTCGCCCGGTCTGGCGATCGGCACGCAGCAGGGCGTGGTCAAGCGGGTGGTGCCCGACTACCCCTCCAACAAGGAGGAGCTCGAGGTCATCACCCTCAAGGAGGGCGACCGGATCGTCGGCGCGACCGAACTGCGCACGGGTGAGGAGGACCTCGTCTTCATCACCGACGACGCGCAGCTGCTGCGCTACCCGGCCTCCGTGGTGCGCCCGCAGGGACGCCCGGCGGGCGGCATGACGGGCATCAAGCTCACCGAGGGCGCGAAGGTCATCAGCTTCACGGCGGTCGACCCGGCGGCCGACGCGGTCGTGTTCACGGTGGCGGGCTCGCGCGGCACGCTGGACGACTCCGTCCAGACGACGGCCAAACTGACCCCGTTCGACCAGTATCCGCGCAAGGGACGGGCCACCGGCGGCGTCCGCTGCCAGCGGTTCCTGAAGGGCGAGGACTGCCTGTCCCTGGCCTGGGCGGGCGCCGTCCCGGCGCGCGCGGCGCAGAAGAACGGCACGGCGGTGGACCTCCCGGTGATCGACCCGCGCCGGGACGGCTCGGGCGTGTCCCTGGCCAGGACGGTGGCCGTGGTGGCCGGTCCGGTCTAGGCCGCGGGGTCCTCGGCCTCCTGGACGTAGCGCAGGACGCCCCACATGCCGGCCTCGTCGTCGGTGTGTGGGGCGCCGTCGCTCAGGCACCCCTCCAGCTCGGCGCGCAGGGCGCCGGTGTCGAGGCCGGTCCCGATCAGCACGAGCTGCGTCGCACGCGCGGCGCCGGCCGGCCACGGCTCGGGGTAGAAACGCAGGAAGCGGCCGACGGCGTGCACGGCGTACCGGTTGCGCATGTCGTACGAGCCGAAGTCGACGTACCCCTTGATGCGGTACAGCCCGGCGGGCCTGCTGTCGAGGAAGGCGATGAGGCGCCGGGGGTCGAGCGGCTGCTCGGACACGAAGGAGAGGGTGTCGTACCCGGCGTGCAGGTGCTGCGTGTGCCGGCCGTCCTCGTCCTCCTCCCGGTGGAGGTCGTCGAAGGACAGCTGCCCGATGCGCTCCTCGCTCGGGCGGCAGTCGAAGAGGAACTCGGGGTCGATCCGGCCGTGCGTGGCGGGCACCACGGCCGCCCGGTCGACGAGCGACCTGACCGTCTTCAGCACGGGCTCCGGATCGTCCACCCGGTCGATCTTGTTCACGACCACGAGGTCGGCGAGCGCGAGATGCCGGTCGACACCGGGGTGCGCGGCCCGGGTCTCGTCGAACTCGGCGGCGTCCACGACCTCGACGAGACCGCCGTAGACGATGTCCGGCAGCTCGCTGGCGAGCACCATGCGGACGAGCTCCTGCGGTTCGGCGAGGCCGCTGGCCTCGATGACGACGACGTCGATGCCGGCGGAGGGGCGGGCGAGGCGCTCCAGGTACTCGTCCAGCTCACTGGCGTCGACGGCACAGCACAGGCATCCGTTGCCGAGCGAGACGGTCGAGTCTCCCAGGGCGCCCGCGACCGCCATCGCGTCGATCTCGACGGCCCCGAAATCATTGACCACGGCCCCGATACGGCTGCCGCCGCTGCGGTGGAGGAGGTGGTTGAGCAGGGTGGTCTTTCCCGAGCCGAGGAATCCGGCCAGCACGACCACCGGAATCTGCCGCCCGCTGCTCCGCTCCGACACACGACCCCTCTCACACCTGTGCGCACACCGGATCGCTGACGGCGTGCGCACGGACGAACGACTGACGATCCAGGATACGAGTACCCGTAACGCCCCCGAAGTGAACGATTGTTAGCAGCATTCGCGGGGCAGACGTCTGCAAGGCGCCGGATTGTGCGACCCTCGCTTCCCTCCGTGCGCCTCCTCTCCGCCTTCCCGCCGATCAGAGCCGCTCGGCACCCTGGAAGGCGGCAAGCGCCGCCCACCGCTCGCCGGTTCCCTGTAGTCGACCCACCACCCGACGACCGGCGGACGGCGGCCTGATCGGGGGTAATTGACATGGGCACAAAGAGCGTAGGGCTGCGGAGGCTGCACTCCGCCACCGCGGCCGGTCTGGGGATGGTCGCAGGGGTCATCGCTGCGGTGGCAGCACAGAGGAGCGCGTTGGACGCGATCAACAGGCGCCTTGAGCGCCTGGAGGAACAGGCCGGCCATCAGCAGCGGGCCAACCTGGCCATGCAGCAGCGCCAGCACTGGGAACTGCTGAGCAAGGCGATCGACGACCCGGAACTGGCCGAGGTACTGGATTACTTCGAAGAACCTGTTTCCGCTCAGAAGCGCCGCCAGTACTTGTTCGCCAACGCTCAGTACACGAACCTGCTCTGCTACTACCGCATAGGCAACATCCCACTGGACGAGTTCTTCATGCACGCCAGAGGCATGTTCCAGAACCCCCACATGCGGGACTACTGGGAGGCCACCCGCCCTCAGCGCGCCAGCCTGCGAGGAACGGAAGAAGCCAAGCTGGGTGAGATGATCGACGACTTGCTGTCGCAGCTGGACGAGGCGGACACCGACGAATGGTGGGTGGTGGGCACCCCACCCACCGAAACGTGACCTACGCGTCCGGGATGTCCGCCTTCGCCCTGATCAGCGTTTCGCGAGTGATAACGACGATGCGCTCGTAGTCGGCACGTGCGGCATCCGCTGGCAGCTGGGACTCGAGCGAATCAGTGGCGTCCGTGCCGATAACGGCGAAGTTCCCGTCGGCCAGCTCGAAGAGGTCGGGACACGTCGCACCATTCGTGCTGCCTCGGTAACGCGGAGCGACACCAAGACGGCGGATGATCTGACTCACTGTTCAATTTCCTCTGCTCTCAAGGCACGAGCGCCTACGCCCGCGGCGGCGCCATCGTGACAGGTCGCGAACCACGACGGACACAACGGCACGCTCAGCCTCAGCGGACACAACGCACTAGGGGGTTCTTCTATCACCCGCGAGGGTGATCTCGCTCGTCAGCTGCCATACGTCCGTAAGCGTCAGGAACGCCTCCGAGGCCGATCGAGGCAATGCGCCTCAGACCTGGGTGGACCGACAAGGCGCCGCCGTGCAACTCAGGTTAGGCTCACCTGTGTGAGTAGCACGTGCTCGACCCTCTCCCGCGCGCTCGACGAGCCCGTCGAAGGGACCGCGGCGACCGCGCGGACGTGGCTGCTGCTGGAGCAGCCCGGACCGTGGGGTGCCAAGGCGCTCACGTCCAGCCACCTCGACCCCGCCCTGGGCCGCGCCCTGGAGGCCGCCGCGAAGGGCACCGGCGTGCGCGTCGCCCTCATCCGGCGTCCCGGACGTCACGCGGACAGCCGTATGCCCGCCACGCGCCGCGTGTACGTCGCCCACACCGTCCCGGGCAACGTCTGGCTGCACTCCGCGACCACCACCGACCCCGCCCGTCTGCTCGACCTCGACCTCCCGGCCCTCGGCCGCGGCGAGGCCGCGAGTTTCGGCGCGGTGCTGGGCGGTGAGCCGCACGACGGCGACCCCCTCGCCCTCGTCTGCACCAACGGCAAGCGCGACCGCTGTTGCGCCCTGCTGGGCAGGCCCCTCGCGGCCGAGCTGGCGTCCTCCGGCGTCGAAGGCGTCTGGGAGGTCACCCACCTCGGCGGTCACCGCTTCTCCCCCACCGTGCTCGTGCTGCCGTACGGCTACGCGTACGGAAGGGCGCAGGCGCACGCCGTGAAGGAGGTGCTGCACGGCGCGCGGGAGGGCCGGATCGTCACCGAGGGGTGCCGGGGCGGCTCCGCCTGGGAGCGGCCCGGCCAGGCGGCCGAGCTTGCCGTGCGGCGTGCCGTGCGCGAGGAGGCCGCCCAGGTGCTGAGCGTCGTCCGTACGGAGGGCGAGGCGCCCCGCTGGGAGGTGACCGTCGCGCATGTGGACGGGCGCCGCTGGCGCGTGGCGGTCGCCCAGGGCACGTCCCTGCCGCCCCGCCCGGAGAGCTGCGGCTCGGTGCTCGGCTCGCCCGCGCGGATGGACGTCGTCGACGTCCGTGAGCTCACCCCGGCGGTCATGGCGGGCTGACCTCCGTCGGCCTCCCGCCGCCGGGGTGAGCTCACGGA
>MUNG01000223.1 GCA_002154585.1 Streptomyces pseudogriseolus
GACGCCGCCGAACAATTCTTACAAGGGTTGGTCCCTGAACTTCGGTTCAGGGACCAACCCTTTTTTGTTGCCGGTCACTTGACGTTCACGTTGCCTGCCCAGCATCCACAGCATGGGAACTGCAGCACTGCTCAGGGCGGCCGGCGTCGGAGCCGGTGACGAGGTCGTCGTACCGGCCTTCGGCAACGTGGAGGTCGCGCGGGCCGTGACACTCGCGGGCGCGTTGCCGGTGTTCGCCGACATAGACCCGGCGACGTACTGCCTCGACCCCTCCGCGGTCGACGCGATGCTGACTCCCCGTACCGCGGCGGTCGTTGTCGTCCATCGCTTCGGACGGCCCGCCGACATGGGGCAGTTGCACGCGCTCGGACAGCGGCGCGGCCTTCTCGTGCTGGAGCACGCCGAGTCGGACGTCTCCCGCGACGATGCGGCGCGCAGGCGGGAGCGGGCCGCGTACCTCGACGCGCGGCTGCGTGGCGTGCGGACGCCGGAGGGAGGCGCCGGTCACGACTATCAGCAGTACGTCGTGCGGGTGCCGGGGAACGGGCGGCCCGACCGGGACGCCTTCGCACGGGCCGTACGGGCCAAGGGAGTCGAATGCCGGATACCCGTGCCGACGCCCGTTCACCGGCTCCCCGAGTTCCGGCGGTGCGTGTCGCTGCCGGAGACCGAGCGGGCCGCCGACGAGACGCTCGCGCTGCCCGTCGACGCGTCTCTGACGAAGCGGGAGATGCACCGCATAGCGTCCGTGTGCAATGCGCTGGGAGGACTGCTCGCGCCGGCCGCCTGAGCGTGGTTGGGAGCACGGCTGTGTTCGGGGTATGATCTATTCCGTTGCCGCGCGGGAAACCGAAGCGACAACAGGCCCCTATAGCTCAGTCGGCAGAGCGTCTCCATGGTAAGGAGAAGGTCAACGGTTCGATTCCGTTTGGGGGCTCGACTGAAAGGCCCCGCCCTATTGGGCGGGGCCTTTTTCGTTCCCTGATGCCATGCCGCCCGGGGCGGCGGAGCATCAGTCCTGCTGGAGGCCCGGCACGCGCATCGCGAGAATCGCCATGTCGTCGGACGGCGCGTCCGAGGCGAAGCGTTCCACCGCCCGCATGATGCGGGCCGCGACCGCGCCGGCCGTCAGCCCCGTGCACGTCGTCAGCACCTCGGCGAGACCGTCGTCGCCCAGCATGCGGCTGCCCTCGCGGCGCTCGGTGACGCCGTCCGTGACGCAGAGCAGGACGTCGCCCGGGTCGAGGGTCACCGTCTCCTCGTGCAGCTCCAGGTCCTCCAGGACGCCCAGCAGGGGCTGCGGTTCGGCGGCCGGTACGACCGTGCCGTCCTGGCGGAGGCGCAGCGGCAGGGGATGGCCGGCGCAGACCACCTTCAGCTCCGCGCTGCCGTCCTCCTGCGGGCGCATCTCGCCGTACAGGAGGGTGAGGAAGCGGCTTCGTTCGCCCTCGTCGAGGATCGCGGAGTTCAGGCGCTCCAGGACCGACGGGCCGCTGAGTCCCTCGCGGGCCAGCAGGCGCAGCGCGTGCCGGGCGAGGCCGGTGACGGCCGCCGCGTTGGGGCCCGTGCCGCAGACGTCGCCGATGGCGAAGCCGTAGGCGCCGTCGCTGATCGGGAAGAGGTCGTAGAAGTCGCCGCCGACCTCGTTGCCCTCGCCGGCCGCGCGGTAGATGACCTCGACCTCGACGCCGTCGATCTGCGGCAGCTCAGGTGGCAGGAGGCTGCGCTGGAGCGACTGGCTGATGGCCGTGCGCTCCGAGTAGAGGCGGGCGTTGTCCAGGGCCAGGGCGGCCCGGCGGGACAGGTCCTCGGCCAGTTCCAGGATCTCCTGGCGGAAGTGCTCGTCGGTGGGCTTGCCCAGCGTCAGCATGCCGATGACGCGGTTGCGGGCGACCAGGGGCAGGACCACCGTCTCGCCGCCGACCGCGGAGGCCGTGGCGAGGGTCGGGCCGATGCCGGTGGTGACGTGCCGGGTGGGGCCGCCGCTCAGGCCGAGGCTGCGCATGGAGGTGCGCAGGGCCGCCTGGTGGGCGACCTCCGCGGGCGCCGACCAGACGCGGGCGCCGGGGGTGGGTACCGGGTCCGGCGGGGGCATCTTGGACAGCAGGGACTTGATGCCGTCGATGAGCTCCTCGTCCTCGTGCAGCACGTAGGACAGGTCCGGCTCGGAGGACTGGTCGGCGATCGTGTAGACCGCGCACCAGGTGGCGAGCGTCGGGACGGTCATCTGGGCCATCAGGGCCAGGGTCTGGTCCCGGTCGAGTGTGCCGGCCAGCAGGTCGGAGGCCTCGACGAGGAAGCTGAGGGAGCCGCGCCGCAGCCGCTCCAGCTCGCCCAGGCGGGCGGACTCGACGGCCAGGGCGATGCGGTCCGCGGCGAACTGCAGGCGCAGTGCCTCCTCGTTGGAGTAGCGGCCGGGCGCCTCGGCGGCGACGCCGAGGGAGCCGGTGAGGCGGCCCTCGACCTTCAGCGGCACGGTGACGACCGAGCGCATGCCGGTGCCGTTGAGGAGCGGGACCGCGCCCGGGACGGCCGTGAGGTCCTCGTGGACGGCCGGCATGCGGGCCGAGCCGTAACGGCCGGGACCGCCCTCCACGGGGACGCGTGCGAAGCGCTGGCGGGCCGAGGGCAGGCCGGTGGAGGCGCGGACCTCCAGTTCGGTCTCGTCGTCGGTGGCGAGCAGCAGGAAGGCGGAGTCGCCGTCGAGCATGTCGCGGGCGCGCTCCACGGTGCGCTGGAGCAGGCCGTCGAGGTCGTCGGGGGCGGGGGAGCCGATGAAGACCTCGAACGGGTCGGCGCTCTGGCCGTCGGAGCCGCCGGAGGAGTCGGGCGCGGGGCCCCGGAGCGGGGTCTGCAGAACCGCCCGTTCGTGGTCGCGTACCAGGAGACACACGGTTGACGGTTCGCCGTCGGTGTCGCGGACGCGCAGGTGGGAGGCGTACACCGGGATGACGCGGCCGTGGGCGCCCCGGATGCCGTAGGAGCCCTCCCAGCGGGAGAGCTGGAGGGCGTCCGCGATGCCGGTGCCCGTGCCGGGGGTGTGCGGCCAGGCGGCGAGATCGGTGAGGGGTTTGCCGGTGACCTGCTCGGCGGTGTAGCCGAACAGCTCCTCCGCGTCCTCGTTCCACGCGGTGATGGACCCGGAGCGGTCGATCTGGACGACGGCGACGCGGACCCGGGTGTCGGCCAGCGGCAGCAGGTGGGCGGGGAGGGCGGGGCCCGCGGTGCGGGTGCCGACCGGGCGCTCGGGGAGGTCGAGCTGGAACCAGACGGTCTTGTGGGTGGGCGTGTAGTCGACGCCCCAGTGGCCGGCCAGGGCGGCGCAGAGCTGGAGGCCGCGTCCGCCCTCGCGGTCGGCGCTGCCCATGTCGACCGGGGAACCCTGGAGGGGAATCTCACGCTCGGGATACCGGTCGGCCACCTCGATCCGGACGCCGTCCTCGCTGCGCAGGCAGAGCAGCTCGGCGGACGTGCCCGCGTGCACGACGGCGTTGGTCACGAGTTCGCTCGTCAGCACCACGGCGTCGTCGACGATGTCGCCGAAGCCCCAGCCCTGGAGGGTGTCGCGGACGAAGGAGCGGGCGCTCGCGACGGATCGTCCGACGGGCTCGAAGCTGGCGGCCGCGCGCGCGGTGATCACAGAACTCCTCGACCGGTTCTCGACGGGCATGGCTCCCTGGCCGGCCGGATCGTGCCGCTGGTGCGGCAGGCCGTCCGTCGGCCGTGGGTCCGGGGGCTGCTCCCCCGGAATCAGTCCCGTGGTCATGTTGTGCGGCCGCCCCTCCGATGCCCGCTCGTTCTCGTGCCACCGCCCAGGCCGGACGCGCCGGCGTGGCTGGACAGCCGCATGCAAGGTTACTTACCTTCGCGGTCCGGGCGGATGCCGGTCTGCAGTGTTTCCGTCCGAGGTGTTCGCCGTCCGGCGGGTGTGCGGACGATGTGCGAAGCTGCCGAACTGTTATGGCCTGGTTCCGCGGGGGTGAAACACTGGGCAGGCTTGTAGGGAAGGTCCGGGCAGGCAGTGTGGCGCCGGGGCCGGGTGGGCAGCAGCCCCCTGGCGGCGCCTCGGACGTCGGGCAGGGCATCTCGGGCCAACAGGAAAAGCATCAGGAGCAACGGGAGCACCCTGGACGGTGTGACCGGGTACAGCGGTAACGGTCGACCCCTGCGGGAGGGACACAGTGGAGTCTGGCGCAGCGACGCGGAGCACGAAGACGACGCGCGCGAAAGGCGGACAGTCCCTGAGCACGGCGGGGAAGGCCCGGGGCGGCACCGTGACGGTGGAGGCGGCGGCCCTGAACCGGCTGCTGGGCGCCCTGGTGTCGATGCGGGACGGGAACTTCCGCAAACGCCTCACGGTGACCGGCGACGGCGTGATGGCGGAGATCGCCGCGGTCTTCAACGAGGTCGCCGACCGGAACCTGCACCTCACGGGCGAGCTGGCGCGGGTGCGCCGCATGGTGGGGCGTGAGGGAAAGCTCACGGAGCGGCTGGAGACGGGGCCCTCGGAGGGCTCCTGGGCGGCCGCGATCGACCACTCCAACGCCCTGGTGGACGACCTGGTACGGCCGGTCTCCGAGGTGAGCCGGGTGCTGTCGGCGGTGGCGGAGGGTGATCTGTCGCCGCGGATGGAGCTGCGGACGCAGGCGCCGGACGGGGCCGGGCATCCGCTGCGGGGCGAGTTCCTGAAGGTCGCGCGGACCGTGAACAACCTGGTCGACCAGCTGTCGACGTTCACCGACGAGGTCACCCGCGTGGCCAGCGAGGTGGGCACCGAGGGCAAGCTGGGCGGTCAGGCGCAGGTGCGGGGCATGTCCGGGTCCTGGAAGGACCTGACGGACTCCGTGAACACGATGGCGGAGCGGCTGACGGCGCAGGTGCGCGACATCGCGCTGGTGACGACGGCCGTGGCGCGCGGTGACCTGTCCCGCAAGGTCACCGTGCACGTCGAGGGGGAGATGCTGGAGCTGAAGAACACCGTCAACACGATGGTGGACCAGCTCTCCGCGTTCTCCTCCGAGGTGACTCGTGTCGCGCGCGAGGTGGGCACCGAGGGCGCGCTGGGCGGGCAGGCGCAGGTGCCGGGTGTGGACGGTGTGTGGAAGGAGCTCACCGACTCCGTCAACACCATGGCCGGGAATCTCACCGCGCAGGTGCGCGGGATCGCCGAGGTGACGACGGCGGTCGCCAACGGTGACCTGTCGCGGAAGGTGACGGTCCCGGCGCGCGGCGAGGTGGCGCAGCTCGCCGAGACGATCAACCAGATGACCGAGACGCTGCGGATCTTCGCGGACGAGGTCACGCGGGTCGCGAACGAGGTCGGCGCCGAGGGGCGGCTGGGCGGTCAGGCGAACGTGCCGGGTGCGGCAGGCACATGGAAGGACCTGACGGACTCCGTCAACACGGTGTTCCGCAACCTGACCACTCAGGTGCGGGACATCGCGGCGGTGACGACGGCGGTGGCCAACGGTGACCTGTCGCAGAAGGTCACCGTGGACGTGGCCGGCGAGATGCTGGAGCTGAAGAACACCGTCAACACGATGGTCGACCAGCTGTCCGCGTTCGGCGCCGAGGTGACGCGGGTGGCGCGGGAGATCGGCGTCGAGGGCGAGCTGGGCGGTCAGGCGCAGGTGCCGGGGGCGGCGGGCACGTGGAAGGACCTGACGGACTCCGTCAACACCGCGTTCCGCAACCTCACCGGACAGGTGAGGAACATCGCTCAGGTGACGACGGCGGTGGCCAACGGCGATCTGTCGCAGAAGGTCACCGTGGACGTGTCCGGCGAGATGCTCCAGCTGAAGAACACCGTGAACACGATGGTGGACCAGCTGTCGAGCTTCGCCGACCAGGTGACGCGGATGGCCCGGGACGTGGGTACGGAGGGCCGGCTGGGCGGTCAGGCGCAGGTGCCCGGGGTGTCCGGCACCTGGAAGGAGCTCACCGACTCCGTCAACTCGATGGCCGGGAACCTGACCTCTCAGGTGCGGAACATCGCCCAGGTGACCACGGCGGTGGCGCGCGGTGACCTGTCGCAGAAGATCGACGTGGACGCGCGCGGGGAGATCCTGGAGCTGAAGAACACCATCAACACGATGGTGGACCAGCTGTCGTCGTTCGCCGACCAGGTGACCCGGGTGGCCCGTGAGGTGGGTACGGAGGGCCGGCTGGGCGGTCAGGCGCAGGTGCCCGGCGTGGCCGGCGTGTGGCGGGACCTGACGGACTCCGTGAACGGCATGGCGTCCAACCTGACCGGCCAGGTGCGCAACATCGCGCAGGTGGCGACGGCGGTGGCGCGCGGCGACCTGTCGCAGAAGATCACCGTCGACGCGCGCGGGGAGATCCTCGAGCTGAAGAACACCCTGAACACGATGGTGGACCAGCTGTCGTCGTTCGCGGAGGAGGTCACCCGGGTGGCCCGTGAGGTGGGCACCGAGGGCATCCTGGGCGGCCAGGCGGAGGTGCAGGGGGTCTCCGGCACCTGGAAGGACCTCACGCAGTCCGTGAACGGCATGGCGAACAACCTGACCCTTCAGGTGCGCAACATCGCCGAGGTCACCACGGCGGTCGCCAAGGGCGACCTGTCGAAGAAGATCACCGTGGACGCCAAGGGCGAGATTCTGGAGCTGGTGACCACCGTCAACACGATGGTGGACCAGCTGTCGTCGTTCGCGGAGCAGGTGACCCGGGTGGCCCGTGAGGTGGGCACCGAGGGCATTCTGGGCGGCCAGGCGCATGTGCCGGGTGTCACGGGCATCTGGAAGGACCTGAGCGACAACGTCAACCTGATGGCGAAGAACCTCACTACCCAGGTGCGGAACATCTCGCAGGTGTCCGCCGCGGTCGCCAACGGCGACCTGACGCGGCAGGTCAGCATCGAGGCGCGCGGCGAGGTGGCGCAGCTCGCGGACACCATCAACACGATGGTGAAGACGCTGAGCGCGTTCGCCGAGCAGGTCACCAAGGTGGCCCGTGAGGTGGGCACGGACGGCATCCTGGGCGGGCAGGCGCACGTGCCGGGTGTGGCGGGCACGTGGAAGGACCTCACCGAGTCGGTGAACGGCATGGCGTCGAACCTGACCGGTCAGGTGCGCAACATCGCCATGGTGACCACGGCCATCGCCAAGGGTGACCTGACGAAGAAGATCGACATCGACGCGCGCGGGGAGATCCTCGAGCTGAAGACCACCATCAACACGATGGTCGACCAGCTGTCGTCGTTCGCCGAGGAGGTCACGCGTGTGGCCCGTGAGGTGGGCACCGAGGGCCAGCTGGGCGGTCAGGCGCGGGTGCGGGACGTGGACGGCACCTGGCGGGACCTGACGGAGTCGGTGAACGAGATGGCCGGGAACCTCACCCGGCAGGTGCGTGCCATCGCGCGCGTGGCGACCGCGGTGACCCGCGGCGACCTGAACCTGAAGATCGACGTGGACGCGTCCGGGGAGATCCAGGAGCTTCAGGACTACATCAACAAGATGATCGCCAACCTGCGCGACACCACGATCGCCAACAAGGAGCAGGACTGGCTGAAGGGCAACCTGGCCCGCATCTCCGCGCTGATGCAGGGCCGGCGCGACCTGGAGGACGTCGCCTCGCTGATCATGAGCGAGCTGACGCCGGTGGTGTCCGCGCAGCACGGCGCGTTCTTCCTCGCCATGCCGCTGATGGACGGCGAGGACCTGAACGCGGGCGACGAGGAGCAGTTCGAGCTGCGGATGCTGGGGTCGTACGGCTACTCGATGGGGTCCATGCCGACGTCGTTCCAGCCCGGTGAGGGGCTGATCGGGACGGCCGCGATGGAGAAGCGCACGATTCTGGTGGACAGGGCGCCCAGCGGCTATCTGAAGATCTCCTCGGGGCTCGGGGAGGCGCCGCCGGCCCAGGTGATCGTGCTGCCGGTGGTGTTCGAGGGGAAGGTGCTCGGCGTCATCGAGCTGGCGTCGTTCACGCCGTTCACGGCGATCCAGAAGGACTTCCTCAACCAGATCGCCGAGATGATCGCGACGAGCGTCAACACCATCTCGGTCAACACCAAGACCGAGCGGCTGCTGGCGCAGTCGCAGGAGCTGACCGAGCAGCTGCGGGAGCGGTCGGCGGAGCTGGAGCAGCGGCAGAAGGCGCTCCAGGCGTCCAACGCCGAGCTGGAGGAGAAGGCGGAGCTGCTGGCCCGTCAGAACCGCGACATCGAGGTGAAGAACACCGAGATCGAGGAGGCGCGGCAGGTCCTGGAGGAGCGTGCCGAGCAGCTCGCGGTGTCGATGCGCTACAAGAGCGAGTTCCTGGCGAACATGTCGCACGAGCTGCGTACGCCGCTCAACTCGCTGCTTATTCTGGCCAAGTTGCTGGCGGACAACGCGGAGGGGAACCTCTCGCCGAAGCAGGTGGAGTTCGCCGAGACGATCCACGGCGCCGGGTCGGACCTGTTGCAGCTCATCAACGACATCCTCGACCTGTCGAAGGTCGAGGCGGGCAAGATGGACGTCTCCCCGACGCGCATCGCGCTGGTGCAGCTCGTGGACTACGTGGAGGCCACGTTCCGGCCGCTGACGGCGGAGAAGGGCCTGGACCTGTCGGTGCGGATCTCGCCGGAGCTGCCGGCCACCCTGCACACCGACGAGCAGCGGCTGCTCCAGGTGCTGCGGAACCTGCTGTCCAACGCGGTGAAGTTCACCGATTCCGGTTCGGTCGAGCTGGTCATCCGGCCCGCCCGGGACGACGTCCCGCAGGCGATCCGGGAGCAGCTGCTGGAGGCCGGTTCGCTGACCGACCCGGACGCGGACCTGATCGCGTTCTCGGTGAGCGACACCGGCATCGGCATCGCGGCCAGCAAGATGCGGGTGATCTTCGAGGCGTTCAAGCAGGCCGACGGCACGACCAGCCGCAAGTACGGCGGCACGGGCCTGGGACTGTCCATCTCGCGGGAGATCGCGCAGCTGCTCGGCGGTGAGATCCACGCGCAGAGCGAGCCGGGCCGAGGCTCGACGTTCACCCTGTACCTGCCGCTGCACCCGAGCGAGCTGCCGCCCAACGGCTACCAGCAGCCGCCCATGCCGGCGCTGGAGGCGGGGGACCTGGTGGCGTCGGCCGAGCCGGCCGCGCCGGAGGCGGAGACCCCGGCGGAGGTGACCTCGTACCGTGAGGCGCGTAACGGTCCGGCGGCGCTGTTCCGGCGGAGGCGCCGGGTCTCGCTCCAGCAGGACCAGCGGCCCTCCGCGGAGCTGGAGGAGTGGCCGGCGGTGGAGCAGGAGCCGCAGGCGGCGCGCACGCCGCGCCGGGGCATCCGCTTCGCCGGGCAGAAGGTGCTCATCGTCGACGACGACATCCGCAACGTCTTCGCGCTGACCAGCGTCCTGGAGCAGCACGGCCTGTCCGTGCTGTACGCGGAGAACGGCCGCGAGGGCATCGAGGTGCTGGAGCAGCACGACGACGTGGCGGTCGTGCTGATGGACATCATGATGCCCGAGATGGACGGGTACGCGACGACCACGGCGATCCGGCGGATGCCGCAGTTCGCGGGGCTGCCGATCATCGCGCTCACCGCGAAGGCGATGAAGGGCGACCGGGAGAAGGCCATCGAGTCGGGCGCCTCCGACTACGTGACCAAGCCGGTCGACCCCGACCACCTGCTGACCGTGATGGAGCAGTGGATGAGGGGGGAGTGAGACCGGCGGCCGCAGACCGTGCGAAGGTGACAGGAAGCTGCGAAGGACACGCGGAGTCGTCCACGCGTCGTGCGCGAAGTCGTGTAGAAGTGCGGTATACGGGGAACCTTCTGGTCTCCCGCGGCGTTTCCGCTAGGTGCACAGTGACATCACGGTGACAGGGTGTGGCGACAGGCGGGGTGCGGCTACGATGACCGGCACAAGGACGGGCGGCGCAAGGGAGTCGCCCTCTGGTGCGGCACCCACCGGTGCTGTGCCAGGTCCTGCGGACAGGGAGGGCCCCAAGCCGGGGCGAGGAGGGCGGGCCATGGTGCAGAAGGCCAAGATCCTCCTGGTCGATGACCGGCCGGAGAATCTGCTGGCGCTCGAGGCGATCCTCTCGGCGCTCGATCAGACGCTGGTGCGGGCATCGTCCGGGGAGGAAGCGCTCAAGGCGCTGCTCACGGACGACTTCGCGGTCATTCTGCTGGACGTTCAGATGCCGGGCATGGACGGTTTCGAGACCGCCGCCCACATCAAGCGGCGGGAGCGGACCCGGGACATCCCGATCATCTTCCTCACCGCGATCAACCACGGCCCGCACCACACCTTCCGGGGCTATGCGGCGGGCGCGGTGGACTACATCTCCAAACCGTTCGACCCGTGGGTGCTGCGCGCGAAGGTCTCGGTCTTCGTCGAGCTGTACATGAAGAACTGCCAGCTGCGGGAGCAGGCGTCGCTGCTGCGGCTCCAGCTCGAGGGCAGCGAGAAGGACGCGGGTGAGTCCAAGGAGTCCGCGGGTCTGCTCGCCGAGCTGTCGGCGCGGCTCGCAGCCGTCGAGGAGCAGGCCGAGGCGCTCACCAAGCAGCTGAACGACGAGTCGACCGACGCGGCCGCGGTCGCCACGGCGGCCCATCTGGAGCGGAAGCTCACGGGATTGCGGCGGGCGCTGGACGCCCTGGACCCCGGGACCGGGAGCGCGTCGTCGGTGTCCTCGCAGAACTGACCCCGCCCGCGCGGACCTTGCCCGCCCCCGCGGACGGCTCGGGCTCTGAGGGGGCGTCAACTCCATGGCGCCCGGGCAACACGCGTCAGTTTCGCGCCGCGAAGCGCACGACACGAACGGGTGAAGCATCCGCCACGCGTGTCACGTGCCGTCTCCCCCGGTAACCTCACACCATGGCCTCACGTCCCTCCGCAGCCAAGAAGCCGCCCGCGAAGAAGGCGGCCGCTTCCGCGAAGGCTCCGGCGAAGAAGGCCGCCGCCAAAAAAACACCGGCGAAGAAGGCCCCGGCCCGGAAGGCTCCGGCGAAGAAGCCCGCCCCCGCGCCGGCCCCGAACCCGACCGGCGCCGTCTACCGGCTCGTCCGCGCCCTGTGGCTGGGCCTGGCGCACGCGGTGGGCGCCGTGTTCCGCGGCATAGGGCAGGGCGCGAAGAACCTCGACCCGGCCCACCGCAAGGACGGGCTCGCGCTGCTGCTGCTCGGCATCGCGCTGATCGTCGCCGCCGGCACCTGGGCCGACCTCGAAGGGCCCGTCGGCGACCTGGTGGAAATCCTGGTCACCGGCGCGTTCGGGCGCCTCGACCTGCTGGTGCCGATCCTCGTCGCCGTCGTCGCCGTGCGGTTCATCCGGCACCCGGAGAAGCCCGAGGCCAACGGGCGGATCGTGATCGGCCTGTCCGCCCTCGTCATCGGCGTCCTGGGCCAGATCCACATCGCCTGCGGCTCGCCCGCGCGCGGTGACGGCATGCAGGCCATAAGGGACGCCGGCGGGCTCATCGGCTGGGGCGCGGCCGCGCCGCTGTCGTCCACCATGACCGACGTGCTGGCCGTCCCCCTGCTGGCGCTGCTGACCGTCTTCGGTCTGCTGGTGGTCACGGCCACCCCGGTGAACGCCATCCCGCAGCGGCTGCGCCGGCTCGGCGAGCGGCTGGGGCTGGTGCAGGAGGCGGAGCCGGACGAGTTCGGCGAGGACGACGTGCGCTACGAGGAGCAGTGGCGCGAGGCGCTGCCCCGGAGCCGCCGCGGGCGCCGCCCGGCACCCCAGGAGTTCGACCCGGAGCAGGCGGAGGAAGAGGCGCTGTCCCGGCGGCAGCGCCGCCCGCGCCGGTCCGCCGTGCCGCAGCCCGACGCGAACCGGCCGATGGACGCCGTGGACGTGGCCGCCGCCGCGGCCGCCGCGCTCGACGGCGCCGTGCTGCACGGCATGCCGCCCTCGCCCGTCGTCGCCGACCTCACCCAGGGCGTCAGCACCGGCGACTACGAGCCCACCACCCCGACGCCGGTCCCCGCCGCCCGCCCGCAGCAGGACGCGCCGAAGAAGGGGAAGACCCGGCGGGAGGCGCCCGCCGCGAACGGGGACGAGGGCGCCGAGCAGCGGGAGCGGCCGCCCGCGGGCGTGCTCGACATGACCAAGGCACCGCCGCGCGAACCCCGCGACCTGCCGCCGCGCGCGGAGCAGTTGCAGCTCTCCGGCGACATCACGTACTCCCTGCCCTCGCTCGACCTGCTGCACCGCGGCGGGCCGGGCAAGGCGCGCAGCGCCGCCAACGACGCCATAGTGGAGGCGCTGCGGAAGGTGTTCACCGAGTTCAAGGTGGACGCCGACGTCACCGGCTTCACGCGCGGCCCGACGGTCACCCGGTACGTCGTCGAACTCGGCCCGGCCGTGAAGGTCGAGCGGGTCACCGCGCTCACCAAGAACATCGCGTACGCCGTCGCCAGCCCGGACGTGCGGATCATCAGCCCGATCCCCGGCAAGTCCGCGGTCGGCATCGAGATCCCCAACACCGACCGGGAGATGGTGAACCTCGGCGACGTGCTGCGGCTCGCGGAGTCCGCCGAGGACGACGACCCGATGCTGGTCGCCTTCGGCAAGGACGTCGAGGGCGGCTACGTCATGGACTCGCTGGCGAAGATGCCGCACATGCTGGTCGCCGGCGCCACCGGCTCCGGCAAGTCGTCCTGCATCAACTGCCTGATCACCTCGGTCATGATGCGGGCGACCCCGGAGGACGTCCGGATGATCCTGGTCGACCCCAAGCGCGTCGAGCTGACCGCGTACGAGGGCATCCCGCACCTGATCACGCCGATCATCACCAACCCCAAGCGGGCCGCCGAGGCGCTCCAGTGGGTGGTGCGCGAGATGGACCTGCGCTACGACGACCTCGCCGCCTACGGCTACCGGCACATCGACGACTTCAACCGCGCGGTGCGCGAGGGCAAGGTCAAGCCGCCCGAGGGCAGCGAGCGCGAGCTCCAGCCGTACCCGTACCTGCTGGTGATCGTGGACGAGCTGGCCGACCTGATGATGGTCGCCCCGCGCGACGTCGAGGACGCCATCGTGCGCATCACCCAGCTCGCGCGGGCCGCCGGCATCCACCTGGTGCTGGCCACCCAGCGGCCCTCGGTCGACGTCGTCACCGGTCTGATCAAGGCGAACGTGCCGTCCCGGCTGGCGTTCGCCACGTCCTCGCTCGCCGACTCGCGGGTCATCCTCGACCAGCCCGGCGCGGAGAAGCTGATCGGCAAGGGCGACGGCCTGTTCCTGCCGATGGGCGCGAACAAGCCCACCCGTATGCAGGGCGCGTTCGTGACCGAGGAGGAGGTCGCGGCGGTCGTCCAGCACTGCAAGGACCAGATGGCGCCCGTCTTCCGGGACGACGTCGTCGTCGGCACCAAGCAGAAGAAGGAGATCGACGAGGACATCGGCGACGACCTCGACCTGCTGTGCCAGGCGGCCGAACTGGTCGTCTCCACGCAGTTCGGGTCCACGTCGATGCTCCAGCGCAAACTGCGCGTCGGCTTCGCCAAGGCGGGCCGGCTGATGGACCTCATGGAGTCCCGTAACATCGTCGGACCGAGCGAAGGTTCGAAGGCTCGTGATGTTCTCGTGAAACCTGATGAGCTGGACGGCGTGCTCGCGCTGATCCGCGGGGAGTCTGAAGGGTAGACGGCGGGTACACGGTCGTCGCGCCGGGACGTCCGGCCGGGTGATCGTGACCCATCCGTAAGCGATCAACGAGCAACCGTTTCCCGTCGGCACACGTCAAGTTGAACGAAGTGTCAGACAGCAGGACGACCATCGGAATGTCGGGCCATTCCGATGGCGTACAAAGTACGAACGCCCGGTTGCCCCACCCCTTCGTACCCCACCTAGACTGAACCTCCAGCACAGGCGGCTACACGCTCGAAAGGCGCCCCCGTGTCCATCGGCAACTCCCCTGAAGACGAGCGTCCGTTCGAAGACGTTTCCGAGGAAGACCGCCCTTCCGTCTCGGTCGGCCGTGCGCTGCAGCAGGCCCGCATCGCCGCCGGGCTCACCGTCGACGACGTCAGTACCGCCACCCGTGTCCGCATCGCCATCGTCCACGCCATCGAGCGGGACGACTTCGCACCCTGCGGCGGCGACGTGTACGCGCGCGGGCACATCCGCACGCTGGCCAAGGCCGTGAAGCTCGACCCGGCCCCGCTGCTCGCCCAGTACGAGACGCAGCAGGGCGGCGGCCGCCCCGCGCCCACCCCGGCCGCGCCCCTCTTCGAGGCGGAGCGCATCCGCCCCGAGCGGCGCGGACCCAACTGGACCGCCGCGATGGTCGCCGCGATCGTGGTCGTGATCGGCTTCGTCGGCTTCACCATGGTCAACGGCGGCGACGACGGCGAGGCGAACGTCGCCGGCGACACCGAGCCGACCGCGTCGCCCAAGCCCAGCCCCAGCACCAGGACCGCCGAGCCCGTCGTGCCCGCGCCGGAGCCGTCGGACAGCGCAATCGCCGCGGCCCCGCAGGACAAGGTGACCGTCAAGGTCGTCGCCGCCGACGGACCCAGCTGGATCTCCGCCAAGGACCACAACGGCAAGGTCCTCTTCGCCGAGCTGCTCAAGGAAGGCGAGGACAAGACCTTCCAGGACAACGACAAGATCGACCTGGTCCTCGGCGACGCGGGCGCCCTCGACCTGTTCGTGAACGGCAAGAAGATCGAGGACGACTGGAAGCCCGGTGCCGTGGAGCGCCTCACCTACACCAAGGGCGACCCCCAGGCCGGGTGACCGGCTTCGAAAGACGTGACCACCACGGGGTTGGCCGGGCCCGGCCAACCCCGTCGACATGGGGTGTCGCCGGGACGAAGTAGTCTTGAGCCCATGCCTGAACGCCGTACCGTCGCACTGGTCACCCTTGGCTGCGCCCGTAACGAGGTGGACTCGGAGGAGCTCGCAGGCCGTTTGGAGGCGGACGGCTGGCAGCTCGTGGAGGACGCCGAGGACGCGGACGTCGCCGTCGTCAACACCTGTGGCTTCGTCGAAGCCGCCAAGAAGGACTCCGTCGACGCCCTCCTGGAGGCCAACGACCTCAAGGGACACGGGAGAACGCAGGCCGTCGTCGCCGTGGGCTGCATGGCCGAGCGGTACGGCAAGGAACTCGCCGAGGCCCTGCCCGAGGCCGACGGCGTGCTCGGCTTCGACGACTACGCCGACATCTCCGACCGCCTCCAGACCATCCTGAACGGCGGCATCCACGCCTCCCACACCCCCCGCGACCGGCGCAAGCTGCTGCCCATCAGCCCGGCCGAGCGGCAGGAGTCCGCTGCCGCCGTCGCGCTGCCCGGACACGGCCCGGCCGACCT
>MUNG01000224.1 GCA_002154585.1 Streptomyces pseudogriseolus
ACCCCCTCCTCCCCCTTCCGCGACTCCCGCCAGGCGCACCGCCTCCTCGCCGTCGAGGAGATCCACGCCGAGCCGGCCGCCGCCGCCTCCCCCCGCGGCCGCGAGATCCTCGCCCGCTTCCCCGAGGCCCGCCTCGTCGAGGTCCCCTCCCACTGGCGCATCCCCGACCTGCACGGCAACGAGGGCAGCGCGGACCGCTGGATGCGGATCAAGCGCGAAGCCCTCGTCCTCGGCGTGCGGAAGAAGCTCACCACCCGCCCCAACGGCCGCTCCGCGGACTGGATCGCCCCCGGTCCCTCCAACGGCTGCGCCCTGTCCTGCGTGTACTGCTACGTGCCCCGCCGCAAGGGCTTCGCCAACCCGATCACCCTGTTCACCAACATCGACGCGATCATCGCCCACCTGGGCCGTCACGTCGCCGCGCAGGGCCCGAAGACGGAGCCGAACCAGTGCGACCCCGAGGCGTGGGTGTACGACGTCGGGGAGAACGGCGACTGCTCGGTCGACGCGCTGATCTGCGACAACACCGCCGACCTGATCCGCGCCTTCCGCGGCTGGCCCACCGCGAAGGCGTCGTTCGCCACCAAGTTCGTCAACCCGGACCTGCTGGACCTTGACCCGCGCGGCCGGACGCGCATCCGCTTCTCGGTGATGCCGGCCGACGACTCCCGCCTGCTGGACCTGCGCACCAGCCCGGTGGACCGGCGGATCGCCGCCGCCGCGGACTTCCTCGACGCGGGCTACGAGGTGCACTTCAACCTGTCGCCGGTCGTCGTCCGCCCCGGCTGGCAGGACGCGTGGGACGAACTGCTGCGGCACATGGACGACGTACTCCCGGAGCGGGTGAAGCGCCAGGCGCTGGCCGAGGTCATCATGCTCACCCACAACGCGGACCTGCACGAGGTCAACCTCCGCTGGCACCCGCGCGGCGAGGACGTGCTGTGGCAGCCCGCCCTCCAGGAGACCAAGCGCTCCCAGAACGGCGCCCTCAACCTCCGCTACCACGCGGGCGTCAAACGCCAGGCCCTCGCGGAGCTCCGCGAGATCATCGCGCGCCGCACCCCGTGGCTGGGCGTGCGCTACGCGTTCTGAGCCCCCCGCGGCCCCGAGCGCCTCACCCCCTGTCAAGGCGAATTAAGGCTAGGCTAACCTTGCCTGCGTGATTCCAGGTGAAGAGGCGTCCCCGCTCCCGCGCGGGCATGAACTGGCGGCCATCGGCGTGACCGTGGCGTACGACGGCACGGACGTCGTGCACGACGCGGAGCTGACGCTGCGCCCCGGCGAGGTGACCGCCCTCGTCGGACCCAACGGCAGCGGCAAGTCGACCCTGCTGCGCACCGTCGCCCGGCTCCAGCGGTCCCGGCACGCCGCCCTCACGCTCGACGCCGCCACCGACGCGCTCGCGCTCGGACCGCGCGAGTTCGCCCGCCATGTCGCCCTGCTGCTGCAGAGCCGGCCCACGCCGAGCGGCCTGAGCGTGCGCGACGTCGTGGAGTTCGGCCGCTACCCGCACCGCGGACGCTGGGGCGGCACCGACCCGGGCGGCCGGGCCGCCGTCGACCGCGCCCTCGCCCTCACCGGCGTCACCGGCCTCGCCGACCGCGGCGCCGAACACCTCTCCGGCGGACAGCTCCAGCGCGTCTGGCTGGCCGGCTGCCTCGCCCAGGAGACCGGCGTCCTGCTCCTCGACGAGCCCACCACCTACCTCGACCTGCGCTACCAGGTCGAACTCCTCGACCTCGTACGCGATCTGGCGGACGACCAGGGCATCGCCGTCGGGGTCGTGCTGCACGACCTCGACCAGGCCGCCGCCGTCGCCGACCGCCTCGTGCTCCTGTCGGACGGACGCGTCGTCGCCGAGGGAGCACCCGAGGACGTCCTCACCCCCGAGCGGCTGACCGAGGTCTACGGCATCCGCATCGAGGTCGACACCGACCCCCTCACCGGCCGGCTGCGCACCCGGGCCATCGGCCGTCACCACACCCGAAGCGAAAGGGTCCGCACCACCTCATGAGACGCCTCCTGCGCACCGCGCCCCTGGCCGCCGCCGCTGCCCTGCTGCTCGCCGCCTGCGGCACCACCGAACCCGCGGCCGACGACAAGCCCACGGCGTCGGCCGAGCCCCTCACCCTCACCGACGCGTCCGGCGCGAAGGTGGAGCTCGACGGGCCCGCCAAGAAGGTCGTCGGCACCGAGTGGAACGTCGTCGAGCACCTCCTCTCGCTCGGCGTCGAGCCGGTCGGCGTCGCCGACGTCAAGGGCTACAAGACCTGGGACAGCGCCGTACCGCTCACCAACGACGCCAAGGACGTCGGCACCCGCGGCGAGCCCAGCACGGACACCATCGCCGCGCTGAACCCCGACCTCATCGTCGCCACCACCGACCTCCAGCCGAACGCCGTCGCGCAGCTGCGGAAGATCGCCCCGGTGCTCGAGGTGAAGTCCGCTGACGCCTCCGACCCGGTCGGGCAGATGCTGGAGAACCTCGACCTCATCGCGAAGGCCACCGGCACCACCGAGCGGGCCGCCACCTTGAAGAAGGACTTCGACGCCAAGCTCGCCGAGGGCGCCAAGGCCCTCGAGGACGCCGGCCTCAAGGGCGCCGGGATCGCCTTCTCCGACGGCTACGTCGTCTCCAACCAGGTCTCCCTGCGCCCCTACACCTCCGGCTCGCTCATCGGCGGCGTCAACGAGCGGCTCGGCCTGAGGAACGCCTGGAAGCTGAAGGGCGACGAGGCGTACGGCCTCGCCGCCACCGACGTCGAGGGCCTCACCTCCCTCGGCAAGGTGCAGTTCGTCTACATCGGCAACGAACAGGACGCCTCCAGCGACCCGTTCGGCAAGGAACTGAAGAACAACTCCGTCTGGACGTCGCTGCCGTTCGTGAAGTCCGGCAACGTGCACCGGCTGGACGACGGCATCTGGATGTTCGGCGGCACCGGCTCGATGGAGCGCTACGTCGACGCCCTCGTCGCGGCGCTGACGAAGTAGCGCGATGGCCGTCACCGCCACCCCTCCCACCGTCCGCCCGGAGACGGCCGCGCCGTCCCGGGCGGGCGCGGCCGCGGTGACGACCGCGCTCGTGCTCCTGGTCGCCGCCCTCGCCGTCGTCGACATCACCCAGGGCACGGCCGCGGTCGGCCCGGCCGAGGTTCTCAAGGCCCTCACCGGCAGGGCCGACCCGGCCGACGCGTCCGTCGTCGTCGCCTCACGGCTGCCGCGGATGGCCGCGGGCCTGCTCGTGGGCGCCGCCCTCGGCATCGCGGGCCTCGCCCTCCAGGCCGTCAGCCGCAACGTCCTGGCGTCCCCGGACACCCTGGCCGTCAACGCCGGCTCCTACTTCGCGCTCGGCGTCGTCGCCGTCACCGGCCTGTCGCTGCCGCTGCTCGCCTCCTCGGCCGTCGCCTTCGCGGGCGGGCTCGCCGCGGCGGCCGTCGTCCTCGGCCTGTCCGGGCTCGGCGCGGGCACCGTACGGCTCGTGCTGGCCGGAACCGCACTCGCGCTCGGCCTGACCGCCGTCACCGAAGGGCTGCTCCTGCTGTTCCCGCAGGAGACCGAGGGCCTCTACCAGTGGAACCAGGGCAGCATCGGCCAGAACGGCTTCGACGGCGTGCTCCAGATGCTGCCCGTGGCCGTCGTCGCACTCGCCGGGCTGCTTCTCGTCGCGCGCCGGGTGGACGCCCTGGCGCTCGGCGACGACACCGCCCGCGGCCTCGGCGTGCCGGTGCGGGCCACCCGCGTCACGGCCGTCGTGCTGGCGACGCTGCTGTCCGCCGCGGCCGTCACCCTCGCCGGCCCGATCGGCTTCGTCGGCCTGTGCGCCCCGGCGCTGGCCCGCCCCCTCGCCCGCCGGTTCCGCGGCCTGCGCCGGCTGCGCGCCGGCGCGGCGGTCGCCGGGCTCGTCGGCGCCGCGCTGGTGCTCGGCGCGGACGTGCTGCTGCGCGCGCTGATCGACGCCGACACCGCCGTCGCGGTGCCCACCGGCGTGGTCACCAGCCTCGTGGGTGCGGCGTTCCTGGTGGTGACGGCGGCCCGGCTGCGCGACACCGGCGGCGCCGCCGAGGCCGACAAGCTGACCATCCGCAGCCGCACCGCCTTCCTCGTCACGCTCACGGCGCTGGTGCTCGCCCTGGCCGGCGTCGCCGTCGCTGGGCTGCTGCTCGGCGACCACACGCTGCTGCTGGGCGACGTGGCCAACTGGGCGCAGGGCAGGGCCGGACGGACCGTCTCCTTCGTCCTGGACACCCGCACCCCGCGGGTGCTCGCCGCGCTCCTCGCCGGCGCGGCCCTCGCGCTGGCCGGCACGCTCGTCCAGGCCGTCACCCGCAACCCGCTCGCCGAACCCTCCGTGCTCGGCGTCTCCGGCGGCGGCGCGCTCGGCGCGGTCCTCCTCGTGACCACCGCCCCGACGGCCGGAGGCTGGAGCGTCTCGGCGGCGGCCTTCGCGGGATCGGCGCTCACCGCGGTCCTCGTGTTCGGGCTCGCGGCGCGCGGCGGCTTCCGGCAGAACCGGCTGGTGCTCGTCGGCATCGGCGTGGCGTCCGGGACGACCGCGCTCATCAGCCTGCTGATCGTGCTCACCGACCCGTTCAACGCCACCAAGGCGCTCACCTGGCTGTCGGGCTCCACCTACGGCCGCGGCCTGCCCGACGTGCTGCCCCTCGCGGCGGTGCTCGCGGCCGGCGTGGCCGTGGCGGGCGTACGGCACCGGGAACTGGACCTGGTCTCCCTGGACGAGGACACGCCCCGGCTGCTGGGCCTCGGCCTGGCGCGCAGCCGGCTCGGCTTCCTGGTGCTGAGCGTCCTGCTCACCGCGACCGCCGTGGCCGCCGCGGGCACCATCGGCTTCGTCGGCCTGGTGGCCCCGCACGCCGCGCGCGCCCTGGTGGGCCGCCGGCACACCCGGGTGCTGCCGGTCGCGGTGCTGCTGGGCGCCGTACTCGTGTGCACGGCGGACCTGCTGGGCCGTACCGTCATCGCCCCGGCGCAGCTGGGGGCCGGCCTGATGACGGCGGTGATCGGCACGCCGTACTTCCTGTACGTGCTGGTGCGCGCCCGCCGCTGACGGGCGCGGGAGGCCGGCACGGGCCTCGCGGCGGGAGCCGTCCTCCCGGCCGCGAGGCCCGCGCCGTCCCGTCGGCGGGACGGTCAGCCGAAGGCCTTGACGGCCTGGTAGTAGGTCCACGCGGTGCTGTTGCAGGCGGTCTTGGTCGCGCCGCCGTAGGCGTTGCAGACGCGCTTGAGGTCCTCGTGGAAGGCGCTGTCGATCCGGGACTTGTTGGCGCTGAAGGAGCCGGCGGCCTTGTAGTTGCGGTAGCCGAAGTCGTGCCGGGCGCAGGCGCTGGAGAACGGGAAGCCGAAGGGGTTGTCGGGGGAGGAGGAGCAGTAGTCGGTGGACCAGTCGAACTGGTACGCGGCCCAGGCGCCCTGGTTGGCGCGGGCGGCGGCATATTGGTTGTAGCTCGACGCGCTGGTCTGGGTCCAGCTGGCGAGGACCTGCGGCTTGTCGGCGGGGGCCGCGTCGGCGGCGGTGGCCGTGCCGAGGACGCCGGCGAGGGCGAGGGCCGGGGTGGCGAGTGCGGCGGCGAGTCTTCGGTGCATCCCACACCTCCATGAGACTGCGGCCCGACCACCGGACCGCAGGTTCATGACAATTTCTTCCCGTCCGAAGAGTCGGTTTACACCGCAACTACATGAACACCTGTCGACGAAAGCCCCTGGGTGAAGGGAGCCGAGGCGCTGAGCGTAGGCGGCCCGAAAGGGCATGACGACGGGGCCGAACGGCACAGCGGCCCGGTGAGTGACCCACCGGGCCGCCCGGCACGACGGAGGGGGTCAGCCCGGCACGTCCGTGATCCTCCACCGCTGGTTCGCACCCGAGTTGGGCGGCCAGGTGGTCACCGCCGCGCCCTCGTGCGTGGCCTGACCGCCGACCTCCAGAAGCCGTCCGGTGGCCGCGTTGACCAGCGTCCAGGTGCCGTCACCGGTCGTGGACGCGATCCACTGGGCGGCAGGGTCCGGCCGGCCGTCGCGGGGCTCGGCCACGGGCACGTCGTCCCGTACGGTCAGCCGCAGGTCGCCGTTGGTGAACTCGTACCGCTGACGCGTCCCGTCGTCCGGGCGGACGGCACCGATCCGCCACCGCTGGGCGGCCGAGCCGTCGCCGCCGCCGATGACGAGGGACGTGCCGTCGCCCGCCAGGGTGAGCGCCTTGCCGCTCTGCACGCCGGTCAGCGTGTAGGTGTGACCCTTGCGCAGCAGCGGGGCGTCGGCGGAGACCCCCGAGACGCCGTCGACCACGAACGACGTCACCGATCGCGCGGGCACGGTGAAGGTGGCCGACCCGCCCGTGACCGGGACCGCCCGGTGCCGCACCAGCTTGCCGTCGGCGCTGGTCACCACGGGGGTGACGGTCGCCCTGGGGCCGACGGTGCGGAACCGGGTCAGGTCGAGGGTGACCTCGCGGGCCGTGTCGGTGTCGTTGACGTGGACGACCGAGGCGCCCCTGCCGTTGCGGGTCACCGCCGCCGCGCTGGAGGTGTCGTCCACCGTGATCAGCCGGTCGCCGGGCCGGATGAAGTGGGTGAAGTTACGGGCGGTGTCGAACTTCGTGTTCGTACGGACGGGACATGTCTCGAGGGTGTCCTCCGCGGTGCAGCTGAACGGGATCTGGATCTCGCCCCAGTTGCCGCCCTTGGCGGACTCGCCGCCCGGCTTCATGTTGTCGTAGTCCTCGACGGGCTGCCAGAACACCCAGGCGCGGGGCTCCAGTTCGCGCAGATCGTCGACGATGCGGGTGGCGAGGCCGAGTCCGGGGCGCATGTCGGTGAAGCTCTGCCCGTCGCCCCAGTCGCCCTCGACCTCGCTCATCCACAGCCGCTTGTTCTCCGCCTTGGCGATGTCGCGGACCGTGGTGCGCTGTCCCGTGCCGTAGGTGTGGACGTTCATCTGGCCGACCAGGGAACGGGCCTGGGGGCCGTACGCGGCCCAGTTGCGGGCGAAGATCGACGGGTTGGTCTCGTCCATCGCCGAGATCCGCGCCGTGGTGCCCGCCTCGCGCAGTGCCGGGGCGAGCGCGCGGATCACCTTGTCCTGGAGTCCGGGACCGATGTGGGCGCCCTCCTGACGGCCGCCGACCGGTTCGCCGTCGGGGCCGAGGCGGGTGCTCCAGTAGTCGGTGTTCGGCTCGTTGAAGGGGTCCACGGTGGCGACCTTGATGCCGTGCGCCTTCTCCAGCCGCCGGGTCACGCCCGCCACGTAGGCGGCGAAGTCGTCCACCGACTCGTTCCTCAACTGGTCCTGTGTCGCGTCGAAGCCGCCGGAGACATAGCCGCTGACCGTCATGAACCAGGGCGGTGAGTTGCTGAAGGTCTCCCAGTGGGTGATGTCCTTCTTGATCCGGTCGACCCACCAGCGCTGGGTGGCGTCGGCCCGGTCGTTCCAGTCGGCGGGGTCGTCCGGGTCCCACCAGCCGGTGTCCTCGCGGGTGGTGCCGGCGGGCGCCCGCCACCAGCCCTCGACGGCCCCGCCGGGCCGCAAGTAGTCCTCGACGTCGGGGGCGTTGCCGCCGCCGATGTTGTAGCGGGCGATGTTCAGGGCGAGTCCGTCGTCGCCGAAGAGCAGCCGCGCCAGCTTCTCGCGGATCTCCGGCGGGTAGTCGCCGGTGGCGTTGGCGAACCAGACGAGACTGGTGCCCCAGCCCTCGAACGGCTGCTGCCGGTAGGAGGGGTCGGGCCGTACGGTGACGGACGGCAG
Organism: Streptomyces pseudogriseolus; assembly: GCA_002154585.1. Lineage (GTDB taxonomy): Bacteria > Actinomycetota > Actinomycetes > Streptomycetales > Streptomycetaceae > Streptomyces > Streptomyces pseudogriseolus. The sequence continues at coordinate 7,756 of MUNG01000224.1, forward strand.
GTCGGCGGCCTGGGCGGCGGACATGGGTCCGGGGACCAGCGCGGCCCCGGCGACCAGGGCCGCGGTCAGTCCGGTGGCCGTGAGGAGCCGTCTGTTGCGGGTGCGTGCCATCGGTGTGCTCCCAACAGTGAGGTGCGGGTCGCGCTCTGGTGGTACGCCCGGCCGCGCTCACGGCCGGGAGGGACGAGCCTCCGGAACGGCGCCGGCCGTTCCGGAGGCGGTGCGGCGGTGCCGGTCAGGAGGCCGGCTGCCTCAGGACCGCGACCGCGCGCGGGCCGAGGGTGAGGGTGCCGTCGGTGTCGGTGGCGCCGAGCAGGATCTCGCCGTCGAGTCCCGGGACGGGGACGTCGTCGTCGGTGCGGTTGACCAGGAACAGGAACCGTCCCTCGGGGCCCCGGCGCACCACGGGTTCCACCGATCCCCGTGCCCCTTCGGGCAGTTCGCTCCGCACGCCGGCCGGTTCCAGCAGGCGGGGCAGCAGCGTCACCAGCCCGTCCACGCCGAGCCGGGTGGAGACGTAGGCAGCGGTGCCGCGGCCGGAGGGACGGCGGGTGACGGCGGGCCGGCCGGCCTGCTCGCCGGTGCGGTAGCGGACGAGGACGTCCGTGTCGTCGGCGGTCACCGTGATCCGGTCGGTCCACAGGGTGCCGGTCGTGGCGTCGTCCAGCTCCACCGCGTCGCCGTCGAGCAGCGGCGCGAACTCCTCGACCCGGATGCCCAGCAGGTCCCGCAGGGCGCCCGGGTAGCCGCCGAGCCACACGTGGTCGTGTTCGTCGACGATCCCCGAGAAGTACGTCGTGATCAGGTGCCCGCCCTGCTCGGTGTACCGGGTGAGGGTCTTCGCCAGGTCGGCGGGCACCACGTGCAGCACGGGCGCGATCAGCACCTGGTGGCGCTGGAGGTCCGACCGGGTGGTGACAAGGTCGGCGCGGATGCCGAGGCGGAGCAGCGCCGCGTACCAGTCGAGGGCCTCCTGCCGGTACCGCAGCAGCGCGGTGGGGTGCGAGTCCTGCTCACTGGCCCACCAGGAGTCCCAGTCGTACACGATCCCGACCGCGGCGGGCTCCCGCTCGCTGCCGGCCACCGGGGCCAGCGCCTTCAGCGTGGCGCCGAGTTCCGCCACCGCGCGGAACAGGTCGCTGTCCGCGCCGGCGTGCGGCACCATCGCCGAGTGGTACTTCTCGGCGCCCGCCGCCGACTGCCGCCACTGGAAGAAGCAGACCGCGTCCGCGCCGTGCGCCACGTGCAGCAGGGAGTCCCGGGCCAGCTCGCCGGGACGCTTGGCCACGTTCACCGGCTGCCAGTTGACGGCGCTGGTGGAGTGCTCCATCAGGAACCACGGCCGGCCGCCGGCGATGCCGCTGGTGAGGTTCGCGGAGAAGGACAGCTCGTCGCGGTCCTGCGGGCCGGGGTGCACGTAGTGGTCGTTGGAGACGAAGTCGATCTCCCCCGCCCAGTCCGCGTAGTCCATGCCCTTGGTGTTGCCCATCACCATGAAGTTGGTGGTGACCGGCACGTCCGGGGTGATCTCGCGCAGGAGGTCCCGCTCGGCGCGCAGATGGTCCTTGAGCGCGTCCGACGAGAACCGCTTGAAGTCCAGCTGCTGCGTCGGGTTGGGGTGCGAGGCGGCGAGCCGCGGCGGCAGGATCTGCTCCCACGCGGAGTAGCGCTGCGACCAGAACGCGGTGCCCCAGGCGTCGTTGAGCGCGTCCAGCGTGCGGTACCGCTCGCGCAGCCACTCCCGGAAGGCGCGGGCCGCGTCGTCGGAGTGGTCGTACACGTTGTGGCAGCCCAGCTCGTTGTTGACGTGCCAGGCGACGAGCGCCGGGTGGTCCCGGTAGCGCTCGGCGAGCTTCCGCACCAGGCGCAGCGCGTACTCGCGGAAGACGGGGGAGGTGGGCCGCCAGTGCTGGCGGGCGCCCGGCCACAGGGTTTCGCCGGTCGCGGTGACCGGCAGGACTTCCGGGTGGGCGGTGGTCAGCCACGGCGGCGGGGAGGCGGTCGCGGTGGCCAGGTCGACGCCGACGCCGCCCTCGTGCAGCAGGTCGAGCACCTCGTCCAGCCACCCGAAGTCCCAGGTGTCCGCCGTCGGCTGGAGCCGGGCCCAGGAGAAGATCCCGACGGACACGACGTTGACGCCGGCCTCCCGCATCAGCCGGACGTCCTCCTCCCACACGGACCGGGGCCACTGCTCCGGGTTGTAGTCGGCGCCGAAGAGGAGACGGGGGGCGGTGTCACCGTCCGGCCCGGCGCTGCGGGACAGGAGGGTGGAGATCATGGTGGTCCTTCCGGTGGGCGCGTCGGGCGGCGCGCGGGGAGCGCGCGCCGCCCGCCAGGTGGTGCGTGGCGCTACTTCTCGACGGTGAAGCCCTGCTCCTCGCCGTACTTCACCGAGGCGTCCTGCCATGCCTTCAGACCGTCCTCCAGCCGGGTGCCGGAGATGTAGGCCTTGCCGACGGTGTCGTTGAAGATCGAGTTGGCGTACGCCTGGAAGGGCAGGTACGACCAGTCGTCGGCGACGTTCGCGGCGGAGTCGGCGAAGATCTCGTTGGCCTTCTGGCCGCCGAAGTACGCGAACTCCTTGCCGAGGAACTCGGGGGACTTCAGCTCCGCCTGGGTGGCGGGGAAGGCGCCCTCGGAGACGCGGGAGGCGACGCCCGCACCGGAGTTGGCGTACTCCACGAAGGCGTAGGCCAGTTCCTTGTTCCGGGCGAGCGCCGGGACGGTCAGCGCGCTGCCGCCGTTCTCCGCGCTGGCCTTGTCGCCCTTGGTCCAGGCGGGCAGCGGGGCCACGCGCCACTGGCCGGAGGCGTTCGGCACGCCGGACTCGAAGTTGGCGGGCATCCAGGCGCCGGTGGACAGGGTGGCGATGGTGCCGTCGCCGAGGCCCTTGTACCAGTCGTCGGTCCAGCTGGTGACCGGTGCGAGCAGCTTCTCGTCGATCAGCTTCTGCCAGACGGCCGTGAACTTCTTCGCGTTCGCGTCACCGAAGTCGATCGCGACCGAGGTCCCGTCGACCTTGTAGGGACGCGAACCGGCCTGCCACAGCATGCTGGTGGTGAAGCCGGCGTCGCCGGTGTCGTTGGCGATGTACGCCTTCGGGTCCGCCTTGTGCAGCTTGCGGGCCGCGTCCAGGTACTCGTCCCAGGTGGTCGGGACGGCGATCTTGTACTTGTCGAAGAGCTGCTTGTTGTAGAACAGCGCCATCGGGCCGGAGTCCATCGGCAGGCCGTAGACCTTGTCGCCCTCGGTGACGGCGTTCCAGGGGCCGGGGGTGTACTTCGAGGCCAGCTTGCCCGCGCCGAAGCCGGACAGGTCGGTCAGGCCCTTGGTGAGCGAGTACTGGCCGATCGAGAAGTACTCGAGCTGCGCGACGTCCGGGACGCCCTTGCCCGCGGATATGGCGTTCGACAGCGCCGTGTAGTGCTTGTCCCCGGAGCGCTCGCTGACCAGGTTGACCTTGACCTTGGGGTACTTCTTCTGGAAGTCGGCGGCGACCGTCTTCAGCGTGGGCTCCCACGACCAGACGGTGACCGTGCCGCCCTTGTCCAGGGCCGCCTGGATGTCCTCGGCCGAGACCGACTCGGTGCCGGCCTCGTCGTCCGAGCCGCCGCAGGCGGTGGCGCCCAGGGCGAGGGAGGTCACGAGGGCGATGCCGCCCAGCAGGCGGCTGGTCCTTCTGCGCATGAGTGTGGATCCACTTCTTCGTGGGTGGGACAGGGGTGAGGTGGGACACGGAGGGGTGGGGGACACCGGACGTGG
>MUNG01000225.1 GCA_002154585.1 Streptomyces pseudogriseolus
CAGCAGGGTGGCCGGACCCGGCCACCCTGCTGCTGACCGCGCTGGGCCCCGGCCCCCGGCTGTGGGAGCGCGGCCCGGACCACCCCGAGGCGCTCGCGGTGCGGCTCGGCACCGCGGACCGGCCCGCGCCGGACGGCTCCGGGCTGCTGCCCGTGGTCCCGGTGACCGTGGGGCTGCGCGAGGTCGGCGCGCTGGGTCTGGCCGGACCGCGCGAGCGGCTTGCCGGGCTGGCCCGCGCGGCGCTCGCCCAGCTGGCCGCGCTGCACTCCCCCGACACGCTGGAGATCGTCCTGATCGCGGCGGACCCGTCCCGGCCGTCGGACGAGCGCACCGCCGAGTGGTCCTGGCTGGGCTGGTTGCCGCATCTGCGGCCCGGGCACGGCCAGGACTGCCGGCTGCTCCTCGCCCACGACCGGGAGCAGGCCGCGGCCCGCGCCGACGAGCTGCTGCGCCGCCTCGCCGACCACGACCACGCGGGCGCCCCGGCGGACGCCCCGTTCACGGTGGTCGTGGTGGACGGCGACCCGGGCGGCGCCGACGTGCGGGAGGCCGTCGCGCGGCTGGCGCACGAGGGGCCGCGCGCGGGCGTCCATCTGCTGTGCCTCGCCGAGACGCCCGCCGCCTCGCCCGCGTCCCCGGTGACGGAGACGTACGAGGCGGCCTGCGCGGTGGCTCCCCCGTTCCGTGACTGCGGAGCGGTCGCGCTGCTCAGCGGGGACGTGGCGACCGCGCTCCGGCTGCTGCGGGTGGCGCGGACCGGCGACGGCTCCCCGCCCGGCCCGGTCGGGCACGGCACCCTCGCCACCGTGGACGCGGTCTCCGCGGCCTGGGCCGAGCGGTTCGCGCGGGCGCTCGCGCCGCTGCGGCCCGACGGTCCCGCGGCCGGAGCGCACCCGCGCGTGTCGGCGCCGCTGCCCCCGTCGGCGCGGCTGCTGGACGAGCTCGGCCTGGCCCGGGCCACGCCGGCGTCGCTGATGGCCCGCTGGGCCGACGCGGCCGACGACACCCGGGCGCTCGGCGGACGCGCCACCGCCGTCCTGGGCGCCGGACCGCGCGGCCCCGTCACCGCCGACCTCGTCGCCGACGGACCGCACCTGCTGGTCGAAGGCCCCTCCGGCAGCGGCCGTACGGAGCTGCTGCGCGCGGTCGTCGCCTCGCTGGCGGCGGCCGAGCGGCCCGACCGGCTGGGCGTCGTCCTGGTCGACGGGCGGGGCGTCCCGGCGACCGGCTCCGGGCCCGGCGAGGGCCTGCGGGTGTGCACGGACGTACCGCACGTCTCCACCCACCTGAGCGCCGACGACCCGGTGCGGATGCGGGAGTTCGCCCAGTCGCTGAGCGCCGAGCTGAAGCGGCGCACGGAGCTGCTGGGCCGCTCGGACTTCGCCGAGTGGCACACGGGCCGGGAGCTGGCGGACCGCATGGTCGCCCAGCGCTCGGCCGCCGACGGCGACCTGGACACCCCGCCCAGCGCGACCGTGCGGCTGCGTCCGGGCGCGGACCGGCGCAGGACGCAGGCCGCGCCGCCGCTGCCCCGGCTGGTGGTGGTCGTGGACGACCTCGACCAGCTGGTCTCGCCCGCGCTCGGCGCGCCGGGCCGCCCCGCCGCCGGGTCGGTGATGCGGGCGCTGGAGGCGGTGGCGCGGGACGGCGAGCGGCTCGGGGTGCACCTGGTGGCCGCGACCGCGCCCTGTCCCCGGACGGCGCAGACCGAGCCGGTGAAGCAGGCGTCGCTGCGGGTCACGCTGGACGCGCCGGTGGCGGGGCGCGGCCCGGACGACCCGGCGCCGGGACGCGGCAGGCTGGCCCACCCGGACGGCGGGGAGACGGCGTTCCAGGGCGGCCGGGTGACGGGCCGCATCCCGCGCACGGCGACGCTGCGGCCGACGGTGGTCCCGCTGGAGTGGCACCGCATGGGCGACCCGCCGGCCCGCCGCCAGGTCCGCGAACTGGGCAACGGGCCCACGGACCTGGCTCTCCTCGCCAGCGCCCTGGACCGCGCCGCCCGCCAGGTCGCGGCGACCCGCGTGCCGTCGCTGCTGTAGGACGCCCGCGCGTGACGCCCCGGCGCGGGGCCCTTGCCACGGCCGCGGCGGAAGCACCCCTCAGGGGCGCGGGGAACTGCGCGACCAGCCACCGACCACCCGCACCCGGCGCTGCAAAGGCCCCCCACCCTCCCCCACTCCCGGCTCGCTCGAGCCAGAGGTGCGCGGCGGGGATCTGCTTACAGCGACCGCGACAAAGACACACCCAGGGGCGCGAGGGACTGCGCGACCAGCCACCGACCGACCGGGGGCCGCGGCGTACATGACGCCCGATCACGACGCGGTCACGATCGGCGAGTTGACACGGGACGCGCTCTTGCCACCCCCACGTGCCGGGCGTAGACCAGACCGCACGGGACAGCGCTCGAACGTTCGGCCAAGTACGACGGAGTACGACGGAGTACGAGAACGGGGCAGTGATGCGCAGGACGAGCAGGATCATCCGGATACGCAGGTCGCCCGAGCCGCACGGGCCGACTCCCCCCACCCGACGGGCCGTCAGGGCGGCCGCGGCCCTGGCAGCCGGTGTGCTGGCGGTCTCCCTCACCGCCTGCGGAGGCGACGACGGCGGCGGCAACGACGACGACAAGGACAAGGCGACCGGCGACGCCGGAACCACCGTCACCCTGCCGAAGCTGGACGGCCAGTCCCTCGAGGTCGCGGCCGTGTGGACCGGTGCGGAGCAGAAGAACTTCAAGGCGGTCCTCGCGGAGTTCGAGAAGCGCACCGGCGCCAAGGTGACCTTCGTCCCCGCCCAGGACCCGATCATCAACTTCCTCGGGTCGAAGATCGCGGGCGGCGCCCCGCCGGACGTGGCGATGCTGCCGCAGCCCGGCGCGATCAAGCAGGCCGTGGAGAAGAACTGGGCCAAGCCGCTCGGCCCGGAGGCCGCCAAGGAACTGGCCGAGAACTACTCCCAGGGCTGGCAGGACATCGGCTCGGTCGACGGCAAGCAGTACGGCGTCTACTACAAGGCCGCCAACAAGTCGCTGATCTGGTACAACGCCCAGGTCTTCGAGAACGCCGGGGCGGCCGAGCCGAAGACGTGGGACGAGCTGCTGAACACCGCGCGGATGGTCTACGACTCCGGCGTCACCCCGTTCTCCGTCGGCGGCGCGGACGGCTGGACCCTCACCGACTGGTTCGAGAACGTCTACCTCTCGCAGGCCGGCCCGGAGAAGTACGACCAGCTGGCCAAGCACGAGATCAAGTGGACGGACCCGTCCGTGAAGGAGGCGCTGACCACGCTCGCCGGGATCTGGGGCACGAAGGACTACGTGGCGACCGGCGCCCTCGGCACCGACTTCCCCACCTCCGTGACCCAGACCTTCACCGGCGGCGACCAGCCCAAGGCCGGCATGGTCTACGAGGGCGACTTCGCGCAGGTCAACATCGTCGAGGCCAAGGCGAAGGTGGGCACGGACGCCAAGGTGTTCCCGTTCCCGGCGGTCGGTGACACCGCGCCGGTGGTCTCCGGCGGGGACGCGGCCGTGATCCTGAAGGACTCGAAGGCGGCGCAGGCCCTGGTCACCTTCCTGGCCTCCCCCGACGCGGCGGAGATCCACGCCAAGCTGGGCGGCTTCGTCTCCCCGAACAAGAACGTCGACCCGTCGGCGTACCCGAACGACGTGCAGAAGAAGATCGCCGAGGCGCTGGTGGCGTCCGGGGACGACTTCCGGTTCGACATGTCCGACCAGGCCCCGCAGGCCTTCGGCGGCACGCCCGGCAAGGGCGAGTGGAAGGCGCTCCAGGACTTCCTGAAGAACCCGAACGACATCGCCGGCACGCAGGCGAAGCTGGAGGCCGACGCGGCCGCGGCGTACGGGAACTGATCCGGCGATGGCGTCGGACACGACGGCAGGGGCGCCGACGGCGGCCCCTGCCGCTCCCAGGTCGCGCAAGAGCGTCACCGGCACCCGCCGGACCGTGGCGGCGCTGTTCCTGCTGCCCGCCCTGGTGCTGCTCGGTGCGCTCGTGGTCTACCCGATCGGGTACTCGGTCGTCCGCAGCTTCTACGACCAGTCCGGCGACTCCTTCGCCGGGATCGACAACTACCGGGCGCTGTTCACCGACGACGGCATCCGCACCGCGCTGAAGAACAACGTCATCTGGGTGGTGTTCGCCCCGACGATCGCGACCGCGCTCGGCCTGGTCTTCGCGGTGCTCACCGAACGGGTGCGCTGGGGCACGGCGTTCAAGCTGGTCGTCTTCATGCCGATGGCCATCTCCATGCTGGCGGCGGGCATCATCTTCCGCCTCGTCTACGACCAGGACCCGGACAAGGGCGTGGCGAACGCGGTGTGGGTGGGGGTGCACGACACCTTCGCCCAGTCGTCGGCGTTCCCGAAGGCGCACCCGGGCCGTGAGTCGCCGCTGGAGCCGGCCGGCGGGGGCGCGTTCGTCACCAAGGGCACGGTGAGCGCGGGCGACACGGTGACGCTGCCGCTGGTGGGCGTCGCCCCGGACGCCATGCCGGACGACGCCGCACCGGCCGCCGCGCCGAAGCCGGAGGGCGACCGGATCACCGGCAGCACCTGGCAGGACTTCACCCGCGGCAAGGGCGTCGGCGCCCTGAACCAGGTGGACGCCTCCGAGCTGGGCTACGCCGGGATGAGGATCGAGGCGGTGAAGGACGGCGCGGTGGTGGAGACGGCCACGGCCGCCTCCGACGGCACGTTCTCCTTCTCGTCCAAGGCCGACGGCGCGCACCTCAGGCTTCCGGCGAGCAACTTCAAGGAGCCGTACAACGGGCTCGACTGGCTCGGCCCGTCGCTGGTCACGCCGGCGATCATCGGCTCGTACATCTGGATGTGGGCGGGCTTCGCGATGGTGCTGATCGCGGCCGGGCTCGCGGGGATGCCCCGGGAGCTGCTGGAGGCGGCGCGGGTGGACGGCGCGAACGAGTGGCAGGTGTTCCGCAGGGTCACGGTGCCGCTGCTGGCGCCGGTCCTCGCGGTCGTCACCGTCACGTTGATGATCAACGTGCTGAAGGTGTTCGACCTGGTCTTCATCATCGCGCCGGGCTCGTCCCAGGACGACGCCAACGTGCTCGCGCTTGAGCTGTACCGCAAGGGCTTCGCGTCGGACCAGCCGGGCATCGCCAGCGCCATCGCGGTGTTCCTGCTGCTGCTCGTCATCCCGGTGATGTGGTTCAACGTACGCAGGCTGCGGCGGGAGGTGCGGCGATGAAACGGCGTCCGCCCGGCTGCTGCCGGGGGTCCGGGGGTCGTCCCCCGGGTGGGCACAGTAACGTGCGTCGGCTGCGGCGGGAGGTGCGGCGATGAGTGCGGACGCCGGAAGCGTCACCAAGGCGGTCCCCGCCGTCAAGGCCGAGCAGTCCCTGGGGTCGCGGCTCGCCCAGTGGGTGAGCGGCGGGGCGGTCCGCGTCTTCCTGATCGTCGTCGGGCTGTTCTGGCTGGTGCCGACCGTCGGGCTGCTGCTGGCCAGCCTGCGCTCCCCGGAGGACATGGCCGCCGACGGCTGGTGGCATGTATTCACCGAGCCCTCGCAGCTCACCTTCGGCGCGTACGAGACCCTGCTGGAGAACGACGACATCACCGGCTCGCTGCTGAACACGGCGTACATCACCGTGCCGGCGACCGTGCTGGTGGTGGTGATCGGCTCCCTCGCGGGGTACGCGTTCGCGTGGATGGAGTTCCCGGGCCGCGACTGGTGGTTCCTGGCGGTGGTGGGGCTGCTGGTGGTGCCGGTGCAGGTGGCGCTGATCCCGATCGCCGAACTGTTCGGCGCGCTCGGCATCTTCGGCTCGCTGACCGGCGTGATCCTGTTCCACGTCGGTTTCGGTCTGCCGTTCGCGGTGTTCCTGCTGCGGAACTTCTTCGCGGAGATCCCCAAGGAGCTGCTGGAGGCGGCCCGGCTGGACGGCGCGGGCGAACTGCGGCTGTTCGTGCGGGTGGTGATGCCGCTGGCCGGTCCGGCGATCGCCGCGCTGGGCATCTTCCAGTTCCTGTGGGTGTGGAACGACATGCTGGTCGCGCTGATCTTCACCGACTCGGGCAGCCAGCCGATCACGGTGGCGCTCCAGACGCAGGTGCGGCAGTTCGGGAACAACATCGACGTGCTGGCGCCGGGCGCGTTCATCTCGATGGTGGTGCCGCTGGTGGTGTTCTTCGCGTTCCAGCGGCAGTTCGTGTCCGGCGTGATGGCGGGCGCCGTCAAGTAGGCACATCAGGCACGCAGTTGGGGGGCGGACCTGCCGAGGTCCGCCCCTTCGTGCGACGAGGTTCCCCCGGATGCCGCAGGGGGCGTAACCAAGGCGGGCCAACGGGCGTTGCCGGGCAGAACGCCCGCACCGACCGTTGGATGCCCCTTGCCCAGGTTCAGTGTCATTGTCCCCGCGTACCAGGTTCAGGCGTATCTGCGCGAGTGCCTGGAGTCGGTGCTGACCCAGTCCTACCCGGATCTCGAACTGATCGCGGTGGACGACTGCTCGCCGGACGCCTGCGGAGCGGTGATCGACGAGTTCGCGGCCCGCGACCCGCGGGTGCGGCCCGTGCACCTGCCGGCCAACGCCGGCCTGGGCCCCGCCCGCAACGCGGGCATGGCCCACGCGACCGGCGACTACCTGGTGTTCCTGGACGGCGACGACACCCTCACCCCGGACGCGCTGCTCGCCGTCGCCGACCGGCTGAAGGAGACCGGCGACCCGGACGTCCTGGTCTACGACTACGCCCGCGCCTACTGGACCGGCGACACCGTGCGCAACCAGGTCGCCGCCCTGCTCGCCGAGCACGGACCGGCTCCGTTCACCCTCGCCGACCGGCCCGGGCTGCTCAACCTGCTCGCGGTGGCCTGGAACAAGGCGTACCGGCGGGAGTTCGTCGAGCGCGCCGGGTTCGCCTTCCCGCCGGGCTACTACGAGGACACCCCGTGGACGTACCCGGTACTGATGACGGCGGGGGCGATCGCCACCCTCGACCGGGTGTGCGTGCACTACCGGCAGCGGCGCGCCGGCGGCATCCTGCACACCACCAGCGAGCGTCACTTCGAGGTCTTCGGCCAGTACGACCGGGTCTTCGCCCACCTCGACGAACACCCCGACCTGGAGCGCTGGCGGCCGGTGCTGTTCCGCCGCATGGTCGACCACCTGCTGACCGTGTACACCCGCCCGGACCGGCTGCCGCGCGGCTCCCGTGCCCGCTTCCTGCGCCGGGCCCGCGACCAGTACCGGCGCCACCGCACGCCCGGCGCGCCCGTCCCCGCCCGCGCCCGGGTGCGGCACGCGCTGGTCCGGTTCGGGCTGCACCGCACCTACCGCACGCTGCGGCTGGCCTCGGCCCTGGGCCGTCGCGCGGGCCGGCTGCGCCGTCGGGCGCTGCGCGGTCTGCGCCGCGTGCTGCTGGGCGCCCACTACCGGGTGCAGCGGCTGCTCCCGCTGGACACCGGCCGCGTCCTGTTCACCGTCGCGGACGACGGCGGCTACGGCGGCGACCCGGCCGCCCTGGAGTCCGCGGTGCGCGACCACGCGCCGCACGTCCGCACCGCGTGGGCGGCCCGGCGCGAGCTGCACCACACCCTGCCCACCGCCACCCGCCGCCTGGTGCCCGGCACCGCCGCGCATCTCACCGCGCTGGCCCGCAGCGCGTACCTGGTGACCGACCGTCACCGGGTGCCCGGCCTGGTCAAGCGCAAGGGGCAGATCCTCGTGCACACCCCGCCCGGCACCCCGCTGGCGTACACGGGGCTGGACCTGCAGGACCGTCCGGCGGCGGCCCGGGACACGGACTTCGCGGAGCTGCTGGCGGGCGTCGACCAGTGGGACCACGTCGTCACCGGCGACCGCCACGCCACGCTGACCTACGAGCGGGTGCTGCCCGGCCGGTACCGGACGCTGGAGTACGGCAGGCCGCGCACCGACCGGTTCCACACGGCGACCCCGGCGGACGTGGCCGTGCTGCGGGACTCCCTGGGCGTCCCCTCCGGCGCGGTGGCGATCCTGTACGCGCCCGCGCCCCGCGACTACCGCCGCGCCCCGGTGCGGACGCTCGACCTGGAGCGCGTGGTGCGGCGGCTCGGCCCCCGGTTCGTGATCCTGTCCCTCACCGGGCGGTCGCCGGACGAGCCGCCGGAGGCCGCCTCCGACCGGGTGGTGGACGTGAGCGCCCACCCGGACGTGATGACGCTGTGCCTGGCCTCGGACGCCCTGGTCACCGACTTCTCCCCGCTGATGTGCGACTACGCGGGCCTGGACCGGCCGATCGTGCTGCACGCCGAGGACCGGGAGGCGTACGCGGCGGCCCGCGGCCTGTACGTGGACCCGTGGACGGTCCCGCCGGGCGCGGTCGCGGACAGCGAGGACGAGCTGATCGAGATCTTCGCCGGGGGCCGCTGGTGCGGGCCGCGCGCGACGCGGCTGCGGGCGGCGTTCCGGGACCGCTTCTGCCCGCACGACGACGGCCGCGCCGCCGAGCGGGTGGTGCGCACGGTGCTGCTCGGGGAGTTCGCCGAGCCGCGGTCCGTCCCCCCGGAGCGGCGCCGCCCGGTGCCGGCGGCCGCCGTCGCGCCGGTGGCCCCCGTGGTGTCGCTGCCGCCGCAGCCGGCGGTCTTCTGACCGCCACTCACCCGGTCGGCCGTCACCCACCCCGTCCGCCCGTCGTTGCCCCACTGGGAGTACGCATGTCCCCCGGCTCGTCACGGCCCGCCCCGGCCCGGCCGCCCGCGCGGCGTCCGACGGGGCGGCCCGGGCGGCGGCCCGCCCGCTGAGCGGCCGCCGTCACGCCCTCGTCAACGGAAAGAGCAGAATGCCCCGCTTCAGCATCATCGTCCCGTCCCATGGGGTCGCAGGCCGGCTGGGTCAGGCGCTGGACTCGGTCCTCGCCCAGTCGTTCGGAGACTTCGAGCTGATCCCGGTCTGTGACGCGGCCGGGTCACCGGCGGCCGGTGTCGCCGCCGGGCACGCCGAGCGGGACTCCCGGGTGGCGCCCGTGCACGCGCCGCCGTCCGAGGGGCTGGCGGGTGCGCGCAACGCGGGCGTGCGGGCGGCGACGGGGACGTATCTGCTGTTCCTGGACGGGGACGACGTGCTGGCGCCGGGCGCG
>MUNG01000226.1 GCA_002154585.1 Streptomyces pseudogriseolus
CTCGCCGTGCTCGCCGCCCGGCACCGTGGGCGGGGTGTGGCCGGCGGGGTCCCAGAAGGCGATCCGGCCCGTGCGCGCCGGGTCCCCCGGTTCGAACACGGCCGCACAGCGCGCCAGCGGCGCGGCCTGCCCCGGTGTCATCCACTCCATGCGTTCCGACACTCTCTCCCCCGATGCCCTGGTTCCGCCCGGCGCACGTGCGACTTCGCCGATGCTGCTCCCTGTCCGCGAGACAACGCCCGCCGGGACGTGCCCGGAGCGGCGCGATCGCCCCGCGGTCAGAGGTTGTCGCCCCAGCCGCTCTGGATCATCGTCTGGAAGGCCCAGGCGCCGTCCCGGCGGACCAGCACGTCGGCGTAGTCGCTCTCGTAGGTCTGGTCGCCCGTGGTGACGACGGAGCGGGTGAAGACCACCGCCATCGAGGCCGAGAGGAAGACCGGCGTGCGGGTGTTGCGGAACGTGACCTCCTGACTGCCGTCACCCATCACCTGCGTCATCGTGTCGACGAACTGCCGGCGGTCCCACTGGGCCGACCTGCCGTTGCCCGTCGAGTCGTCACTGATCAGGTTGAGCGGGAACACCGCCTGGTCCGCCATGCGTTCGATGTCGCGCTCGGCGCACAGCGCGTCGTACTGCTCGAACCAGGCGTCGAGGCTCGCACGGTCCTCGGCGGTGGGGGTGTAGCCGGTCTGAGGCGGCAGGGTCACGCAAAGCTCCCAAGCAAGGCGATCCGACTGTTCAAATTTGACTACAGGACACCCTAGACGGAACTCGACCATCTGCCAAAGGCCGGGGCGGAAATGTGGGACAGGCCACCTTCCTGCCTGGGAGTTGCCCCGGCTTGCGACGAGGAGCGGATGGAGCATCGAACCTCGTACGGCCTCGGCCTGGCGTCCCCTCAGGCCGGGGTCGGGGTCCTGTCCTGGGCGGGGGCCGCCGGATCCGGGGACGTGCGGCGGGCGGGGCGCGGGATGGCGAGGGCGCACAGGGCGCCGGCGAGGACGACGGCGACGCCCGTCCACACGGCGGGACGCAGACCGTCGACGAACTGCTCAGGGCCGCCGTGGTCGCTGCCGTAGCGGAGGAAGACGCTGCTCAGGACGGCGATGCCCAGCGCGCCGCCGATCTCGCGGACGGTGGTGTTGGCGCCCGAGGCCTTGCCGTGGTGCTCCCGGGCCACCGAGCCGAGGACCACGGCCGCCGTCGGCGCGAAGGCGAACCCCATGCCCGCGCCCGCGATCACCATGCCGCCCACCAGCCGGGTGTAGGGCGTGTCCGGGCCGGCCGCCAGCGCGAGCCAGGCCAGTCCGGCGGCCTGGAGGAACAGGCCGAGCGCCATCAGCCGCCCTCCGCCCACCCGGTCGGTGAGCGCCCCGGCCAGTGGTGCGACGAACGTCGGCATCAGCGTCCAGGCCAGGGTGAGGACACCGGCGTGCAGCGGGCTGCGTTCCGGGGCGACCTGAAGGTACTGGGCGAGCAGGAAGATCGACCCGAAGACGCCGAAGTGCATCGCCACGGAGACGACGCTGGACAGGACGAACGGGCGGATCCGGTAGAGGGACAGCGGGAGCAGCGGCTGCCGGGCCCGGCGCTCCCACAGGACGAACGCGGCCAGCAGCACGGCTCCGGCGGCGAACGTGCCGAGGACCGTGCGGGAGGTCCAGCCGTCGGACTCGCCGTGGACGATCGCCCACACGACCGCGACCGGACCGCACGTGGCCAGGGCCATGCCGAGCAGGTCGATGCGGGTGCCGGGCAGGCTGCTCTCGCGCAGCACGGCCCGGGCGAGCGGGACGGCGACGAGGCCGACGGGCACGTTGATCCAGAAGCCGTGGAGACGACCAGGTTGTCGAGGGCGACCATGAACATGGGAACGCTGCACGCGACGATGGACAGCCACAAGGGCGGGCGGCGGCGCTCGGCCGCGCTGAGCGATGCGGTACTCAAGAGGACTCCTCGAGGAGACGGGAGACGGGAGTCGGTGCGGCCTCGCGGAAGGGTTGTCGTCCGGCCCGGCACGGGGGCGCTCCGGGCCGGGGAACACCTCTCGGCTCAGGCGTCGCCCGCCGCGTCGGTGCGCGCCTGTTCCGCCAGGCGGCGCCTGGCGTCGTCCCACGTGACGGGCAGCCCGGTGACGTCGACCTCCCAGAAGGTGAACGTGGAGGTGCGCATCGTCGAGCGCAGCGACGTCATGATGCCGCGGTGCGGTTCGGTCCCGGCGTACGCGTAGAGGGCGTCGCGATCCTGCCAGGCGGACAGCGTGTAGAAGACGCGCCGGGCGGGCTGCGCGATCAGTGAGGCGCCGTAGGCGCCGGGGGCCGAGCGGACCTGTTTCCACGCGGCCAGGGACTGGAGGAAGAAGCGGGGGACGTCCTTGAGCGTCCGCACTTCGAAGCGGGAGGCCATGACGAACGCCGTGCCGTGCGACGGGGGCGGATTCGGGACGGTCCAGGGAAGTGCGGGCATCATTCGTCCTCGCCTTCTAGAGTGGTGAGTGGCACTATCCACTATAGGCACCAATGGACAGTGGCACTAGCCGTTATCCACAGGCGATGAAAACAGGACGAGCAGGAAGCGGGCCGATGCGCATCTCCGAGCTGAGCCGCCGCAGCGGGGTCTCCATCCCCACGATCAAGTACTACCTGCGGGACGGTCTGCTGCCCGCGGGCCGCGCCACCGCCGCCAACCAGGCCGATTACAACGAGGACCACCTACGCCGGCTGCGGCTGATCCGCTCCCTGATCGGGGTCCGCGGGCTGTCCGTGAGCGCCACCAAGGACGTCCTGGCCGCCGTCGACGAACAGCAGGGCGACATGCACCTGCTGCTCGGGCTGGTGCTCGGCGCGCTGCCCGTCGAACGGTCCGGCCGACCGCCGCGCCGGGACGGCGCCGAGGAACCGGCCGGCGCCGGGGCCGCCGCGGGTGACGCCGCCGAGGACGTGGCCGCGCTGACCGCCGAGATGGGCTGGAAGACGTCCCCGAATCCGCCCGCGGCACAGGTGGTCACCGAGACGCTGGAGACCCTGCGGGCGCTCGGGATGGACTACGACTGGCGCTCCCTCCTCCCCTACGCCCACCTCGCCGACCGGGCGGCGCGACTCGACCTCGACCAGCTGGAAGGCGCCGGTGATCCGCTCCAGCAGGCCGAACGCGCCCTCCTGCTGACCGTGCTTCTCGAGCCCGCGCTGCTGGCCCTGCGACGCCTCGCACAGGAACACCATTCCGCACAGCGCTTCAGCAACGGCTGACACGGTTACCCGCACCGGCACCGGCACTTCAGCAGGCGTAACACGGAGTTGTCATGGCGAACCGCGTGTACACCGTCGGGCATTCGACCCGCACCTTCGACGAGGTGCTGTCCATGCTGCGGAACAACGGGATCACCCACCTGGTGGATGTCCGTTCCTACCCGGCATCGCGCACGTTCCCGCAGTGGAATCAGGACGCGATCGTCGAAGCTCTCCCCTCGGACATCCCCTATCGATGGATCCGGGAGTTGGGCGGCAGGCGGCACACGCCTGCAGGAGTCGAAAGCGTCAATACGGCGTGGCGGGTGAAGGCGTTCCGTGACTATGCCGATCACATGACGAGCGACGAGTTCGCTAAGGGGCTGGGTGAGCTGCTCGACCTCGCCGCGCACGGCCGGCCGGTCATCATGTGCAGTGAGGCCGTGCCATGGCGCTGTCACCGCCGGCTCATCACCGATGCGCTGCTCGTCGCCGGTGCCGAGGTCGTGCACATCATGTCCGCGACGGTGACGAAACCGGCCTCCTTGAACGAGAGCGCGGCCGTTCACAACGGCCGCATCACCTATCCCGCGAGCTGAGATCCGGAGTCGAGTCGCGGCCGTCAGGACTCGGCGGGGACCTCCTGCAGTACCCATTCGTTCCCGTCCGGGTCGTTGAACACGGCGTACGAACGGTACGTGCGCCGTTCGGGGTCGGGGCCGGGGCGTCGTGTCGCGCCGGAGCTGCGGTGGAACACGTCACTGGTGTCGTGGAAGATCTCGACTGTTTCCACGCCCCGCTCACGCAGGTACCGGCATGCCTCGGCCCCGCCCGGCTCGGGCAGGGACTCCACCTCGTCGTGACCGACATCGACGTTGTCACCCCGATGCCGGAAAGCATTTCTTCAGGGGTCTCTCTGCCGGGATTTCTCCGCTCAGTTGACCGGACGGAGTCACGGTTCGTGACAGGCGGGCTGCCCCCGTGTCCTGTCACAGAGCCGAGGGCTGCACGGTCATGGAGGTAGGCCGAGAAGTAGAGGACATCATGCGTGAGATTGTGATCGTCGGTGGTGGTTATGCGGGCTTCTACACGGCGTGGGGCCTGGAGAAGAAGCTGCGCCGGGGTGAGGCCCGGGTGACGGTGATCGATCCCCGCCCCTACATGACGTACCAGCCGTTCCTGCCGGAGGTGGCCGCCGGATCGGTCGAGGCGCGGCATGCCGCCGTGTCGCTGCGCCGCCATCTGCGGCGCACGCAGCTGATCGCCGGCCGCGTGACCGACATCCGGCACGCGGACCGGACGGTGACCGTGCAGCCGGCCGACGGGCCCGAGCGTACCCTGTCCTACGACGTCCTGGTGGTCACCGCCGGCGCCGTGACCCGGACGTTCCCCGTGCCGGGAGTCGCGGAGGAGGCGATCGGGCTCAAGCACGTCGAGGAGGCGGTGGCCGTACGCGACCGGCTGCTGACCGCCTTGGACCAGGCCGCCGCCCTTCCCCCGGGGCCCGAGCGCCGCAAGCTGCTGACCGTCACGTTCGTCGGCGGCGGCTTCTCCGGCGTCGAGGGCTTCAGCGAACTGCTGTCGCTGGGCACCGCGTTGCTCAAGAGGTACCCCGAGCTGAGCTTCGAGAAGCTGTCCTTCCACCTGGTCGAGGCCCGTGACCGCATCCTGCCCGAGGTCAGCGACGGTCCCGGCGCCTGGGTCGTGCGTTCCCTGCGGCGTCGCGGTGCGCAAGTGCATCTGGGAACCCAGCTGATGTCCGCGCGGGGCGGGCACGTGGTGCTCTCCTCGGGTGAGGAGTTCGACTCCGGATTGATCGTGTGGACGGCCGGAAACGCCTCCAACCCTGTCGTGCGGAACCACACCGACCTGCCGGTCGACGAACGCGGCCTGCTGATGGTGCGCGCGGATCTGCGCGTGGGCACCGACAGTGAGCCCACGCCGGACGTGTGGGCCGCCGGGGACGACGCTTCCGTGCCCGACCTGGCTTCCCCCGTTCCGGGGGCGCGGACCGTGCCCAACGCCCAGCATGCCGTCCGTCAGGGCAAACTTCTCGCGCGCAACATCGTGGCGAGCCTGCGTGGCGGGCGGCTCCGCGACTACCGGCACAGCAGCCTGGGTGTGGTGGCGACCCTGGGGCTGGGCCGCGGCATCTTCCAGTACAAGGGCATCGTCGTCAAGGGGCTGCCCGCCTGGCTCATGCACCGGGGTTACCACGTGCTCGCCATACCGACCTGGGAGCGCAAGGTACGCGTGCTGGCGATCTGGCTGACGGCGGCCGTGTTCGGACGGGACCTCGTCTCCCTCGCGTCGGTGCAGCATCCCCGGGACGCGTTCGTCACCGGCGACCGGTCCCAGTACCCCGCGGAGCTACCGGTGAGTGGTTCGGAAGCGGCCTGACCGCGCGCCGGAGCGCGCACCGTCGTCCATGGCGGTGCGCGCTCCGGGCGGGCGCGCGCTCCGGCGGTGCGTGGTACGACTGTTCACCGTGGGCCGGGGGTCCCGGCGGCGCGGGAGGGCGCGTGGATGCGGTCCGCTGCGGTGCGTCGTTCGCGGCGCGGCCTGCCGTCGGCGCCCGGCGCGCCGGCCAGTGCGTCCGGCAGCGCGCGGCGCGAGTTGATCCCGAGCTTGGCGTACACCTTCCGCAGGTGCCACTCGACGGTGTGCGGGCTGATGAACAGCTCGGCGCCGATCCGGGCGTTGGTCATGCCTTCCGCGGCGAGCGTCGCGATCTGGGACTCCTGCGGCGTCAGTGCGCCGGACGGCGTGGTCGCGCGCGTCCTGACGTGCTCGCCGGTGGCGGTCAGTTCGCGGCGGGCCCGCTCGGCGAACGCCGCGGCCCGCATGCCGTCGAACATGTCGAAGGCTGTGCGCAGGTGTTCCCGCGCCTGCGCGGGCCGGCGGTTGCGGCGGAGCCACTCGCCGTACAGCAGATGGGTGCGGGCCAGCTCCACGGTGACGCCGCCACGGCCGAACTCTTCGAGGGCGGTGCGGTAGAGGGCGTCGGCTTCGTCGTCCTCGGCGAGGAGGGCCCGGCTGCGGGCGCCGGCGCCGGCGGCCCACCCGGAGTCGGTGGCACGGGTGAGGTCGAGCAGCCGGGCGAGCGAGGCGCGGGCCTCGTCGTGTCTCCCGCACCGGGTGGCCGCCTCGATGTGCTCCACCAACGACAGGCCTCTGAAGTTGAATCCGTCGTGGTCGATGGCCGATTGGGCGGCCGCCAGGGCCTCGTCGTACCGGGCCAGTCCGTTGAACAGCACGCCCTGGATGTAGCCCATGGCGCCCAGGAGGGAGACCTCGCCGCGTCGCAGTGCGCCTGCCCGGGCGTCTTCGACGATGTGGGCGGCCGCGTCCGCGTCACCGCGCCACGCTGCCAGGACGAGCGAGGCGTAGGTGTGGGGCGCGTGTCCGGTCGCGGCGGCGATCGCGTCGGCCTCGTCGATCATGCGGGCGGCCTCGGCGAAGTCACCGTAGTGGATGTGGACCCCGCCGGCGTAGATCAGTGCCGGGGGAAGCTCGCCGAGCGCACCGATGTCGCGTGCCAGTCGCACGGCGCGGGTCGCCAGTGTGTCCCAGGCATGGAGGTCCCAGGCGTGGTGGATGAACGCCTCCAGGGCGACGGGGACGAGGAGCAGCCAGCGCATCGTGGCCTCGCGGGTGGGCAGCTCCTCCTGGGCGAGGAGGTGCAGGGCCCGGCGCAGGGCCGTGAGTCCGCTCTCGTGGTCCTCGGTGAGGATGGCCGCCACCCCGTCGAGGAGCAGGTCGGCCGCTTCGGAGCCGGACGGCGGGGCCCCGGAGGCGCGGGCCGCCGCGGCCGCGGCGCGGGCGCCTGTCGGGCCGTGGACCGTGCCGGCGAAGATGGCCGCGTTGATCGCTCCCAGATAGGTCAGCGGCGCCAAGGGCGAGCCGGCGGCGGTGAACTGTGCGGCGGCCTCGAGGAGGAGCGGCGCGGCCTCGTCGCTGCGGCTGCGGGCGAAGAGGATACGCGCCCGCAGCCGGGCCAGGCGCGCACGGTCCAGGGAGCTGAGGGGGCACAGCTCGGCGAGCGTCGCCTGCTCCGTGGCCCGGTCGGGGTCGGCTGCCGCGAAGTGCGTCTCGGCCGCGGCGACCGCCCGGCGCCCGCGGGACCAGGGGTCCGGTGTCAGCTGGGCGGCGCGCTCCAGGAGCACGGCCTCGGCGGCGATGCCGCCGCGCTGCCGCGCACGGTCGGCGGCCCGTTCCAGACCGGCGGCGACCTCTTCGTCCGGTCCGGAGGCGGCCTGGGCCGCGTGCCAGGCACGGCGGTCGGGGTCCAGGGCCGGGTCGGTGGCCGCGGCCAGCGCCCGGTGCACCGCCCGTCGCTCCTCGATGCCGGCCTGGTGGTAGACCGCGGAGCGCACCAGGGGGTGCCGGAAGCGCAGAAAGCCGCGGAGGTCGATCAGCCCGGCCGTTCGGGCCGGCGTGGTGTCGGGCGTGATGCCGAGGGAGGCGGCCGCGCGTGTCAGCAGACCGGCGTCGCCGACCGGTTCCGCCGCGGCGATCAGGAGCAGGGTGCGGGTCGGCCGCGGCAGTGAGCCGAGCCGTTCGGCGAAGTCGCGTTCGAGGCGGTTCGACACTGCGCCGCGGGGGTGCGGAGAGGTGCACGAGTCCAGCCCGTAGGCGAGTTCGGCGGCTGTGCGTCCGCGCGAGAACTCGAGCAGCGCGAGGGGGTTGCCGTGCATCTCGGCCACGAAGCGGTCCCGGACCTGTCTGTCGAGGCGTCCGCTGACGGTGGCTTCGAGGAGCTGTGCCGCCGAGGCGGCGTCGAGGCCGCCGATCCATGTCTCGGGCAGGTGGGTGAGCACGCCCTCGCCCTCGGGATCCCGTACGGCGAAGACCATCGCGACGGCCTCGGCGAGCAGCCGCCGGGCCACGAACCCCAGTGTCTGCAGGGACACTTGGTCGAGCCACTGGGCGTCGTCGACCAGGACGAGCACGGTTCGGTTCTCCGATGCCCGGGTGAGCAGGGTCAGCACGGCCAGTCCGACCAGGAAGCGGTCCGGAGGGTCTCCGGCGGCCGTCCCGAACGCCACGCGCAGTGCGTCGCGTTGTGGGGCGGGCAGTTCGTCGACCTGGGCGAGGAACGGTGCGCACAGTTGGTGGAGGCTCGCGTAGGGCAGCTCCATGTCCGCTTCGACGCCCTGGGCCCGGGTGACCGTCATGTGCGACGCGCGGGCTGCCGCGTATTCCAGCAGTACGGACTTCCCCATGCCGGCCTCTCCGCGGAGGACCCGTACGCGGGGCTCACCGGCGCGTGGAGCGGTCAGGAGTTCGTCGAGCACCGCGCATTCCCGGTACCGGCCGACCAGGTCGGGAAGCTTACTGGCGTTCATGGGACGCGGCTCCTGTCGGGCGGCACGGGTGCGGGTACGGGTATGTGCGTGTGCGTGCACAGGCCCGTTCGCCCGACTGACCGGGACAGGGCGGACTTTGTGACAGGAGGCTCGGCGGCACGACGCGACACCACGGACCCGGTGATCCGGCAACGCGTGCGCGGTGGAGGGTCGTTGAACGGTCACGTCAGCACGATGTGCCGGTGTCGGGCGGCTCGCCGTGGAGGTAGCGCAGGAGGTACGTGTCGGCGGCGCCCTCGGCGTCCAGTTGCCTCACGGCGTCCGTGACGGCGCGCTGCAGGACCGAGGTGCCGGCCAGCACCGTGGCGTGGGCGGCACCGGTCAGTACGATCTCGACGCTGCGGCGGTCCACCGGGGACGTGTGCAGCGTGATGAGGTCCCGGGCCTCCAGCCGCGCGACGAGACGGCTGGTCGCGGACGGGCTCAGCCCGACGGCGACGGCGAGTTCGCCGAGGTGGAGGGGTCCCTTGTCGGTCCGCGTCCCTCTCCGCAGCACGCTCAGCGCGCAGAACTCCCGTGACCCCAGCCCGATCCGCCGGCGAAGGTCCTGCTCGATCCGGGCCTCGATCCTTCTGTGGACGGCGGCCATCGCGATCCACCGCTCGATCATCACCGGCTCGTCACTCACCCGTGGACCGCCTTCTCCTCAGGGACGTCTGCCGCACCCGGGGACGGCCGGCGCCCGTGCGGTGTGGACACCGTCGTCGCTTCAGCCGATCTGACCGGGCGGGCGGTCCCCGTGTGACACCTCCTTCGGTGTGGGCTTGCGGATCTGCGTGCCCTCCCCGTACAGGCCTCGGCTGAGCCTGGCCCGGAGTCTGGCGGCGACGGTGGGAGGGCGGTCGTCGTCGAGCGTGAGGGGTTCGTACTGCTCGTGGGCGGTGAGCACGTACAGCCGTTCAGGGCTGAGCGGCTCGTGCACCTCGACGAACTCGCCGTGCGGCAGCCGCTTGACGACTCCCGTCTCGCGCCCGTGGAGCACCTTGTCGCGGTCGCGCCGTTGCAGGGCGAGCGCCCATCGCTTCGTGAGGACGAACACGACGGCGGGCACCACGAACAGCCCGGCGCGGACCGCCCAGGTCACCGCGTTGACGGAGACGTGGAGGCGCAGGGCGATGATGTCGTTCGCGGCGCCGACGAGGGCCACGGCGTAGAAGGTGAGCCATGCGGCGCCCAGTGCGGTGCGCACCGGCCTGTTGCGGGGGCGGTCGAGAACGTGATGCGGCCGCCGGTCGCCCGTGACCCACGCTTCGAGGAACGGGTAGGCGCCCAGCGCGAGGAAGAGGCCCGCGCCGACGAGGAGCGGTATGAGGTTGTCCAGGGCGAGCGTGTGTCCCCAGGCCGTGACCTCCCACCCCGGCATGACGCGCAGCAGACCGTCGAGCACGCCCATGTACCAGTCGGGCTGGGAACCGGCGGAGACCTGGTCGGGCCGGTAGGGGCCGTACTGCCAGATGGGGTTGATCTGCGCGATCGCGGCGAGGACGAAGACGGTTCCCGACACGAGGAAGAGGTAGCCGGCCGACTTGACCAGGCGCACCCCGAGCGGCAGTCCCACGACGTTGGTCTCGGTCCGTCCCGGTCCCGGGTACTGCGCGGGCCGTTCCCGCCGGGACAAGGCCCGGTGGAGCACCATCAGCGCGACCATGAGCGCGGGGATGAGCAGAACGTGCAGGGTGTGGAACCGGGCGATCAGGTCGTCGCCCGGGTACTCGCCTCCGGAGAGGAACATCGACAGGTAGGTGCCGACGACGGGCACCGAGAGCAGCGTGCCGTTGACGACGGCGAGGCCGGTGCCGGACAGAAGGTCGTCGGGGAGGTCGTAGCCGGTCAGTCCGGCGAACATGCCGAGGATCAGCAGCAGGAAGGCGACCACCCAGTTCAGCTCGCGTGGCTTGCGGAACGCGCCGGTGAAGAAGATCCGCATCACATACATGAGGAGACCCGCCACGAAGATCAGTGCGGCCCAGTGGTGTGCCTGCCTGATCAGCAGTCCGCCTCTGACCTCGAAGGAGATGTCCATCGTGGAGTCGAAGGCCGCCGACACCAGTTGGCCCCGCAGCGGGCCGTAGCTGCCGTCGTAGATCACCTGCTCCGAGGAGGGGTGGAAGAAGAAGGCGAGGTAGACGCCCGTGAGGACGATGACGAGGAAGCTGTAGAGGCAGATCTCTCCCAGCATGAAGGACCAGTGGTCCGGGAAGGCCCGGCGCAGCAGGGCCTTCGTACGGCCCGGAGTGGGCGGGCGGGCGCCGGCTCCTCGCGCCGGCTGCTCCCCTCCGGTGCGCGGACGTGCCTCGGTCGGCTGGTTGTCGTGGCCCATGTCCCTCACTCGCTCCTGCCCTGCGGGCAGCGCACCGGCTGATCGGCGCGACCGCACCGCGTTCCGACAGGTAGACCGTCCGCGGCGCACTGTTGTGACACCGTGTGCCACTTCGCGGCTTTTGCCGGCCGCCCCATGGTCCGTGGCCCGTGGTCCGTGGCCACGGGGACCCCGGGGTCTCACCACGTACCGGCCACGCGTCGTCAAGGGCGCGGCGCTCCACCGCTCGGCGTGAGTGTGAAGGAGCCGGCCGTTCGGACCGCTGCCCCTCTGACGGAGGAGAGCCACCGTGAACACCAGTCTCGTCACATCAGAGTGCCCGCCCGTGGAGCAGGCCAGGACGGTGACGTGGGACATCACCGATCTGGACGACGCCGCTTCCGTGTTCCTCCGTGCACGGCCCTCCCTGCTGCACATCGCCCATCGCATCGTGGGAAGCCCGACGGACGCCGAGGACGTCGTGCAGGAGGCCTGGGTGCGGTTGCAGGGCGCCGACCGTGCGGCTGTGCATCATCCGGCCGCTCTGCTGCGGACGATCACGGCCAGGCTGGCGATGAACATGGCGCAGTCGGCCCGTAAGCGGCGGGAGTTCTCCGCCAGTCCCACGCTTCCCGATCGGGTGGACGGTCGGTCGACCCCGGAGACGGTGGTGGAGCGGCACGACGCCGTCGACGGTGCCGTCGCGCTGCTGCTGGCCACGCTCACCCCGAACCAGCGGGCGGCCTATCTGCTGCGGGAGGGCTTCGGCTGCTCCTACGACCGCATCGCCGCTCTTCTCCAGCTCAGCGTCGTCAACGCACGTCAGCAGGTGTTCCGCGCCCAGCGGAGGCTCGACACCGGACGCCTGCGCCAGGAGGTGGACTCCGCCGCCCACCGTCGTCTGGTGCAGGCGTTCCTCGGGGCGGCGCGCAGCGGCGACCTGGCCTGCCTGGAGCGCGTGCTGCTGGAGGACGTGTCTTGAGGGCCGTCTGCGGCGGGTCCGCTGTGGGGCGTCCGTGGAGTGCTTCCGGCCCGTGGTGCACTCCGTACGCGGCGGTGGAGGCGTCGGCTACTCGGGCAGGGGCGCCGGGGCCCGACCGACCAGACGCGCTGATCAGGGCGCCGGCCCGGCCGTCGTGCGGCCGGACCGGCGTGACCGATGTTGGAACGGGACGGATCGGCGTGGCCGGCGAGAAGGCGGCGTCGGGTGCGTCGCCGCCGGCGGGCGGACCGTGCTCACCGCAGGAGGCACACCGCGATCACCGCGCCCGCGATCACGGCCAAGGTGATCACCGTCATGCCGATCAGTGTTCCGCGCAGCCACCGTCCGAAGCGGACGCGGTGCTGGTCCTCCACCGCGCTGATGCTGTCGGCGATGTGATCGGTGACCATCCGCGCCACGTACCGCTGTTCGCCGAGATACCACGTCTCGAGCTCGGCCTTCTGCTCGGCACTGAAGTCGTCGGCCCGCGCCACGAAACGGGCCAGGCGCCGACGGGCCGCGCTGAGGTGGGCCTCCCGGTACAGGTACGCCTCGATGTCGGCCAGGCCACGGGCCGTCTGCTTGTCGGTGTCCATCGTGTGCTCCAGATTCGGGTGGGACGGCCACGCTCGCCCCCCAGGACTCCCAGGACTCCGCCTTGTTGATCAGGCGGGCCGCGTCACCCGCGTCGCCGCCGTGGCCACGCGGGCGCGCCGGCACGGCACGGTCAGTCGGTGCCCAGCGCCTTGCGCAGGACCTGGACGGCCTGCTCGACGGCCGCGGTCGACGCCTGCGTGCCGCGCACGGGGTTGAGCATCATGAAGTCGTGCAGGGTGGCGTTGTAGCGGATGCTGGTGGTCGGGACGCCGGCCTGCACCAGCTTGCGCGCGTAGGCCTCGCCCTCGTCGCGCAGCACGTCGTTCTCGTCGACGACGACGAAGGCCGGCGGCAGGCCGCGCAGGTCCTCCAGCGTGGCGCGCAGGGGGGACGCGGTGATCTGCGCCCGTTCCGCGGGGTCGGTGGTGTAGGCGTCCCAGAACCACTCCATCGCCTTGGCCGTCAGGTGAGGGCCGTGGGCGAAGATGCGGTAGCTCCCGGTGTCCTGGGCCGCGTCGGTCACGGGGTAGTACAGCGACTGGTGGAGGAAGGTGACGTCGCCGCGCCGCTTGGCCAGGTGGGTGAGGGCGGCGGCCATGTTGCCTCCGACGGAATCACCGGCGACGACGAGGCGGGAGGCGTCCAGGCCTTCCCCCGATCCCTCGGAGGTGATCCACCGTGCCGTGGCGTACGCCTGCTCGATGGCGGCGGGGTACTTGGCCTCGGGCGAGCGGTCGTACTCCACGAAGACGACGGCGGCCTCGGCTCCGACGGCCAGTTCACGGACCAGGCGGTCGTGGGTGCCGGCGTTGCCGAGGATCCAGCCGCCGCCGTGGACGTACAGGATCACCGGGAGGACGCCGCTGCTGCCGACGGGCTTGACGATGCGCACCCGCACGTCACCGGTTTCGGCGGGAACGGTGATCCACTTGTCGTCCACGTCCGGCTTCTCGACGGGCTGCGCCTGCACGTCGTCGAGGAGCTTGCGTGCTCCCTCGACGCCCAGTTCGTACAGCAGCGGCGGCTTGGCCGTGGCGTCGGCGAATTCCTGGGCGGCTGGTTCGAGAACGATGTCACTCATGGTGGCTCCTTCGCAGCGGGCCGGACGGGCTTGTACCTGTTGAGACCGGGCCGGGAGGCAGGGTGTGACACAGCGCTCGGCTCGGCTGCTTCGGCAGGGGGACGCCGTCGATGAACAGGTCCACGCGTTCGTTGCAGAAGGCGGTCATGCCGGCGATGCGGTTGGCGTGGATGGTCGGGAAGTCGTACGTCCAGGCGATGTCCGGGTGCGGACCGGTGGCGCCGTCGAACGACCAGTAGCTGCTGGTCGTCCCCTTGTAGGGGCACCGGGTCACGGTGTCCGAGCGCTGGAGGCGGTTCCAGTCGACGTCCGTGCGGTCGAGGTAGTAGCGCGTGGGCAGACCGGTCTCGAACAGTTTCACGCACTGGGAGGCTTCCGCCAGGACCTCTCCGTCCACCTCCACGCGCACACTGCTGGAGGAACGCAGCGCGTCGACGCGGGAGTACGGGCTCCTCGGGTGGACGAACACCGGCTCGTCCTCCTCCAGCCATGTGTCCAGGGCCTCCCATTCGAACCGCACGGTGCCGTGGAGTGCCTCCGGGGCGCCCTCGCCCCACACCCATGCTGCCCCCTCACGGACTTCGCCGCCGACCTGAAGCGTGTGACGGTGCGCGGGGCCCGCGCCGAGCCGCTCCGTGTGAGCGTCGTCGTGCAGCGCCCCCTCGACCAGGTCCTCCACCGGAATGGTGAACTGAGGGTAGGCCTGCCATTCCCACACGTAGAGCGCACGGCGCGTGTCGAAGACGACGTGGCCGCCGATCAGGCCCCNNCACGGGCTCGACGTGCCCCACCGGCACGATGAGGCTGGGATGCAGGGTGCTTTCGATTGCCATGATGTTGTCCTTGGGTTGATCGCTTCGGATGTGGGATGCCCTGACGGAAGTCGCGAGGTGTCGTGTCACACGCTGGTGGTCGCGCCGGTCTCGTTGGTGACGGGCCGCCCGACGGGCCGCCCGACGGCCCGTGCCGGCGCATCGGTGCGGGCGGATCGAAAGGACTTGAGCGATGTCGTATCCCTATCCCGAGCAGAAGTACTGGGGCGAGGACGGTGAGGTCAGCGCCGTCTTCCGGCCGGCCCTCACCCCGCCCGCCCTCGGT
>MUNG01000227.1:0-12493 GCA_002154585.1 Streptomyces pseudogriseolus
GCTGGCCGCGGCCCTGACCGGCTCGCTCCTGGTGCTGGCGGGTGCGCTGCTCGTGGCGGGCATGGCCACCGCGCCGACGATGGTCACCACGATGACGCTGGTGCAGCGGTACACCCCCGAGGGGCGGCTGAACGAGGGCATGACGCTGGCGGTCACCGGGCTGCTGGGCGGGATCGCCTGCGGCAGCGCGGCCGGCGGCTGGATCGTGGAGCACGTGTCGGCCACCGCCGGGTACGGGGTGCCGGTGGCGGCGGCGCTGACCGCCTTCGCGGTCGCCGGAGCCCTCGTCACGTTCGGCTCGTCGAACCGCTTCATGGATGGCTGTCGGCACCATTGACGGGCACAGGTCCCGCACATACCTTCACCCGTCGAAGCGCTTCGACACAGGTGTCGGCCGCTGACTCCCCCCACGGACCGTGCCCACGAGGACTGCCGATGGTGAAGATCACGGATGTGGCCCGGCGCGCCGGCGTCTCCCCCAGTACGGTCTCGTACGCGCTGAGCGGCAAGCGGCCGATCTCGGACGCGACCCGGCGCCGGGTGCAGGCCGCGGCGCGCGAGCTGGGCTACCGCACGGACGGCGTCGGGCGGCCCCGGTCGGGCGGCCGGGCGAAGGTGCTCGCGCTGGCGGTGCCGATGCGGCCCGGCATCCATGTGCCGGTGGTCACCCAGTTCGCGGTGTCGGTGGTCACCGCCGCCCGCGCCCGCGACCACGACGTGCTGCTGCTCACCCAGGGCGAGGGCGACGGGTCCCTCGGGCGGGTCACGGAGACGGGGCTGGCGGACGGGGTGATCGTGACGGACGTGCAGTTGCAGGACGCCCGATTACCGCTGCTGCGCTCCCGCTCCGTGCCGTCCGTGCTGATCGGGGTGCCCGCCGAGGCGGACGGGCTGACCTGCGTCGACCTGGACTTCCGGGCGGCCGGGGAGCTGTGCGTGGACCATCTGGCGGGGCTCGGGCACCGGGCGGTGGCGCTGGTCGGCTCGCCGCCGGAGGTGTACGTGCGGCGGACCGCGTTCGCGCGGCGGCTGGTGGAGGGCTTCACCGCGGCGGCCGACCGGCACGGGCTGGCCTCGGCGGTGCTGCCGTGCGGCACCGGCCGGGACGCGGCCCGCGCGGTCGTGGAGCGGCTGCTGCGCGACCTGCCCGCGCTGACCGCGGTGGTGGTGCACAACGAGCCGCTGATCGACCCGCTGATCGAGGCGTTCGGGGAGCTGGGGATGCGGGTCCCCGGCGATCTGTCCCTCATCGCCGTGTGCCCGGCGCCGGTCGCCGCAGCGGCCCGCGTCCCGGTCACCTCGGTGGCCGTGCCGGCCGCCGAGCTGGGCGCCCGCGCGGTGCATCTGCTGGTACGGAAGCTGTCCGGGGCCGCCGTACCGGGCACCACCCTGCTGCCGCCCCGGCTGACGGAGCGGGCGAGCACGGCGCCGCGCGGGCGCTGAGACTCAGCCGAGCTGCCAGGCCTTCCCCAGCCGGTACGCGGCGCACAGGTTCACGTCCAGGAAGTACGCCCCGGACGCCCCGCACTGCGCGTCCCCGGTCCCGGGGTCGACGGGCTGGCCGTGCCCCATCCCTGTGAGGCTGTACGTCTCGACGACCGCGTTCCCGCCGGGGCCGCGGTAGACCCGGTGGGGGAAGCCGGCGACGGTGTCGCTGACGTCGGCGGTGCGGTCGGCGCCGTGCACGTCGGTCCACTGGTCCACCAGGGCGGTCATGTTGGCCGGTTTCACCGTGTAGTCGGCCGTGCCCTGGAACACGGTGAGCGCGGGCCAGGGCCCAGTGTACCCGGGGCGCGCGGCCCGCACCCGGTCGCCCCACTGCGCCGGGGTCTGGGTGGCCCCGACGTACATGCACACGTAGGGCGACCCCGCGGCCTGGGCGCAGCCGTAGGGCAGTCCGGCGACGACGCCGGCCGCGGCGAACTTCTCCGGGTAGGCGGCCGTCATCACGGCGGCCATCCCGCCGCCGGCGGACAGGCCGGTGACGTAGACGCGGGACGGGTCGCCGGAGACGTCGGCGAGCTGCCGGTCGACCATCTGGGCCACGGAGGCGGCCTCGCCCTGCCCGCGCGCGATGTCGGAGGTCTGGAACCAGTTGAAGCACTGGCTGAGGTTGTTGCCGCTCTGCTGCTGCGGCAGCACGACGGAGAAGCCCCAGCGGTCGGCGAGCGTGGTCCAGCCGGTGCCGGAGGCGTACCCGGCGGCGTTCTGGGTGCAGCCGTGCAGGGCGACGACCACGGGGCGGCCGGCGGGCAGCCCGTCGGGGACGTAGCGGTACATCTTCAGGGCGCCGGGGTTGCTGCCGAAACCGGTGACCTCCTGGAGGGAGGCGGCGGAGGCGGGCGCGGGGGCGAGCAGGACGGAGAGAAGGGCGGCCAGGAGGGCCGTCAGCACGGTGGGGCGCAGTGCGGCTCTGGTCTGTGTCATGGAGAGCGAAGGTAGAAGCGTGAACCACCCACCGATATGGGTGCGGCCCCCACATCCCGGGGGTGCGCCCATGTGGCCACGCATGACAAAGGCCCCGCCGCTCGCGCGACGGGGCCTCTGCCCACATGGGGTAAGTGGAGATGGCGGGAATCGAACCCGCGTCCAACGGTGCGGAACCAGGGCTTCTCCGTGTGCAGTCGGCTGTGCTTTTCTCGGCCCCGGAGATCACGCCGACAAGTCTCCGACGGGCCCAGTCACTGTGTGGTTTCCCTCTTCACCCCGTGACCGGGATCAAGGTTTAGTTCCCTAGCTGATGCCAGGATCCGGGTCGGGAACATCCCCGGGCTGACACTCCCTTAAGTAGGGGAGCCGCTGCTCGCTACCTGAAGATCAGGCAGCGAGGGCGAGCTCGCCCTGGGAGACAGATCGCTTGGAATTGGCGATTATTTTTTTCGGCCTGTGGTTTACGAGATCATGGCCGCTTCCTCGACACGCTTCCCCTGCTTCGACAGCCGCTGTCGAAACCGATCATCCCCATGTTGTGTTGTCAAACCCTCCCGGAGGAGGTGACGCGCACCCGCTGTGAGGTGCGTTGCCATCGTACGTGACCAACGCGGGTCGATGCCAGCCTATTCCCGCGAGGCCCCGGGGCCCCTGAACCTCAGGCCCGCTGCTTCCTGCGCACCGCGGAGATCGCCCGCTCGGTCTCCCGCCGGTCCTGCTTCTCGCGCAGCGTCTGCCGCTTGTCGTACTCCTTCTTGCCCTTGGCGAGCGCGATCTCGACCTTCGCCCGGCCGTCCTTGAAGTACAGGGAGAGCGGCACGATGGTGTGGCCGGTCTCCTGGGACTTGGCCTCCAGCTTGCCGATCTCCTCGCGGTGCAGCAGCAGCTTCCGCTTGCGCCGGGCGCTGTGGTTGGTCCAGGTGCCCTGGCTGTACTCCGGGACGTGCACGTTGTGCAGCCACGCCTCGTGGTCGGTGAGCTGGACGAAGCCGTCCACCAGCGACGCCCGGCCCTGGCGCAGGGACTTCACCTCGGTGCCGGTGAGCACCAGACCCGCCTCGTAGGTGTCGATGATGAGGTAGTCGTGGCGCGCCTTCTTGTTCTGCGCGATCAGCTTGCGCCCTTTTTCCTTAGCCATAGTGCGCCCATTTTCGCACTACGGAGGGGCGTCCAGGGAAGCCGATTACCGACCGGGGGCTACCGGCCGAGTCCGGCGACGACCGACTCGGCGCGCTCCAGCGCCCGCTCGCGGGCCTCCAGGTCGGGGGTGATGCCGTGGCCGTCGACGCCGCGGCCGGAGGGGGTGCGGTAGTGGCCGACGGTCAGCTCGGCGACGGAGCCGTCGGGCAGCTCGGTGGGCATCTGCACCGAGCCCTTGCCGAAGGTGCGGGAGCCCACGACGACCGCCCGTCCGCGGTCCTGGAGGGCGCCGGTGAGCAGTTCGGCCGCGCTCATCGTCCCCGCGTCGACCAGCGCGACCAGGGGTCTCGTCGTGTCGCCGCCGGGCTCGGCGTGCAGGGCGCGCTCCTCGCCGGCGACGTCGTAGGTGGCGACCAGGCCGCCGTCGAGGAAGGCGGAGGCCGCGGTGACCGCCTCGGCGACCAGGCCGCCGGAGTTGCCCCGCAGGTCGAGGACGATGCCGGACTCCTTCGGCGCCTCGCGCACGGCGGCGCCGACCTGCTCGCCGGAGCCCTTGGTGAAGGCGGCGACCTGGACGACCGTGACCCCGGACGGCAGGGAGCGGACGGTGACCGCCTTCCGGGAGAGCCGGGCGCGCCGCACGGTCTCGCTCCAGGAGCGGGAGCCGCGCTCGAGCCCGAGCCGTACGGTGCTGCCGGCGCTCTTGCCCGCCCTGTCCCCGCGCAGCAGGGACACGACCTCGGTGACGGGCCGCCCGTCGACCTTCTCGCCGTCGACGCTGCGCAGCCGGTCTCCCGCGCGGATGCCCGCCTCGTCGGCGGGGGTGCCGCTGCCGACCTTGCTCACCTCGATACGGCCGTCCCGCTGGCGGGCCCACAGGCCGACGCCGGTGTACGCGCCGTCGAGGGTCGCCTGGAACTCCTCGTACTCGCCGCGGGAGTAGACGGCGGCCCAGCGGTCGCCGCTGCGGCTGACCGCGCGCTCGGCGGCCTCCAGCGGGGACGCCCCGTGGGCGGCGGCCTCCTCGGCCGCGCGGGTGACCTCGGCGTGGTGACCCACGGGGGCGGCCTGTGCGGCGCCCTCCGCGGTGTCCTCACGGCCGGCGCCGGGAAGGCTGCCCGTGGCCGCGCCGGCGACAAGGACGCTCGCGAACACCAAGGTCAGGGCGGCGCCGCGGCGGACGCTGCGGGGCCGACAGAACGGGTCACGACCTGACATGCCGGTGAGTCTAGGACAACGGAAAGGGGCGCACGGCCCGTTGGCCGCGCGCCCCGGTTGGCAAGAGTCACACCTTCAGATACTTGCGCAGCGCGAAGAACGCGGCCAACGCCGGCATCAGCAGACTGGTCGCCAGGATGAGCGGAAGCTTCGTCAGGACGGCGTCCCAGCCGATGAAGTTGATCAGGCTCAGCTTCTCCGACAGGGCGAGTCCGTTGTCGATGATGAAGTACCGCCCCAGGACGAGGAAGGCGCACGCGAGGGTGCCGCCGATGAGTCCGGCGACCGCTGCCTCCATGATGAAGGGCGCCTGGATGTAGAAGCCGGAGGCGCCCACCAGCCGCATGATCCCGGTCTCGCGCCGGCGGCTGAACGCGGACACCCGGACGGTGTTCACGATCAGCATCAGGGCGACGACCAGCATCAGCGCCATCATCGCGAGGGCGGCGATGTTCATGCCCTCCAGCAGGCCGAAGAGGTTGTCCAGCAGGCCCTTCTGGTCCTGCACGGACTGCACCCCGTCCCGCCCGTCGAAGGCGGTGGCGATGACCTGGTACTTCTCCGGGTCCTTCAGCTTGATGCGGTACGACTCCTGCATCTGGTCCGGCGTGAGGGAGCTGGCCAGCGGCGAGTCGCCGAACTGCTCCTTGTAGTGCTTGTACGCCTCGTCCTGCGACTCGTACGTCACCGTGTCGACGACCGACATCTTCTCCAGGTCGGCCTTGATCTGGCCCTTCTGGTCGTCGGTCACCGCGCCCTTGGCGCAGTTGGGGTCGGACTCGGCGTCGCTCTTGTTGCAGAGGAAGATGGAGACGTTGACCTTGTCGTACCAGTAGCCCTTCATCGTGCTCACCTGGTCGCTCATCAGGAGCGACCCGCCGAACAGGGCGAGCGACAGGGCCACGGAGACGACGACCGCGAAGGTCATCGTCAGGTTGCGGCGGAGACCGACGCCGATCTCCGACAGGACGAACTGGGCGCGCATGGCGTCTGATCAAGCCTTTCCGTGGAGCGTCAGTGCTGGTAGCCGTAGACGCCGCGTGCCTGGTCGCGCACGAGGCGGCCCTTCTCCAGCTCGATGACGCGCTTGCGCATCTGGTCCACGATGTTCTGGTCGTGCGTCGCCATCACCACGGTGGTGCCCGTCCGGTTGATCCGGTCGAGCAGCTTCATGATGCCGACGGAGGTCTGCGGGTCGAGGTTGCCGGTGGGCTCGTCGCAGATGAGCAGCTTCGGCCGGTTGACGAAGGCCCGCGCGATGGCGACGCGCTGCTGCTCACCACCGGACAGCTCGCCCGGCATGCGGTCCTCCTTGCCGCCGAGCCCGACCAGGTCGAGCACCTGCGGCACGGACTTGCGGATCTCGCCGCGCGACTTGCCGATGACCTCCTGCGCGAAGGCCACGTTCTCGGCGACCGTCTTGTTCGGCAGCAGGCGGAAGTCCTGGAACACGGTCCCCAGCTGCCGCCGGATCTGCGGCACCTTCCAGTTGGAGACGCGGGCGAGATCCTTGCCGAGGACGTGCACCTGCCCGTGGCTGGCCCGCTCCTCACGGAGGACGAGCCGCAGGAAGGTGGACTTTCCGGAGCCGGAGGACCCGACGAGGAACACGAACTCGCCCTTCTCGACCTCCAGGGACACGTCCCGGAGGGCTGGGCGGGTCTGCTTGGGGTAGACCTTGGACACGTTGTCGAATCGGATCACGGATGCACCACGGGTAGCCGGGGGTAGATGAGCGTGACCTTACGCGACCCGGGGAGGCGTGCGCAGTCACCGGAGGGGGTTGTGGAAGAGATGCGCCCTTTGTTCCGGGCGGCGCCCGCTCCCGGGGGAAGCCGGGGCATCCCCTGGGGAGGGCCCTGACTGGGGAGGACCCGGCGCGGTCGCGGCGGGAACCTGGCACAGTGGAAGGGGAACGTTCACACGGTGGTGGGCGTTGAACCCCAGGAACCGGTGCGAGGAGGGCGAGCGCATGACGTACGACCGGCTGGTGTGCGCGAACTGCGCCGCGCCCGTGAGCGAGGGCCGGTGCCCCGTGTGCCGTGCGAACCGCGAGCGGATGCAGCAGGAGAACTTCTTCGCGGGCCTCACCCCGACGACCCTGATCGTCCTGCTGGCGGTGCTGGTCGCGGCGGTGGCACTGCTCGCCCATCAGACCGTCTGAGCTGGGCGGACAGGCAACACAGGACACGGCGAGGGCCCGGAGCGCGGCGGCGCTCCGGGCCCTTGCGTCATGTCGTGCGCGCGGTGCGTGCGCGCGCGGCCACCGTCAGGCGGCGGCGCCGCCGCGGCCGGTCATCAGGCGCGGAAGCACCCGGAAGCCGATGCCGCCGGCGATCATCGTGGCGGCGCCGATGACCAGGAAGGTGGTCTCGGCGGCACCGGTCTCGGCCAGCTCCTTGCCGTTGCCCTGCGCCGAGGCCGCGGGGGCCTCCTCGCCGGTGTCGGTCAGGGAGGAAGAGCCCTCCTCCTGCGGCGAGGCGCCGCCGTCCGGGTCGAGGCCGCCGGGGGCGGACTCGGAGGGCTCCTCGGTCGGGTCCTCGGTGGGGTCTTCGGTCGGGTCCTCGGTGGGCTCCTCCGTGGGCTCCTCGGTCGGGTCCTCGGTGGGCTCCTCGGTCGGGTCCTCGGTGGGCTCCTCCGTCTCGTCGTCGCCGTCACCCGGCTCGTCGCCGTCCAGGCTCACGCCGAGGCCGAGGCCCGCGTCGTTCGCCTCGGCGCTCACGCCGATCTCGAGGGCGGAGGCGGCGCCGGCCGCCGTGAGCGAGGCGCCGGCCGCTATCACGGCACCGGCCGCGATACGTGCGACACGGATCCGCGTCTTCTTGGTCATGTGGTTGCTACCCCCAGTAGCTCATCGTCAGTGAGGCGGCGCCCGGGGCCGTGATCAACGGAGGTAACTGTCGTGAAACGCCCCCCGGTTCACATGCGCCCCAGAAATGCGCATGCCACGCTTCACCCTTCCCATTTTCCAAAAGAACGTCAAGGGCGTTGCGGGCGCGATGTCCGGCTCCGCACGCTTTGCCGGACAGGGAAGCTGTGAGTGTGATGTAAATCCCGGACATCCCCGACACGACAAGGCAACTGCCGCTCCGGGAGCGGCAGTTGCCTTGTCGACAAATCTGTGTGCGGGAGCGGCCCTACTTCTCCTGCTGCTTGCGCCAGCGAATTCCGGCCTCGAGGAAACCGTCGATCTCCCCGTTGAACACGGCCTCCGGGTTGCCCACTTCGTGCTCCGTGCGCAGGTCCTTGACCATCTGGTACGGGTGCAGCACGTACGAACGCATCTGGTTGCCCCAGGAGTTGCCGCCGTCGCCCTTCAGGGCGTCCATCTTGGCCTGCTCCTCCTGGCGGCGCCGCTCCAGCAGCTTGGCCTGGAGGACGTTCATCGCGGTGGCCTTGTTCTGGATCTGCGACCGCTCGTTCTGGCAGGAGACCACGATGCCGGTGGGGAGGTGCGTGAGGCGCACCGCGGAGTCCGTGGTGTTCACGCCCTGGCCGCCGGGGCCGGAGGACCGGTAGACGTCCACCCGCAGCTCGGACTCGTCGATCTCGATGTGGTCGGTCTGCTCGACCACGGGCAGCACCTCGACGCCCGCGAAGGACGTCTGGCGGCGGCCCTGGTTGTCGAAGGGCGAGATGCGCACCAGGCGGTGCGTGCCCTGCTCGACGGAGAGGGTGCCGTAGGCGTAGGGCGCCTGCACGGCGAAGGTGGTCGACTTGATGCCGGCCTCCTCCGCGTACGAGGTCTCGATCAGCTCCGTTTTGTAGCCGCGCTGCTCCGCCCAGCGCAGGTACATGCGCTGGAGCTTCTCGGCGAAGTCGGCGGCGTCCACGCCGCCCGCCTCGGCGCGGATGTTGACCAGCGCCTCACGGGAGTCGTACTCGCCGCTCAGGAGGGTGCGGACCTCCATCTCGTCCAGTGCCTTCCGCACCGAGGTGAGCTCCGACTCGGCCTCCGCGCGGGTGTCCGGGTCGTCCTCCTCCTCGGCCATCTCGAAGAGCACGGCGAGATCGTCGATCCGCGAGCGCAGGGCCTCGGCCTTCCTGACCTCCGCCTGGAGGTGGGACAGCTTGCTGGTGATCTTCTGCGCCTCGTCCGGGTTGTCCCAGAGGGACGGCGCGGCCGCCTGCTCCTCGAGCACGGCGATGTCTGCCCTCATCTTGTCGAGGTCCAGGACGGCCTCGATCGACTCCATGGTCGAGGAGAGGGACTTGAGCTCTTCGGATACGTCGACGACTGCCACGCCCTCCAGCGTAACGGCTTCCCGCCGGGGGCCTTGCCGGGCGGCTGCGGAAATCCGGGGTCGGGTGGGTTCCCGGGGCCCCTTTGCGCAGTTCCCCGCGCCCCTGGAGGGCGCGGGGAACTGCGCATACTCAGGATCAGGCGCCCCGCGGGTACCGCGTCAGCCAGGCCGGGGAGGAGCCCGCAGGGCCGTGGAGTGCGGGGCCCTGGGTCATCTCCATCGCGAAGTCGTCGGCCAGTTCCAGGACCGTGGGGCGGCCCTCCAGTTCGGCGAGCCAGGCCGGCGGGAGGGCCGTCTCGCCGTGCAGGGCGCCCAGCAGACCGCCGGTCAGCGCGCCCGCCGCCGCGCTGGGGCCGCCGTGGTTCACGGCGAGGCACAGCCCGTGCCGTACGTCCTCCCCCACCAGCGCGCAGTACACGGCGGCGGACAGCAGGCCCTCGGCGGTGGCGTTGCCGACCAGTTCCGTGACCCGCTCCGCGCCGGGCATGCCCTGCCGTACCGCGCCCAGGGCGCGCTGGAGGGCGTCCGTCACCGGCTGGTGGCCGGGGCGGACGGCCAGCAGGGCGAGGGCGCGCTGCACCGCCGCGTCCAGGCTGTCGCCGCGGGCCAGCGCGTGCACCAGCACCGCGTACGCGCCCGCCGCGAGGAAGGCCACCGGGTGACCGTGGGTCTGGGCCGCGCACTCCACGGCGAGCTGCGCCACCAGCTGTGGGTCCCAGCCGACCAGCAGCCCGAACGGCGCCGACCGGGCCGCCGCCTCCGGGCCGGCCTCGCCGGGGTTCTTGGGCGCGTCCAGCGTGCCCATCGTCTCGTCGCCCAGGCCGAGCAGCAGCGTGCGGGCCGGGTCGCGGCGGGCGTACAGCCACTCCTCCCGGGCCAGCCAGCCGTCCTCCTTGCGCCGCTCGTCCGGGCCCCAGTCGCGCTGCGTGGTGGCCCAGCGCAGGTACGCCCGGTGCAGGTCGGTCGGCGGGTGCCAGGCGCCGGTGTCGCGCCGGACCTGGGCGCGGATCAGGCCGTCCACGGTGAACAGGGTGAGCTGGGTGTGGTGGGTGACGGCGCCGCGCCGGCCGTAGGCGGGGGCGAGGTCGGTCAGGCCCTCCGCGCCGTGGGTGCGGCGGATGGTGTCGGCGTCCAGGCCGTCCACGGGTGCGCCCAGTGCGTCGCCGACGGCCACCCCGAGCATCGTTCCGCGCACCCGGCTGCGGAAGTCCTGCTGCTCACGGCGCCCCCACACGGGCCCGGCAGTACCAGCCACCCAGACCTCCCGGGACCGTCCGTACGTACGACGCCCAGCACTGTAATCGAACGGGGGCGGTCGGCCGCGAGGCCGGAACAGCGTCCGGTCCGCTGTACGGCGTGTGACCCGAGCGGTCGGATGTGGCCGGAATCAGCCGGTGAGGTCCCGTACGACCGCATCGCGCCGCTCGCGCGCCCAGGCGTAGGACGGGTTCAGCTCCAGGGCGCGGTCCAGGTCGGCGAGGGCCTGGTCGAGCCGGCCCAGGCGGTGGTGGGCCGCGCCCCGGCTCGCGTACGCCGACGCGTATCCGGGGTCGAGGGCGAGCGCCCGGTCGTAGGCGGCGAGGGCGTCCCGGTCGCGGTCGGCGGCACGGAGGGCGTCCCCGCGCTCGCAGTGGGCCCACGCGGAGTCGGGGTCGGCGGCGACGGCGCGGTCGAGGGCGGCGAGGCGGCCCTCCGGGTCGCCCAGCTCCCGTGCCACCCGCGCGCGGCGCACCAGCGCCCAGGAGTAGTCGGGCTCGAGGGCGAGGGCCTCGTCCAGGGCGGTACGGGCCTCCGTCACCTGGCCGAGGGCGAGGCGGGCGGCGCCGAGGGACGCGCGGGCGTAGGCGTCGGCGGGGTCGAGGGCGGCGGCCCGCTCCAGGTCGGCGACCGCGTCGGTGTGGCGGCCGAGGAGGCGCAGGTACTCGCCGCGCAGGGCGAGGGTGCGGGCGTCGCCGGGGGTGAGGGCGAGGGCCCCGCTCAGCTCGGCGACGGCGGTGGCGTGATCGGCCCGGGCGGCGTGGGCGAGGGCGCGGTCGCGGTGGATGCGGGCGAGGAGGGGCGGGGGGAGGGTGACGTCCGTGGGTGTGATCGCGCGGGCCTGCTCCTCCAGCATCCAGTCGAGGCCGGCGGGCTCCCCGCGGACGTCCCCGCCGAAGTCCTCGTCCTGGGGCGTGACGCCGCCCGGCGTGGTCGCCGGCCCGTGGTCGGCCCGCCCGCCGAGCACAGCGCCCGGTACGGGCAGCGGCGAGGCGTGTCCCGCCCACCGGAGCAGGGAGTCGAGGACCGCCTGGGTCCCGCCGGAGGCGAGCGCGGCCGACAGCCGGTCGCCCCACGCGGTCACGCCGGACGCGTCCGTGTCCCGCCCCGCGTCGGCCAGGACACTGATCCACCGCGCGGCGAGCGCCTCCCCCTGGTCGCAGGCCTCCACCAGGTCGTGCAGGGTGTCGGAGACCGCCGTGGGGGCGGAGGCGCACAGTCGGTGGTACAGCTCCCCGAGGCGCAGCTCGCACCAGGTCTCGTCGAGCCACAGCGTGCCGGTGTCCCGTCCGGTCTCCGTCTGCTCGCGCCAGCGGCGGAAGGCGTCCGCGAGCCTGCGGTGGGCGTCGGTCCAGCCGCGCGGGGAACGCCCGCGCTGGAGCCGCAGCATGGGGGCGCGCACGATGCCGTGGTAGCGGATCCGGCCGCCGAGCCGGTCGGCGAACGGCAGGGTCTCCACCCAGGCGTAGAGCTCCTCGGCGCGGTCCCGGTCGCAATCGGCGGCCACCGCGAAGACGTCCGCGTCCAGCAGGCGCGGCAGCGCGCCCGCGAGGGCGGCGAACCGGCGGCCGGGGTCCTGCTCCCACTTCAGGAAGCGTGCGACGGCGGTGGCGCTCGGGTCGGTGACGTCCTCGGGGCCGGCGGGGCGGGTGCCGGCGATCGTGGACAGCAGCACGGGCAGGCCGCCGGTGAGGCGGAGCGCCTCGGCGACGACGGGTTCGGCGGTGACTCCCCGCTCGGCCAGCAGTCCGCGCGCCTCCGCCTCGGTGAACGGCTGGAGCGGCAGGGAGGTCATGAAGTCGGCGAACGTGCCCCAGCGGGCCGGGTCGGCGGGGTGCTGGCCTGCGGTGACGACGACGACCGTGTCGGGCAGGGCGCCGTGACGGTCGGTGGTGAGCAGGTCGTGCAGCCAGGCGTCGAGGAAGGGGCCGGTGCGCTCGTAGGTGTCGAGGAGGAGGACGGTCCAGGGGACGTCGGAGGCGACCGCGTCCAGTTCGTCCGCGAGGACGGGGGTGAGGACACTGGCCGGGTCGAGGACCAGGCGGACGTCCTCGTGGCTGCGGAAGCGGGCGGCGAGGACGGAGCGCAGCCGGTCGGCGCCGTGGGCGAGGCGCTCGGGGTCGAGGACGGCGGTGAACGGGGCGACGCCGGGGACAAGTCCGAGCCCGGCGAGTCCGGCGCGGGCGAGCGCCATGCCGCCCGCG